>JAPLHW010000072.1 GCA_026389425.1 Coprothermobacterota bacterium
CGAAACAGGCTCCGAAAGAGGAGCTTCGAAGCCTATCGAAATGGGAGACGAGAGTGTTCAGGCGAAGACGCTGACGCGCTTCTCGGTTCTCCCGACACGCTCGAATTTGACGAAGCCATCCGTCGTGGCGAAGAGAGTGTAATCGCGGCCAAGGCCTACATTTTGCCCTGCTTTGATGCGCGAACCGCGTTGCCGGACGATGATCGAACCAGCCGTCACATACTCTCCCCCAAAGCGCTTGACACCCAGCCGCTGAGCATTGGAATCGCGCCCGTTGCGTGACTTGCCGCCGGCTTTCTTGTGTGCCATCTAGCTCTCTCCTTCCTGCCCAGGATAAGTGATCTCCTCGACGAGGAGGGTGGTCACATCTTGGCGGTGTCCGGCCATACGGTGAAAGTTGGTCTTCGCTTTGTAAGTATAGACCCTCACTTTCCGGTCGCGGCCCTGTTCGAGAACGGTCACGCGAAGGATCGCTCCTTCTACGAAAGGTTTGCCCACCAAGACCTTGTCCCGGTCGACGATCATGGCTACTTTGTTCAACTCCAAGGTCTGCCCCACTTCGCCGGTTAGGCAATCCACCCTGAAGGTGGCATCGGGCTGAACCTTGTGCTGTTTTCCACCGATTTGCACAACTGCGTACATACGAGTTCCTTCCCTGAGATAGTCCTGCAATTATAGTCTCCGCCTCAGTGTCTGTCAAAGCCGAGGGGTGCAGCAAGCGGTAGAAGCGTCGCGTGCTCAGGGTGTCGGCACAGTCCCGCTGAGGTAAAGGCTGAAAATATAGCCGGTTTGCCCTTCAAAGCTGACCTTGGTCCATTCTCCCTCGACCTGCAGAACTTGGACCTCAGTGCCCTTCATCAGGGTCTGGAAGATCTCCGCATCCGTGCTTGGGCTTGCCCGAAAACGAACTTCGTCGTCGGTGACATATTTCTTGGCCGCGGTGGGAGAAGGTTTTGGTGATGTTGGCGTCACAGTGGGTGTTTTAGTGGGGCTTGCTGTGACAGTCGGCGTGGCGGAAGTGGTCGTGGGCGTCTCCGGGGGGGGTTCCCCTCCGCAACCGCTGACCAAGGCCAAGAGTACCAGTCCGAGCGCAAGCAGTCTGCCGATCCTACCGTTCATTCTTGCCTCCTTTTCTGAGCTATTTCTATTATAGCGGCTTCGACGGCTTTGGAAGAGGTTTCAGTAAGATTTCTTGCTGTTCTTCGGTTTATTCCTGCTCGATTCCTTTGCCAAGGGCGGCGCACAACCGTTAAAATGAAGTGGAGAATCAATAAATGCTAGGAACGGAGGGCAACGATGTTGAAAGAACTGTTGGATAACCTGCTTAACCTGGGGTTGGGCACAGCCGTTTGGACGCAGGAGAAAGCACAAGCCGTGGTGGACTCTCTGGTCAAGCAGGGGGAAATCGGTAAGGAAGAAAGCAAGGGCCTGATCAAGGGATTGATCGAGAAGGGGGAAGAAGCCCAAAAAGAGATCCGCAAGCAGTCCGAGAAGGTCTTCGCAGAGATGCTGGCGAAATCCGGCCTGCCGACGCGCAAGGAAGTCTCTGAACTGAGAGCGGAGATCGAGGAGTTAAAGAAAGCGCTAAAGAAAGAAGCGAAAGAAACAAAGAAGGAGATGGAGGGATAACTCTTACCGCAAATTCCAGGTCCGTACCCGCAAATGATCGGGAAAGCTCTCGGAAACCCTAGGGTAGTCATCAGATGGCTCGTTACCGTTTTTTCCGCAATGTCCGCCGACTGGGTCAGATCCTCGATGTCTTGGCCAAGTACGGTTTCGGAACCTTTGTCGATCGTACCGGCCTGGATCGGTCGAGGTTGGGTCGCCGCCTCTTTCGTTCCTCAGATGCAGATGGAAAGGCGCTCCACGACGTGCCGGCCGCTGTCCGTTTTCGGAAGGTCTTGGAAGAGTTGGGGCCGACCTTCATCAAATTCGGCCAAATCCTCTCTACCCGGCCCGACCTGATTCCGCCGCGCTACTGCAGCGAGTTGCGCAAGCTGCAGGATCATGTTCCCCCCTTCCCTTTCGAAGAAGTGAAGGCAGCAGTAGAGGCGGACCTAAAGAAGCCGTTGGAGGAGGTCTTCCGTCACTTCTCGCCCAAACCGGCGGCAGCGGCCTCCCTCGCTCAGGTTCACCTGGCGACACTATTGGACGGTAAAAAAGTGGTCGTTAAAGTGCAGCGGCCTCGGGTCAAAGAGATCATCGACGAGGATCTGGATATCCTGGCTCAACTGGCTCTCTTGGCCAACCGTTATGTGGAGGAACTAAAACCCTATAACCCGTTGCAGATGGTGCAGGAATTCCGCCAGGCGATCCTCAAGGAGCTGGACTTCACCATCGAGGCGCGCAACACGGAACGTATCCGCCAAATGTTCGAGGATGATGCCACGGTCTATATCCCCCAGGTCTTTCCCGCCTACTCCAGCCAACATGTGATGGTGATGGAGCGAGTCGAGGGGATCAAGATCTCCGATCTCAAGGCGTTGGAAAAAGCCGGGTTGGACCGAAAGCAATTGGCCATCAATGGGGCGAATGCCTTTCTGAAGCAAATCTTCATCTACGGCTTCTTTCACACCGACCCTCATCCCGGCAACCTCTTTGCCCTGGAAGGGAACCGGGTGGCCTTCATCGACTTCGGCATGGTCAGC
>JAPLHW010000252.1 GCA_026389425.1 Coprothermobacterota bacterium
AGGCCAACCTGTTCTTAACAAAGAAGAATTAGTGATAAATGAGAACGGTCATCAGCGGTGGTTGCTCACTTCAAAACTTCCCTTGAAAGATGAAAGTGGAAATATCACAGGCATTGTCGGAATTGGTCGCGACATCACCGACCGCAAGCGGGCGGAAGAAGCTCTGCGGGAAAGTGAAGAAAAATTCCGGGCTATTTTTCAGAACATGGCAGCCGCATGTTGTCTCGATGAGATCATTGATACAGCTGGCAAAGCAACGGACTACCGTATACTAGATGTTAATCCTTCCTACGAAAGAATTACCGGGATTCGCCGAAGTCAAGTTATCGGCGCTCTGGCGTCACAAGTCTACGGCACCGGCAAGGCTCCTTTCCTTGATATCTATTCAAAGGTTGCTGAATCCGGAGAGCCGATAGCATTTGAAACTTATTTCGAACCCATTGGAAAATACTTAGAGATTACTGTCTCCCGTCCGAGAAAAGGCCGGTTTTCCACAGTTTTTTCTGACATCACCGAGCGCAAGCAGTTGGAAGAGAGGATCCGCCAGGTCCGCAGCGACCTCCTCTTCGCCGTCAGCCACGATCTTAAATCTCCCCTCCAGGCCTTGCGTCAAACCCAGGAGATGCTGAGCGAGTTGACTCCAGGAAAGGGACTAGCCCGTTTCCAGGAGTACAGCGAGATCTGGAAGCGCAACCTACAACGCCTGGAGCGGATGATCAACAACCTGGTAGACAGCCAACACGGCGAAGGGGACCGCTTCCCCCTCCTCCTCGCCCCTTGCGATCTGAAGGAAATGGTCAAGCAAGTGGTAGAGGATTCGCGGGGTTACGCTTTAGCAAAGCAGGTAGAGGTACAGTTGGAGTCACAGCCGGTACCGGAGAGCTCCTGCGACGAGGAAGCCATGGCCCGGGTGGTGGAGAACCTGCTGACCAACGCCGTGAAGTTCTCCAAAAAGGGTGGAAAGGTCGATATCAGGTTGGGGATGGAGGGAGACATGCTCCGGCTGGAGGTGGAGGACCACGGTGCCGGCATCCCAGCCAACGAGCAGGTGCAGCTCTTCCAGCCCTTCCAGCGGGGCCGCTCGGCCCAACACAAAGGGATCCCCGGCACCGGCCTGGGCCTCTACGTCTCCCGCCGCATCGTCGAAGAGCATGGCGGTACCATCACCCTGACCAGTGAGGAAGGGAAGGGAACCACCGTTACCGTCACACTGCCCTTAAAGGAATAGACAAACCCAAAGCACTCCCCAGGAAAAGAGGACAGGAAAAAACTGTCCGATCTGCTGGAGATGCTCGATACCTTCGATGCAAACTTCCAGATCGTGACGCCCTGAGCTCTCCTCCTTGAAATCTAGTTCGTCCTGCCTTCCCCGTGCAAACGGAAGGGGGCATCAGCCGATGGCCGCACCGATCTGCTGCGGAACACGAAGACTGTTCCGACCCTGGATGAGGACGAGGCCGCCCTGGTCGCAATGGATGAAAACACAGAGATCGGCGGCTATCTTTCGCCCGATCGAGGCTATACAATTCAAAGCGTAGTAGGGAGTCATGGTCAGTTTTTTTTAGCAGAATCTGATATGCGATGAGAGTCCTTGTCGTCACGGAAGAGAACGCTTCGGCGGAACTCGATACCGACAAACATCGCCTTGAGCAAAGCAGCGAGAGCTATGGGGACAGATTTGAAATCTGTCCCCATAGCTCTAGGGAGTGATTGAATGGAGAGGGGCAAGATGCCGCATCCCGAGAAATTGACGGCTAGTTGGGTGGAAAGCTGGGAAAAACTTCTCGCTGGGAACCTACCCTTCAAGATTTTTCTGAAAGGCCGTGACTTAACCTATCTGGCCTGTAACGAGAACTATGCCGCGGATCACGGAATGAAGCCCAGCGAGATCTTCGGCCGGAGCGACTACGACCTCTACCCGCCAGAGCTGGCGGAAAAATACCGGGCGGACGACCTGCGCATCTTGGAAACCGGTCGGTCGGAGACAATCGAGGAGCACTACGTCAGGGATGGTCAGGAATTCCACGTCCAAACGATCGAATCGCTCTTCCGGGACCAATCCGACGAGGTGATCGGCATCCTCGGTACATTCTGGGATATCACCGACCCCAAGCGGGCGGAGGAGGCTCTTAAGAAAAGTACTCAGCTTCTCAGGGATACCGGGGAAATGGCCAAAGTCGGAGGTTGGGAGCTTGACCTCTCGACCCAGGAGGTCTCATGGACGGAGGAGGTCGGACGGATCCACGGAGTCGAGCCGGGATATAGGCCGAAGCTGGAAGAAGCCCTGAATTTCTATGCGCCTGAATCCAGGCAGGCTTTAAAGGAAGCATTAAAGAAAGCTGCGAAAACGGGCGAACCATACGATCTTGAATCCCTTGTCATTCCTTCAGGCAGCAAAGATAGGATTTGGGTGCGGTCGCTTGGAAGGGCCGTTACCAGCGACGGCAAAATAACAAAACTTGCTGGGACATTTCAGAATATTGATAGATATAAGCGGGCAGAGGAGGCCCTGCGGAAGAGCGAGGAGAAGTACCGGGCGCTGGTGGAAAACGCCAACGAGGCAATCATCGTCACCCAGGACGGGGCGCTGAAATTCGCCAATCCCAAGGCGGGCAAGCTGCTCGGCTATTCCCTCGAGGAGGCGATCGGCCAACCCTTCATCGTATTTATCTACCCAGATGACCGACTACTGGTGACCGAGCGGTACTGGAAACGGCTGGGTGGTGAGGTTTCTAAGGTCGTACATCCATTCCGCGCGATTCACAAGGATGGCTCGATCCGATGGGAGGAGATCAACTCGGTGCTGATCGCCTGGGAAGACAGACCAGCCATCATGAGCTATCTGACCGATATCACCGAGCGCAAACGGGCGGAGGATGCGCTGCGGGAAAGCGAGGTTCGTTACCGGGAGTTATTCGAAAACATCAATAGCGGCGTAGCGGTGTATACAGTCATCAACAACGGCCAAGACTTTATCTTCAAGGACTTTAATCGCGCTGGGGAAAGGATTGATCAAGATCAACGGGAGCGGCTGATCGGCAAGAGCATCTTTGAGGTCCGTCCCGGAATCGAACAATTCGGTTTGATCGAGGTATTTCGGCAGGTTTGGCAGACCGGCAAACCGGCGTATCATCCGGTGACTTTTTATCAGGATAACAAGTTGAGCGGCTGGTATGAAAACTTTGTCTACAAACTCCCGTCCGGCGAAATTGTAGCGGTTTTTGAGGACATCACCGAGCGCAAACAGGCTGAGGAAGCCTTGCGGGAGAGCGAGGAAAAGTTCTCCAAGTCCTTTCACCTCACGCCGCTCTCGATGGCGATCTCGTCGGCCTCGGACCGAAGATACATCGAAATCAACGACGCCTTTCTCTCCCTTACTGGATACAGCCGGGAGGAAGTGATCGGCCGCAATTCCCTGGAATTGGGCCTTTGGACGGATGCGGCGACAAAAAAACACGTCAATCACGAGCTTGCAGGGGCCGGGGAAACACACAATGTCCCCGTGAGGCTGCGGACTAAATCCGGTGAGATTCGCGAGGCTGTCTATTCAGCGGCAACGGTTTCCCTGGGCGGGGTGCCCCACGTCGTAGCCCAGGTCTTGGATATCACCGAGCGTAAGCGGGTGGAGAAGGCCTTGCAGGAGAGCGAGGAAAAGTACCGGGTGCTGGTGGAGAACGCCAACGAGGTGATCATCGTTACCCAGGACGGGGTACTAAGGTTCGCCAACGCCAGGGCAAGCGAGCTGTTCGGCTATTCCCTCGAGGAGGCGGTCGGCAGAGCCTTTGTTGAATTCATCCACCCAGATGACCGATTACTGGTGGCCGAGCGCTACCAGAAACGGCTGGATGGTGAGGTTCCTACGATTGTGTATCCATTCCGCACGATCCAAAAGGATGGCTCGATCCGATGGGCGGAGATCAACTCGGTGCTGATCGCTTGGGAAGACAGACCAGCTATCATGAGCTATCTGACCGACATCACCGAGCGCAAGCGGGTGGAGGAGTCCTTGCGGGAGAGCGAAGCAAAATACCGCAGCCTGGTGGAAACAGCCATCGATGGCGTTGCGTCCATTGACCTGAACGGCAACCTGACATTTATCAACGATGCGCTCTGCCGCATAACCGGGTATACCCAAGATGAGCTCTTGAACAAACCGTTTGCCGGCGTCCTGCACCCGGACGATTTGCCGGCACTAATGGAAGCGTTCCTCAACGCGGCTATTGGAACCATGAGCGGTCCCATTCTCGAGTTCAGGGCAATCCAAAAAACCGGCCAGAGCATATGGTTTTCCACTCAGCCCACGGCCATTCTAATCGATGGCAAGGCAATCGGTTTCAACGCAATATTGCACAACATTTCCAAGCGCAAGCGGGTGGAGAAGTCCTTGCGGGAGAGCGAAGCAAAATACCGCCTGCTGGCAGACAATACGGTTGATGGGGTATGGCTTCTGGACATGAACCTCAAGCTTATCTACTGTAGTCCTTCATCGGAAAAACAAAGCGGTTTCACTTTACAGGAGATAATGGAGATGTCGCTGGAGCAATACTTCACTCCGGAGTCGCTCAATGTTGTGGCTGAAGCATTTATGAAGGAGATGCCCAAGGTAGAGGCTGATCCTGATTACAATCCCATCCTAACTCTTGACCTGGAGTTTTGTAAAAAAGACGGCACAGCCTTTTGGGCGGAATCCAAGTTCAGCATCGTCCGGGATCAGCATGGCAAACCGATATCGATACTGGGCCAGGCAAGGGACATCACCGAGCGCAAGCAGATGGAGGAGGCCCTGCGGGAGAGCGAGCATCGCCTCGCCAGCATCATTGACTTTCTGCCGGATGCCACCTTCGCCGTGAACCTCAAAGGAGAAGTGATTGCCTGGAACCTCTCGATGGAGGAGCTGACGGGCGCACCGAAGGAAGAGCTGATCGGGAAGGGTGATTTTGCCTACGCGATGCCTTTCTACGGCAAAACCATACCAATGCTCATCGATATGATCTTCCAGGATTGGGAAAAGATTCAAAAGAACTACGACTATCTGATCAAAAGAGAGGATCAATTGGTTGCGGAAGCCTTTGTCCCCGCCTTGCGCGATGGTAAGGGGGCTTATCTCTGGGGAATCGCTTCTCCCTTGTATGACAGCAACGGCTCCATCGTGGGCGCCATCGAATCGTTGCGCGACATCGGCGAGCGCAAGCAGTTGGAAGAGGGGATCCGTCAGGCTCGTACCGACCTGCTCTTCGCCGTCTCCCACGACATGAAGACGCCGCTGATGGTCTTAAATCAATCCCAGGAGATGCTGAACGTATTGGAACCGGGAAAAGCCCTGGATCATTTCCAGGATTACCGGCAGATCTGGCGACGCAACCTACAGCGCCTGGAGCGGATGATCAACAACCTGGTGGACAGCCAGCGCAGCGAGGAAGGCCGTTTTCCCCTTCTCCTCGCTCCCTGCCGACTAGAGGAGATGGTCAAGCGGGTAGTGGAGGATTCGCAAGGCTACGCCCAGGCAAAGCTGGTAGAGGTAAAGCTGGAGTTGCAGCCAGTGCCGGAGATCTCCTGCGAGGAGGAGGCTATCGCCCGGGTAGTGGAAAACCTCTTGACCAACGCTGTGAAGTTCTCGCCCAAGAGAGGACGGGTCGAGATCAGGTTGGGAATGGACGGAAACACGCTGCGGTTGGAGGTAGAAGATCGGGGTTGCGGGATCCCGAAAGCCGAGCAGGAGCAGCTCTTCCAGCCCTTCCAGCGGGGTCGCTTGGCCCACCAGAAGGGGATCCCCGGCACCGGCCTGGGCCTCTACGTCTGCCGCCGGATTGTGGAAGCACACGGTGGTTCGATCTCGTTACAGAGCACAGAAGGCGTGGGGACCACCGTCACCGTTACACTGCCCTATAAAGAATTGCCAGCTACCATTTGAATCCCTGACATTTTCATCCAATTAGAAAAGAACACCCGAAATGCCGGAAATACGACCCTATCAACTCGAGGACGCAGAAGCGGTGACGGAAATATCCAATTCCTCCGCTCCCGGCCATTACACCATCTCCGCAGAGCAGGTGCGCTTTTAGGATGAAACGCGTGACCCTCAGTGCCGTGCTGCCCGCTGGGTGAAGACGCTCAAAGAAGAATAGCAGAATAGGAGATGCTGATATGAGCAAGTTCCACCATGAACGCGCGCCAGGGAAGGCGCAGAAAGGGAGTTTAGATGAAACCAGCTCTACTAGTGATTGATGTACAAGCAGCATTCTTCAAACTGAGTCCGAAAACAGTGCAGTCCCTCCATGAAGCCATCGAGTATATCAACGCGGCCATCGCTCTTTTTCGGGAAAAACAGCTACCGATCGTCTGTATCCAGCACATGGATGAAAAGGAAAAACTTGTGCCGGGTGAAGATGGATTAGAATCACCCAAGCAATTAACCATCTTGCCCTCGGATCTTCACGTCCATAAAACCTATGAAAACGCTTTCAACAAGACAGCGCTGGGTGAAATAATGCGGGAACTCGGGGTGGACACCGTCATCATCACCGGCTTCTGCGCTGAATACTGCGTGTTGTCTACCTACCGCGGCGCGGAAGATCTTGATCTGACACCCATCATCCTGCGGGGCTCACTTGCCAGCGGAATCGCGGAAAACATCATTTTTGTGGAAAACATCAATGACGTCGTATCCTATGGAGCGTTGAAAAAACTCTTGGAATAGGGTAACGCCGCCCCTGGGAAACCGGAGCCGGCGGTAATCATCGAGGGCCGCTCTAGACTTGCACCCATCTGCTACGGATAATGGAGCCACATCGTGGCGTACACCAAGCAGCGGGCAGCAGGCATGTCTTTTTTCAGCCCGCGGAAAAAGCATTTGCGGGAAAACCGCCGTGAAAAAAAGGAGGAGTGATATGC
>JAPLHW010000278.1 GCA_026389425.1 Coprothermobacterota bacterium
CTTCCGTCAAGCCGACTACTTCCAGCCTCAGATGCTTTCCAATGGCTCCGTTCACCTCGGTGCATGGGGTACTGCGGCAACGGAAGAGGTAAAGAAAGCAGTCGCCGCAGTTGAAGCCAAGATCATCTCTGGGGAAATCAAAGTCCCCATGGACGATAAAAAACCACTAAGCTAAGGTTTAATAATTAGCATAGAAGTATCTAGCATGCGTCAAGGGCCTTTCCCGAAAGGCCCTTGACATAGGAAATGAAAAGAGGCAATTGAGATCCAAATCTTTTTAAATTGAGGCGAGAACAATGAAAGCAGCAAGGCTTCATCCAGGAGAATCAAAGCTTAGAATGGAAGATGTTGAAAAACCAGAGCTCTTGGCAGGGTATGCGATCATTAAGGTGAGAGCAGCCGGTGTATGTGCAACGGAAACCCACTTTGTGGAAGGACTGATCCCTGTTGGCACTCCACTGGTGTTGGGGCACGAAATTGCTGGAGACATCGAGTCGATCGATACGGCTATTAAAACCTCCCTAAAATCGGGAGATCGTGTGGACGTATACAACATGATGAGTTGCGGTGATTGCTTCAACTGCCGCAACGACATGGAAAATATGTGCACACAAGCTGCCGGCCAGCTTGGTTTCAATGCCGACGGCGGTTTTCAGGAGTACGTTCGGGTGCCAATTCGCTCCTTGGTAGCCCTACCGGCCAACGTCTCATACGAGGAAGGCGCTGTTCACGCATGCTCCGGCATGACTGCCGTTCATGCCACACGGTTGGCCGGCACAAAGATCGGTGACATCGTCGGCGTACATGGAGTAGGGGGAGTCGGCTTGATGTGCATCCAGGTCGCCAAGCTCTGTGGCGCCAAAGTGATCGCCATCGCAGACTCAGAAGAGAAGGCCACTCTCGCCAAAGAGGTTGGTGCAGACGATGCGATTGTCTGTTCGGACTATGCAGCTTTGCCTGAAGCGATCAAGGTAGCAGCCGCTGGCGCTGGCTTGGATGTAATCTATGATTTGGTTGGCAGCACAGTTGGATGGAATGCCATGGTCGACTCCCTGGCTTGCCGTGGGCGCTTGGTCATCATCGGCTATCGTAAGGAAGATATGCTTGATTTCTATCCTGTCGGCATGCTGTTGAAAGAAGGGCATATCCTTACTTCCGTGGCCGGTTGCAAGCGAGACCTGGAGCTTTCGCTGCGTTATGCCGATGAAGGGCGGATTACCACCATTGTCGCCAATCGAGTTCCGCTGGAGATGGTGAATGAAGCGATTCAGTTGATCATTGATCGGAAGGTGAAGGGAAGAAGCGTTATCACCACACCCTAAATCACGTTGGATATTCGCCATTTGATCTCGGCGTCAATTACCGCTTAAATGTTTTTATCCCAAACTGATTTGATCTCATCGAAGAAAAGATGGATCAATAGAAGGAGAATCCATGAAGAAGGCAATACCAGAGCAGGTTTCACAGACGGAAATCATCTTTAAGGTCGAGGAGATCGAGCCTATTCTGAGCCCACCAAGCATGGAACTTACGCCTTGGTCTCCAAGGTACTGCGATTTGAAGCAGAAGGACGGCGTCAAGAGAACCATGTTGATCCGATCCATCGAGCGGGAGGAGATTCCTCTCGTTCTTCCCTACATCAAGCGCTATATGGATGTCGATCGGGACCTTTACGATGTGGTTGGAGCGCGCGTATACGCCGAATTGTTGGCGTTATTGCGGAATCGGATGAAAGATGAGTATTTCTTGATTGGAACGGTGGATGGCGTATTGGCGGGTATCGCCAATGGCCGCCTGCTCAATGAGAAGATCAACATCAGCTTGCATACAATGGCCTTCATGCGTGGGATGAACGCAGGAGCAGTCTTGTATTATGCGAAATGCGTCTACTGCTTTGAAGAGCTTCAGCAAGAAGAGTTCTGGGCCACATATGAGAGCTACAACGGTTGGAAGAGGTGGGGTATCGGCATGGCCCTGCCCACCTACCCATACCCGGATGTGCAACATGAATTAGGTGGCGCACGCGTTTTTTACCTCACCCGCAAGTACTGGAATGCCTATATCCGTGATTACACCAAACAGTTGGCTGGGACGGAGCTTCTACCCAATCCACCGCCGGATTTGCTAGAAAAAAACAAACAGCTCATCATCCCCACGGAAATCCTTGTATAACGAAGAGGCTCAGGCAGCCTCCCTTAGGGGAGGTCTGCCTGAGCATTCCAAGGGACGGACGGTTCGAGTCTGGATAGTTCGATCAAGTGGAGGAAACTAGTGGACGATCTTATTGCACAATTAGCAGAACAGAAGAAAAAAATTACCGAGGGAATGGGAAAAAAGGCAGCGGAAAGCCGGCACAAAAAGGGCCAGCTCACGGCGCGTGAGCGGATCGAACTGCTATTGGATCCCGGATCCTTCCAGGAGCTGGATCGGTTCGTAAAAACACGGTCTACCTACTTTGGGTTGGATAAGAAAGACATCCCGGCAGAAGGGGTGATTACTGGATTAGGTTTGGTGAATGGCCGGCGCGTCGCTCTGTCTGCCCAGGACTTCTCCGTGCTGGGCGGTTCGATAGGGGAGATGCACGGCCTGAAAATAACGAACATGCAGGATCTGGCCATGAAAATGGGCATCCCCTTTCT
>JAPLHW010000216.1 GCA_026389425.1 Coprothermobacterota bacterium
TGTGGCTATGCCCAGTTCGCACCCCCAGACTCCTTCGCCAATGCCCAGGCTTATGCTCTGTCGCTCTTCCCGACCAGTCCCGATGCGATCTTGCTGACTTGCCTCTTCATACAGAAGGAGTTTCGCGGACGAGGGTTGGGTTTCGAACTCCTCCAGGCGGTGCTTTTGAACCTTCAGCAGCGCGGCTACTCGGCCTTGGAAAGTTACGGGCGTGACGACTCGGCCAACAACTGCTCCGGCCCCACGCAATTCCTTGTGCACCAAGGATTCCACCCGGTTCGCCAAGGGAGCTGGGAGGGGATCTCCTTCTCGCTAGTCCGGCGAGACCTGGCTCCATCACCACCGGGCCAGTAAGGCAAAACATCAGCTGTTGAACGACATCCCCTTTTCCCAAACTACCAGAGCGGTTCCTGAAATGTAACCCTTTCAATTCACGAGTGATGGTACACCACCAAGCGCCAACCGAACCAAGCCTCGTTCCTGTGGCTTCTCTGCGATTAGGGAGCTTTTGTTCTTCGATCAGCGTACCCACCACTCTTTGGCGCGAATGCGCGCATCATCGACAATGCGAGCTACCAAGTCCGGCAGTTTACCAACCTCTCGCAAGGCATTCACCTCACCAAGGTCGGTCCATCGGACCTCCCGCGCATCGCTGGCCGCGGATGGCTGCCCTCCGATAGGACGAGCGAGGTAAGCGATGCAGATCACTTGCTTCTCGAAGGAGGTGTCCGGGTCGTAGCTGAGATAGGTGCCGGTTTGCTGTAATACTTGAACCTGCACGTTGGTTTCCTCCAAAACCTCGCGTCGGGCGCAATCCTCCAGCGTCTCCCCCAACTCCAGGCTCCCCCCCGGGATCACCCAGAGGTCCTTCCAATAGCCCCGGTCCTGCCGCACCAGGAGGATCTCTTGGCCGCGGATGACGCAGGCGTAGCAGGTTACCAGGTACTTGCGTTTGATACGAGGGATTTCCGTCTCCATAGCCAAATTGTACGAGGCTGAATGCTCCGCTTCAAGGAGACGAGGCTAGATGTCCTGTCGGCGCAGAGCCCAGACGGCCAGAAGGTTACAGAGAAGAATAAGCGCGGCCGTTAGCGCTGCGCTTTCCCACCAGACTCCCCAAGGGGATGCGCCGACCGCGACGTGGCTGGCTCCTTCCAACAAGGAGGATGGAGCGAAGCGAGCGTAAGCGGGACCCAGGTAGGGAAGGAAAGAAAGGGCCAGGAAGACCCCTCCCGAGAGCAGGGCGGCCAACAAGCTGGTTGGCAGAAGCGTGCTGGCAAGCAAAGTGAAAGCCAAGACCAGCAAACTGAAGAGGTAGTAGAGCACGCCTCCCTGCAGGAGCGCGAGAAGAGAGGGCCCCGGTGGGAAGAGGGAATGCGTGTACAGCGTGAAAGATCCCAACACCACGACAAGCGCCAGGACCAGTTGCAGCGCCCAGACGACGAACTTGGCCCAGACCACTGCCGCCGTCGACACAGGCCGTGCCAGGATCAGCTCCAACTGACCGCGGGATCTCTCCTCCGCTACTCCGCCCATGGCCAGCAGGATCAACACCAGGATGCCCAGTTGGCTGAGGTTCTTGAAGAGGCTGGCGATCACTTCCGAGGTGGTCGGCTGCAGCAGAGAAGAGAAGGCCTCGGCCAACTCCGCGGGGATCAACTGGGGTAGGAACTTGAAGGCCAACGGCGAGGAGATGCCGAGTAGCAGGAAGAGCGCGACTAGGATGAAGAGACGGCCAGAGCGCCAGGTTTCCCGCCATTCCTTCCCCCAGAGAGCAGCGAACCCCCTCACTTTGGCGCCTCCAAGACTTGCATGAAGATCTCCTCCAGGGTCGGCTCGTTCACTTCCATTCGCCGCAGGGGAAGTTTGGTCTCGACCAGCAGTAGGGGAATCCTCCTCTGGGCGGCCGGCAAGTCACTGGTGGCGAGAGAAAAATACCCCTCTTCGCGCTGTACTTCCAAGGTCCATGGTTCCCGCCGCAAGGCTGCGATCAGCTCGGCCGGCTCCCCCTCTACCTCCAATCGGATGGTCCGTCGGCCGTAACGCTGGTGCAAATCCTCGACCCGCTCCTGCACCAACAAGCGGCCGCCTTGGAGGATGGCTACCCGGTCGGCAATACGCTCGGCGTCTCCAAGGATGTGGGTGGAGAAGAAGATGGTCGGCCCGCCTCGCAGAGACGCCAGTGTCTCCAGCAACTCCTTCCGCCCCAGCGGGTCAAGAGCAGAGGTCGGCTCGTCCAACAGCAGCACTGGCGGGTCATGAACCAAGGCCTGGGCGATTCCCAAGCGTTGGCGCATCCCGCGGGAGAAGGCGCGAATCGGCTCGCGCACCTTGCGCAGGCCGACCAACTCCAGCAAAAACTCCACCCGCTCCTTCCGCTGTTCGCGTTCCACGCTGCTGAGTTGAGCGGAGTAGATCAAGTATTCCCGTCCCGTCATCCAACCGTAGAAAGTCGGAGCCTCGGGCAAGTAGCCGCACAGCGAGCGGGTTTGAAACGATTCCCGACGTACGCTGCAGCCTTGAATGAAAGCATCCCCCGCGCTGGGGTGACGCAGGCCTGCCAAGATCTTCAGGGTGGTCGTCTTCCCGGCGCCGTTGGGTCCCAGGAAAGCGAAGACAGACCCGGAGGGCACTTCCAGGGAGAGCCGATCGAGAGCCAGGTGGCGGCCGTAGCGCTTGCTCAGCTCACGGGTCTGGATAGCGAGTTCCATCGTCCTCCCTGCGTCCGATAAGTAGATAAAGCACTGGACCGATCACCTGAATGAAGATCACCACTACCAGCCATAAGACCCAAAGAGGAGGGCGCCGCCGCAGAAGATCACGCAGGGCGACGAAAAGAAGGCCGAGCTCGATGAGGATCAAAGGGGCTACCCACAACCAAAGGCTAGGTTCCATCACCCCTTCATTATATACGCCGGCTGAAGTCTTTTCAGATTCTTACGCAGGAACAGCGGTGGACCGCCGAGGTCAGCTCTTTTCAAAGCACTCATCAAGGTGCAAGCAGCTCTCCAATGTGAGGATCACCTCGCTGGGCGCTATCACCAATAACCAGTCACCCCCTTCGATGACCAACTCCGGCTTGACCGGCAGAAGACGGTCGGCTCGCACCAGACCGGAGACTATAGCCCCCTCCGGCAAACCCAATTCGCTGATCTTCTGACCAACCAACGCTGAATCAGCGGCCACCTCCAGCTTCAATGCCTCCACTTCGCCTCGGTGCAATGCGAGGAAGGGGAGAACAGCGGCCATCTCCACCTCTTGTTCAACCATATTGAAGAGGATGCGTGTTCCCGAGATGGTACGTTGCACTCCCATCAGCTTGAAGATCTCCTCGTTCTTCGGATTGTTGACACGAGCGATTATCCGTGGGACCGACAGCCGCTTGGCCGCCAAGGAGACGGCTAGATTGTCCTCATCCTCCCCGGTGACCGCCACCACGACGTTCGCCCGTTCTGCCCCCAGGCGCACTAGGGTCTGGGTGTTACTACCGTCACCCAACGAGATCAACTCACCCCATTTCTCAAAAAGGTGGTCGTACTTATCTAGGTCTTTCTCAACCAAGAGGACTTCATGGCCATGCTCTTTTAGCGCCTGGGATAGGAAAAGGCCTACTTTGCCGGCACCAACCACGATGACGTACATCTCAGGCTCCCTTCTTGATGCTCTCGCGCATCATCCCCGCTACCAAGGCGGTAGGGCAGTACGTCTCCATCCCGTATTCCTGATAGCTGGAGATCCGGCTCTGGTGGTAAATCCGTGCCATGATGCGGGGGATGTGGAAAATCCTTTGGCCCACCAGAGCCGCCATGATGTTGGTATTGTCGGAATCCGAGGCCACGATCATCAAGTCGGCTCCTTCCGCTCCGGCCTCACGCAGGATGTCTTGGTCGATGCCGTTGCCTAGTATCGTCTTGCCCCGGAAGGTGGGGAGGAGGAGGCGGAAGGCTGTACTGCGTTTGTCCACCACCGTCACGTCGTTTCCGTCTTCCTCTAAATACTCAGCCATCACACCGCCCAGTCGTCCGCACCCAATAATTAGAATTTTCATATGCTATTCCCTTCTTTCTTAGATCGCCCGATCGACGATCACTTCGACTTTCGCATAGCGTAAGATGTGGGTTGCGGTAGAACCGAACCAGATCCCTTCCCGTCTCTTTTCCCGCGCTCCGATGATAAGTGTGGAGGCGCCGAATTCCTCCGTCTCGCTGATTAAAGCTTGGGAGGCCGCGCGAGCGGAAACGAGCTTGGTCTCCAAATCCTCGACACCCATCTCTTTGGCCAACTGACGTGCTTCCCGTAGTGAATCTTCACCAGCTTTCTGGACCTTGCTCATGACTGCTCCAGGAGGAAGGGTGTAAGGCACCTCGATTACCGAGAGAAGCAGTAAGGGCACCTTGCGTTGTTTGGCCAACGAAGAAGCCAAGAAGATAGTGGTTGGCAACACCACACCGGGTGTGATCCCTAGCACGACCGGCCCCTTCAGTTCGATCAAGGCCCGCTCCGTGGTGGTGAGACCACGCCGGATGGAGCTTTGGATCTTCAGCATCCAGTAGAGTGTACCGGCCACCACCGAAGCGAAAACGACGGCTATTAAGATCCCCAACAGAGTGATATGGATGGGTAAAGGTTGGATAGGGGTCATTTGGGCTCCCCC
>JAPLHW010000115.1 GCA_026389425.1 Coprothermobacterota bacterium
AACTCCAATTTTCCGTAGAAAACCTTATCGTCATCGTTGTAATGGACGGACCCAAAATAGCCATTGTATTCCATCGAGTCTTTCATAAGAGATCTCCACTCTTCAAAATTTCTTCTACCTGTTCAATCTGGTAGCGCTTCAATGTCGGCGTGGGGTGTGGCCGATGCAGGATGATCGGATCAGATATCCGGTGGTCAAAACGAACGCGCGATCCTCCGGTTTTCCCTGCTTTGACCCTGGTATATCCAAAGCCTGTCAGCAGAGCCGCCATCTCATCCCATGTGAAGTCGATGGGATGCGAAAGAAATCGCTTTATCAGCTTGCCTTGTTTGCTCACGAACGCCCCTTTGAATAGCAGGCTAGCAAAGACCCGTAAAAAAGGCAATCATGAAAAAGGGGACAGATTTTTTTTCCCACACCCGTCTTTCCATTATCTCTTCGATTTCGGCTACAAGATCCGATCCTTCTCTGCAGAGTTTACCCTTGAGCGAAGCGAAGAGCTCAGGACGTGCTGCCGGTCAACTGTCCCCGTTAGAGCGATCTACGGATCAATAAATCTGTCCCCTTTATGCCTTGGTTGTGGATACCATCTGAATGCCGGTATCGTGATATCGTGCAATCGTATCGTCGAGTGAACGCCATAAGTTGTGGAGATGCAAGATGGCTAGTGCTGTTCTCAAACGACAATTTATAACAGATGCGGCAGGCAACCCAATTGGGGTTATTCTGCCGTTGGAGGAATTTGCGTTGGTAGAGGAGACGCTCAAGCATCGCTTGCCCTATCCCGGTACGGCGGACAAACTCGCGCAAATGGAGCTAGCGGCCCTCGCTGGATCCGGCCTTCTCGAAAGTCTGCCGCGCGCTGCATTTACCCTAATGAAGTATTGCTGCCTACCATGGTGGCCGGTTTGCAAGTAGACATGCTGCCGCAAGCTGATATGATCGCAATGTGCTACCAAATCCGCACGTTGGACAGAAGCCGGCTGGAAGGAAGGGCTAACTCTACTCTGAAAATGGAGCTATGTTAGGATGAAATGGGTAGCTGAAGCTCGCACCCACCTTGTCATCCTGAAGCGCTCTTCGCTGAAGGATCTGGCCTTGAGCCTAGAACCAAGACGAAAGGCGAGATCCTTCACTTCGTTCAGGATGACATAGGGGGGGTGTTCAGATTGACAGGACAAGCCGGCCAGCACCCCCTTGCGCCTCCACGCCGGCAGCGATGACACCGAAATGAGATACAAGCGATGATCCTGGTCACCGGCGGAGCCGGCTATGTCGGTTCGCATACCTGTAAAGCACTCGCCCAGGCCAGAGAAGAACATATCGTCTTCGACAACCTCTCTACCGGACACGATTGGGCAGTGAAATGGGGAACGCTGTTCCGAGGCGACATCTGCAATTTGCATGACCTCCGGACCTGCTTTCAACGTTATCCCATCCAGGAAGTGGTCCATTTTGCCGCCCTTAGTCTGGTTGGAGAAAGCGGTATCAAACCTGCGGAATATTACGAAACAAATGTCATTGGAACCCTGAATCTGCTGCGAGTAATGAAAGAATTCGAGGTTCGGTCCATCGTCTTTTCTTCGTCCGCCGCTGTCTATGGGGAACCGGAAGAGATCCCCATTCCCGAGAGCCACCCCCTGCGTCCGGTCAATGTCTATGGCCGGACCAAGGTGATGATGGAGCAGCTCATGGCCGATTTCCAACTGGCCTACGGGCTCAACTTTGCCGCTCTGCGCTACTTCAACGCAGCGGGGGCGGATCCTGATGGCGAAATCGGGGAAGTACACGAGCCGGAGACGCACTTGATCCCGAATGTTCTAAGAACTGCTCTAGGCATTCAGGAGATGCTGGACATCTACGGCACAGATTATCCCACCCCTGATGGCTCGCCAATTCGAGATTACATTCATGTGACCGACCTGGCAGAGGCCCATCTTCTGGCGTTGAACTACTTGCGTCGGGGGGCGTGCCTTGGCGCAATCAATTTGGGGAGCAACATCGGGTACAGCGTGGGCGAGGTCGTAAACAGCGCAGAGCGGCTAGTGGGGCACACCATTCCCAAGGCAGCGCGTCAACGCCGTGCCGGAGACCCCGTGCGGCTGATTGCCGGCAATTCCCGCGCAAAGGAAGTACTCGGTTGGAGTCCACAAAGTAGCTTAGAGGAGATGATCCAGTCTGCGCTGGTTTTTTCCACCGGTAAAATGCGACATTTGGCATGATGGAACAGATGTCGCTGGATTCCAATAGATACGGAGTGAAATCGCCCACTTGACCAACGACATATCTACGCAATGAGTTTTCCTCAAAAAACATTCCTCTGGATGCCTGTTTATCCTGTGCCATACATCTATTCCAATCTCTTCAACTATTTAGGGAAAAAGTACCCGAGTCACCGCTGGATCATGCTCTATCCTAAAGATTTTGAATCTATTGATATCAACAAAGGGTATCCCTCACATTGTAATGGCTGAGGAAAAAAGACTGCCGCCTTCGGGAAAAAAGAAGTGGGTCGCCCTGATGTACGAAAAAGCTATCGGCAACCGCATTCTCTCTCGCTGTCGGAGCGTACTGGCTTGGTCAAGTGATGCGTATAGTTTCATGAAACTGCGCGCTCCCCAGGGGAAGGTGTCGCTTTTTCTTCCAGGAATCGATATTTCCCTATTCCAAACAGACCCAACTATGCGCTTTTACCAAAATGGGGAGATCTCACTTCTAGTGGTGGCTAGACTTCATCCGTACAAAGGTTACGACGTACTGCTGCAAGCGTTGAGTTTACTGCATAACGAGGGCGTGCAATTCAGACTCAGCATCGTTGGGGAAGGCGATATGAAGCCTGGTATTCAGGCAGAAATCAGTCGCTGTAGTCTAGAACACCTCATTCGGTTCCTTCCCCCCATTCCGCATTCAGAGATGCCGAGGGTTTACCGTTCGCACGACCTTCTCATTTTGCCTAGCCATCGCGATACGATCGGCATGTGCGTTCCGGAAGCGATGGCATGCGGAATTCCAGCGATTGTCTCCACCGGTGCAGGCGCGAAGGACTACATCATACCGGGGGAAACGGGCCTTGTTTTCCCCGCGGGCGATGCAAGAGCGTTGGCCGATTGCATCAAAGCCCTGGCCAACGAATCTCAGCTTCAGCGCATGGGAAGGAATGCTGCCGCCGACATTCGAGAACACTATTCTCTCGCTCACCAGGCCGACGTGCTTTATGCCCATCTGACTGGCTAGGCGTCATGGTTTTGTCTCTAGCGCTGGAGGTATAATTCCTCGTATTTCCCTAGCATATTGTCAACCGAAAACTCGGCCAATGCCCTCTCAGAGTTATAGAGACCCATTTCCAGTCGAAGTTGTTTGTTGTCTGCTAACGCCATCATTGCACTAGCGAGAGCCTGCTGATCATTCGGCGGAACCAAGAACCCTCCTCGGTCCTGCTCAACCGCTTCTGCATTTCCTCCCACAGCGGCCCCAATCACCGGCAAGCCGGCAAACATGGCTTCGATAATCGTCAACGGCAGCCCCTCAAATCGAGAGGATAAAACGAAAACATCCAAGCCCACTAACAGCGAAGAGATACTCTGCTGGAACCCCATCAGTACGATCTTCTCTTCCAGCCCA
>JAPLHW010000103.1 GCA_026389425.1 Coprothermobacterota bacterium
GACCTATCAAGCTTTGTCATCTTCAATGCAAAATTAACGTCCTCTAGCCCTATGCAGTTTTCAAGGCTCAACGTTTTGCCCTGGTGGTTATTGTGGAGGGGCTACACCCGTTCCCATCCCGAACACGGAAGTTAAGCCCTCTAACGCCGATGGTACTTCGGGGGAAACCTCGCGGGAGAGTAGGTCGCTGCCAGGGCATTTTCTTTTCTCCGACTCGATCCATAAGAGATACCCCTTGAGGGCGAACCCTCAGGGGTATTTTCGTTTTCAGGAAGGCCTTGGCCTGTGCCGATTTTTTGCCACGGTTACCGAGTCGGGGAAGGGCGGCTGTGCTGGCTGGCGGTAGATGAGATCACCCTCTCGCAGGATACAATCCCTCATCGAGAGGGAAGCGAAACGGGGAAAACCAGCGAATGCCTTCCACTGAAAAAAGAGGAAAGACAGTTGTGGGTTCACTAAAGATGAGAGACGGTGACCTTTTCTTCAGCGGAAGGGAACTACTTGGCGGGTGGCGGCCAGCTCACGGCGGGAAATCGAAATCGTGTAGACGTAGAGAAGCAGGGCCAAGAGACCCAGGATGATCAGGGTCCAGGTCAAGTTGAAGCGGAAGGATTGGCGCATGAGGGAGGCAAAGGTGATGGCGCTGTGCAGGGCAAGGACCGCTAGAAAGTAAGTGAGCGTTTTTCGCTGCAGGAGGCCGTAGGCCAGAAGAAACCCCAGCGAAAGATTCACCAGGATGAGGATGGCTCGCTCGATAAGCAGGGGAGAGAGAGTGCTGAGGAATTGTCCAAAGCTGAGCGTAGGGTAGATATCAGCGATGTCCGGAGCCAGGGTGATAAGAATCCAGTATGATTCACCCAGGGCAAACCCCACACCCAGGAAGGCGCCGGCCAGCAAAAGATTGCGACGGGCCAGGGAGAACGAACCTCCCCAGATCAGAAGCAGCTTGACGCTTTCCTGCAGAAGGCCGGCCAGGATAGCGATGGCCAATAACTTCAACCACGTTGCCACCCCCTCTGCTAAGAGCCCATAGAGCCTTTCCTGGAGAGGTGTCTGCACTTGAACGACGCCGATGTAGAGCCCGAAACCGAGGATCAAAGCCAGCCAACAGGGCCAGCGTCGAAAGCCCGGGGCGGCGGGGCCGATCAAGGCCAGCAGAGCGAAGAGCAGGAAAACCAATCCATAGACGTAAAGCATGGCATCATCTCCTTTCCTGCGCCCAAGGATAGCCCTTTCCTGGTCTAACGGGAAGAGTTGGTTTCTGCTAAGCTCTCGATCTGCTATCGTCGGGAACAATCACGATTGAGACATCGAGTAGGAATGCTCTCGACCTAAGAAAAACGCCACAATGAGTGAGAGAACCAGACCTCCATCGGATATCGCGCGAAAACAGGCCAAGCGTCAAGCCTGGTTGCTGGTGTACTCCTCCGCTGCCACCGCCTGGTCTTTTGGCTTTCTCTCGGTGGTGCTGCCGATCTATCTCAAACGCAATGGTTATGATCCTCTCACCATCGGCGCCTTCTATACTTTTTCCGGCCTTCTCTGTGCAATCCTGTTGCTTTTCCTCGGACCTCAGCTGGACCGTAGGCGGAAAAAGGCATTACTGGTCTTAGGCACTGCTTTGCCTATACTGAGTTTCCTTCTCCTCTCCCTTTCGGTGGAGGGCTGGGCCGTAACCTGTGCTTTCTTGCTGGGGGGCATCGGCATCATCGGAGGTCTAGGTGGAGCGCTCAGTGGGGCGACCTTTTACCCACTGCTTTTCGAAAAGACAGGAGTGGCGGAGAGCACTCATTTCTTTAGCTGGAATACCTTGGGATGGTTGCTGATGGCGATGCTCGGCTCGCTTTGCGGTGGGCTGCCGGAGTGGATGGCGGGTTGGGGATGGGACCCCTTTTTCGCTTATCGGCTGAGTTTCGTGCTGTGCGCACTCTTTGCGGCATTGGCCGCCTGCCTGATCCTTCCCTTGCGGGAGGAGCACACTCTTACACCAGGACGGATCAATCCCTTCGAAATGTTCCATGCAGCTCGCGGACTGATCGGCCGTTTTGCCCTGACTCAGGTCTTCGTCGGGCTTGGGGCGGGTTTCGTGGTCCAGCTCCTCTCCCTCTGGTTCTTCCTCAAGTTCGGAGTGAGCGAGGTGCAGATCTCACCATGGTTCGCCGCAGCCAACCTGGCCGGCATGGTGGCTGTCGGCCTGGTCCCACTCCTTGCCCTGCGCCGTAGCAAGACCTCAATGGTGATCTTTACCCAAGGCCTCTCAGCGGTGATGGTCCTATTGATGACTTTTGCTGCAACCTATCAATGGGCTAGTCTCCTGTATCTGCTCCGCAGTGCCCTGATGAATATGTCCTGGCCTTTGCAGAACGCCTTCCTCTTCTCTCTTGTGCCGCCCGAGCGACGCTCCTCGGCGATCAGCTTGGCCAACGCCGCCTTTGGATTGTGCAGCTCGCTGGCTCCGCTCTTGGGCGGGGCGATGATGCAAAGCGGATGGCTCGACCTTCCCCTCTATCTGGGGGCGATCTCCTTCTTTCTGGCCGCAGCCACTTTTTTTCTCTTTTTCCGTCGCCGGTCTCCTTCCCTATGATATTCCGAAATACGAAATACTTTCCTTGCAGGGGTCATTTGTCCTAAAATAAGAATTACGGCAGATAGACTCTGTTGAGGAGGTATTATCATGGCATTTGATTCGGTGAAGTCAATTATTGGAGAGGCTGTCCTGAAGCAAGGTTTGAACTACCTAGCCAAGGATCCCGAGAAGAACTTGGTGAAGTTGGCGAAGTGGGCTGACGCCATCGCCAGGGAACCTATTCACAAGCAGTACACTCGTGCTCTGGTGGCAGAGTTCTCGGATCCCGAGCACCCGATGAGCAAAGTCTTCTTCAAACTCTTTCGCCAGGCTTCGAAAAACGTGCGCGAGAAGCTGGTAATCAACTTTTTCCTCAACGCCAACCTAATTGGCGTCCCCAAGTTGAAAGAGAGCAAGAAGAAGTTCGGGGTGCATATCCCGTGGTGTGTCCTGATCGACCCCACCGGTCGTTGCAACCTGCGCTGCAAAGGATGCTGGGCTGGGGAGTACGATCGCACCCAGGATATGGATTACGCTACCTTGGACCGCATTATCAGCGAGGGGGAGGAGCTGGGCATGCACTTCTTCCTCTACTCCGGAGGAGAGCCCACGGTGCGGATGAACGATGTCCTCTCGCTGGCTGCGAAGCATAGCGATTCTCTCTTCTTCTCTTTTACCAATGGGACCCTGATTACCAAGGAGGTGGCCCGCAGAGTGGAGGAGGTGGGGAACATCGCTTTCGCCATCTCCATCGACGGCTTGGAGCAGGCAACCGACGAGCGCCGGGGAAAGGGTGTCTTCCAGAAGGTGATGCAGGCCATGGACAACCTGCGCGAGGCCGGATGTATCTTCGGCTTCTCTGCGACATACAGCCGGGTCAACACCGAGGAAGTGGCATCGGATGCCTTCATTGACCTGATGATCTCCAAGGGGTGCCTTTACGGTTGGCTCTTCACCTATGTTCCGGTGGGCGGCGACAGCGACTTAGAATACATGGCCACTCCGGAGCAGCGGGCCTTGATGTTCCACACGGTACAGCAATGGCGCAAAGAGAAGGCAGTCGTGGTAGCCGACTTCTGGAACGACGGTGCCCTCACCGAGGGGTGCATCGCCGGAGGCCGGGCTTTTTTCCACATCAATGCGCAAGGGGAAGCGGAACCCTGCGCCTTCGTTCATTACGCCAACGTCAACATGAAGAACACTTCTCTGCTGGACGCCCTGCGCTGCCCGCTTTTCAAGGCTTACCAGTCGATGCAACCCTTCAACCACAATCATATGCGACCCTGCCCGATCATCGACAACCCGGTCGCCCTGGAGAAGATGGTGGGCGAGACAGGGGCGTACTCCACCCAGAAGAACGCCCTCAGCGCCGCCCAGCTGTGTCGCCCGTTACACGGCTATGCCAAAGAATGGGGCGAGACTTGCGAGCCCCTCTGGGGTGAATGGGAGACCTTGCGGCCCATTTACACCGGAGCCCATATCGCCAGCGACACCAAATACGAGGAAGAATGACCCCTACCGCCAGTGGTTGAGGCGGGGGCGGTTAAGAAGGGCGGCTCGCGCCGCCCTTCTTAACATCAGTAGGGGCTGGGCAAGTCGAGGAAGGTGTGGTTCAGACTGAATCGCTCGGCCAGCATGTCGCCCAAGGCGCGGATGCCCAGCGTCTCAGTGGCGTAGTGTCCAGCGAAGAGGACGCTCTGGTGGGCGTCTTCGGCCAAGCGGTAAGTACTGTGGCTGCTCTCCCCAGTCAAGAGGAGGTCGAAGCGTTCCATGCCCTGGTCCATCACATGGCCGCCACCCCCCGAAACCAGGGCAATGGTACGGATCTCCTGGGCGCCGAAGTCCAACGCTTGCACTTCCCCTTCCAGTAGATCAGCCAAGTATGTCGCCAGCTCTGGCAAGGGACGAGCGACGGGCAACTTTCCTGCCAAGCCGATCGTTTTGCCGTGGTACTCGCCAAAAGGGACAAGTTCCTCCAGCTTGAGCAGGCGAGCCAGCAAGGCGTTGTTGCCAATCTCTGGATGCATGTCCAGGGGAAGGTGGCAGGCATAGAGCCCCAAGCGGTTATCCACCAATAGGCGGATCCGTTGGTAGTGAACTCCGGTGAAGGCAAAGGAAGTTCCCCAAAGTAGGCCGTGGTGCACCAACAGCAGCTGGGCTCTCCCCTCCGCTGCCGCCTGAAAGGCACTTTCGCTGCCGTCTACGGCCGTAGCGATCCTCTCGATCTCCTGCGGCCCTTCCACCTGCAGCCCGTTGAGGGAATCGTCACTGATTTCCTTCACATTCAAATAGTTATCTAAATATGCGACCAATTCGATTTGCTTCATCATCTCTCCTTCATCCTGGAAACATGTGCTTCAGATAATACCCCAGCCGCGTCGTTCTCCCATCTTTCCCCAGAACTCGCCAGTTCCCCTCGCCCAGGTGGAGGAGAAAGTCGCCGATGCGGTAGCGAGGAAACACAGGGGTGGAAACGATCAGGCTGCCGGTCTCTCCGCGCCGAGCATTCACCACTGGGTGGACACCCTTTCCCGTCTCGATCTCGAAGAAGCTGGCGGAGCCTTGGAAGGAAAGTCCTCCCTCAGCTCCACCATGGATTGACTGGAACGGCTGAAAGGCGAAGAGACCCTCAGCGGCTGAGTAGAACTCCAAGACTTGCAGGTGAGGGACCAAGCGCCGGGCTTCCGGTGCGAAGAGCCGGCCAATCTCGGCCATCCCGGTAAGAAAGGAATAGCGTAGCGGTTTCAGCAGATCAACCTTCCCCTGACTGACGATGGAACGCAGGAAAGCCACCACCTGAGCCGCTGGGCCGACCAGTGCCTCCGCCCGGGGGATGATCAGCTTGGAAAGGGCCAGGAATGAGGCGTCTTGGGTGGGTGTCTCCGGGGGGAGAATGACCAAACCGGTGGCCTCCAATTGCTTGGCCAGGGCGGTGAAGGAGGGGATGGTTCCCTCAGGGGTCGCCACCTCTTCCGGAGCCAGGCTTACCAGGCTGAGGGCTACCTTCCCGGGGGAGAGCCACCGGCGCATCCAATCACCCAGTGGCTGCGCGACCTCTTCAAGCATCGCCTCGGAATAAGGGATCTGCTTGGGCGGTCCGGTGAATCCGCGTGTCCGCAAGAACATCTTCAAATCATTCGGGAAGTAGGCTGCTGGGTCATCCGCGATCTTGCGGTAGGAGATGATCGGGAAGTACCTGACATATTCCTCGTAGCTGCGGATCTCGCCGAAAGAAGAGGCAATTCGCTGCGAACGATAGCCTGCCACGAGGGCGGGAAGGGGGTCTGGTAAAATCTTGTAGCCATGCATCCTTGCAATGTACCACACCAGGCGCAATACCCGAGATGGCGGAGAGGCATGATAGAATATGGAAAAGAAAACCAGGCGATCAGGAGAAGAGAGAGTGGAGCGGCTAAGTGGTTAGAAGGTGGGAAGATGAGTTCCAAAGGGGAATTGCTGAAAGTTGTTGGCCACCAGGAATCTCACCCGCAAGACAGTGCAGGGCGGTGGATCTTTGCCCTAACTGCGTTGACCGTCATAGCGTGGTCGGTCTGGGAAGGGATGCGGCGGGTCGATGCCCCCCGTCAGGCTAATCTGGAAGGGTTGGAGGAGGAAGGCCTGGCCGAGAGCTTCACCCGGCTTAGCCGGATGCCCCAGTTCCGCGCACTGCGCTGGATCTTCTTACGTCGGTTGGCTAAGTACCGGCCCTTCGGCCTGGTGGTCGACGTCGGTTGCGGCCCGGGGTTGCTAGTGGAAGCCATCGCCCTTCGCTATCCGGCTCTTCGTTTGGTCGGAGTTGATATCGCCGCTCCGATGGTGGCCCGGGCTTGTGAGTCTGCTGCGGCGAGCGGGTTGGCCAGGCAGGTGAGCTTCCGTGTCGGGGACGCCCAATCGTTGCCGTTTTCCGACGCCAGCGTGGATTTCCTTGTCAGCACCCTTTCCCTGCACCATTGGCCCGACCCAGTCGCCGCTTTGGCCGAGGCTCGGCGGGTGTTGCGGCCCGGTGGCCAATTCCTATTCTTCGACCTGCGGCGGGATGCGCCGCGCTTCGTCTATCGCCTTGCCTGCCTGGTCACTCGTTTTGTTGTTCCCCCGGCCATCCGCCACATCGGCGAACCGCTCGGCTCCTTCCGCGCCGCCTATACGGCCAGGGAAGGAGAGCAGCTCCTGGCCGGCAGCCTCTTCACCGATTGGTCAGTGGACTTTGGCCCGGCTTGGCTTTTCCTTTGGGGTAGGCGCTGAGGCTGCGTACAACCAATGGACACGGTCGCCCGCTCTTTCCCATTGATGTTTATTTGGCTGGATTTGGCATGGCTTGTCATTTTCGTCGCCATCCTGATTGGTACTCGACGCTTCCAAGCTCTCCTAGCCGGGATCGCCGGCGGTATCCTCTATTTCCTGGTGGATTACGGCATCTTCTACCTTGCCCTGGGCACACGGGTCGTCACAGGCGCCGACACCTTCTGGCTCCTGCTCTGGCTCAGCTTCAGTTACGGCCTCACCAACTTCGCCTGGATTTGGCTATTGCTGGACCGAGACCGGCTGGCAACCGAATGGAGCATACTGATTGTCAGTGCCTGGCTGGCGGTCGCTTTCCTCAGCCAGAACCTCAGCGGGGGCAGCCCAACGATCCACATCAGTCGGGGCGCCGCTTCCTACCACGGAGTCATGGCCTTGATCCTCTTCGCCGGCTATGGCTTGCTGAGCGTGAGCAACATTCGTGCTCGAGCTCAGCAAGCTGCCACGGTGAGCATCCCGCGCTTGTTGGCCATCGGAATTGGCGTCCAATTGGCCTGGGAATCGGTGCTCCTCCTGAGCGGCATCCGACCTGCCGGTATTAGTACACTGATCGTCAATTCCTTGATCGAGACCAACTTGGGTGTGCCGTACCTCTTCTGGATCCATAAGGCCTTGAGCCGCCGTTGGCAGGAGGACTTGCGTTTAGTCCAAAAGAAGGCCTGACGCTTCCTCTCCCCTCGATCCCCTGGTTTCTATCAGCAGCACACAAGTATTCGGGCTAGGCTGCGGAGCCTCCCACCGAGTGAGTATGAAACCATTTGGAACCTGAATCACCCTGGCTGACGGTAGTGGCACACATTCTGAACCCAGAGAGGCCAGTCCTCAGACTACAGTCCATTTCAAACGCAACCAGGGGGAGAACATGGGTAATACGCCTCCGGGCTTATCATCGGACCGTGTCCTTTCGGCTTGCCACTTATCTTGTCAGGAAAGGAGGGTTTCACACACGTTTGCCGCACTGGGGTGCGGCGGTCCCAGGGTAAGGGGTAATTGGGGTAATCGGTTAGCAGGTGATGTGTAAGAGGGCGATCACCGCCCCCTTCGCCTCGTTCCAACGCTCGATCGCTTGTGGCGTCGGCAGGAGCTCCACCGTACATTTCTTTTTCTGGAAGTATGCTGCCGCTTCCGGGGAGAGCTCAGCTAACCCGGACTGGCCGGTACCCACGAGGAGAAGCTCGGCGCCGTCCTGAAAGACGTGCTTGGCCTCCTCCAAGGAGATGATGTGCGATGTGCCGTAGACGGCCTTGGAGAGTTCCTTCTTCCGCTTTTCCACCGATCCGTTCAGACGAATCACCACATCGTGCTTGATCCGTTTCTCGCCTACGACCACGTAACCGAAACCTGTTTCCTGGATCTTTGGTTTCATTTCAGTGCCTCCTTGTCGGGATCGTATCTGCTTCTTGTCTAGCTCAGTTTGCCTATTAGCGGAAGTATGATTGGTCCAGATCGCCGCTATTGGAGTAGCCGCGGCTCTCCCAATAACCCTTGTAGTCGGCGTTGGCCGATAGCTCGATGGCCTTGACCCAGCGGATCCATTTGTAGCCCCATTTGTCCTCGGCCACTAGCTCGAAGGGGAAGCCTCGGTCACCGGGAAACTGGATCTGGTTCATCTTGTTAGCCAGCAACAGGTCCCTCCTCTTTACGAACTCCAGGGGAAGGGAGGTGGTATAGCCGTCCACAGCAGTGAAGATCACAGTGTTCGCCTCAGGCATAACGCCAACCTGCTGGAAAATATCTTTCAAGCGCGGTCCTTCCCACAGTACTGTGGCGTCCCACCCCTCCACGCAGTGCAAAGTGACCACCTTCTTGAAGCTGGGGAATTGTGAGAGGACCTGGTCATAAGTCAGTGACAGGGTCTGCGTGACCAGGCCATTCACTTCCAGGCGATAGTTGGCAAGGTCGACCTTTTGGGGCCCGGCGATGGAGTTCTCCCGGAAGCCGGTCACCGAATCGAGCCGCTGCCCCTGGTAATCACGCACCTCCACCGCCTGTAATTGCTGTTGTTCGGGCGAGGCGACGCAGCCGGTGAAGAGTCCGCTGATAAGAGCTGCCAGTAGAAAACCAAGAACGACCCGTTTCATTTCAGTATTACCTTATACTTCATGAACCTTTCTTCGTTTCTCGCTATTCCCAGATTCACCTCAACGAATCGTGCAGACAGCGATTCATCGGGGACCGCGCAGCAGCCGCAATAAAAAAAAGCAGTGCCGCGCGGCACTGCTTTTTGATAAGGAACAGAGAGGGCTATTGTTGAATGGCGATGGCTTGGCGGCCCAGCTCGAAGGCTTTCAGGTTCTCCTCCAGGAAGCGCTTCACATTCTCTTCGATGACTTGGCGGAAGACCTCTGCAGGGAAAGGGAAGAAATGGCTGGCTGCCCCCAGCACGACGATGTTGGCGGACTGGACGCTTCCTGCCTGCTTGGCCAATTCGGTGGCGGGGAGTAGGAAAAAGCCGTGCCCCCGTGCCTTGGTTAAGATCTCTTCCTGGGAGAAGGAGACCGGGTTGGGAGCGAAGTTACTGCTGGCGATGGTTTTCCCTGTCGGGGCCAAGTATTGGACGTAACGCAGCGCTTCGACCGGCTCCAAGCCCAGCAGGATGTCAGCCGATCCTTGCTCGATGAGCGGACTCCAGACTTTCTCACCGATCCGCACCAGGGATTGCACCGGCCCGCCTCGCTGGGCGAGCCCTTTGATCTCGGAGCGTTTCGCCTCTAAACCCTGGCTTAGCGCTGCCTTGGCGATGAGGCTGGCCACCAGCAGGTTGCCCTGACCGCCCACCCCGGCGATGACAACATCTACCTTGTTCATGCAGCTTTCCTCCTTTTCCCCTCAGTCAGGCAGGGGGAGCGCGAGATCAGCACCATCGGCCCCGGCTGGGCGTAGGCTTGGCGAAAGACCTCGTCCAACTCAGCCTCCGGGTGATAAGGGTTGATCACCTGGAACGGTACTCCAAGTCCGCCCAAGACCCCTTCTAAAGTTACCGGCACCTTCCCATCGTTGTCCCAGGCAGGAGTGGGCTGACCCCCGGTCATGGCGGTGATCTCGTTGTCCAGGATCAAGACCAGCAAGTCGGCCCGGTTGTGCACCGCATCGACCATTGGCGGCAGGCCGGCGTGGAAGAAAGTGGAATCGCCAAGCACGGCCACCGGTTTGATGCCGGAATAGGCTAAACCTAAGGCCATGCCGATCGATGCGCCCATGCAGACGATGGTGTCGATCACTTCCAGGGGAGGAAAGGCGGCCAGTGAATAGCAGCCGATGTCGCCCGTCACTACAGGTGGGGCAAGCCGCTTGAGGGCGGCGAAGGCCCGATTGTAGCCGCATCCCGTGCAGAAGCCAGGATAGCGGGGCGGCAGGCCAACCTCCGCCGGACGATGGGAGTAGGGGAGGGAGAGTGCTTGAGCCACTAGGTCGGGGGTCATCTCCCATTCCCGGGGCAAGGTCCCGTCCAGCTTGCCGTGAACCTTGGGGTCCAGTCGGGCGAGAGCCCGCTCCACCAGCGGTTCGCCTTCCTCCACGACGATGATCTCTTGGCAGTGCTCCAGGAAGCGCTGTAGCAGCGTGTGAGGAATGGGATAGGAGCCGATCTTGAGCAGGGAATCGCTGCCGTTCCAGTGCTCGCGAACATGCGCATAGGCGACACCCGAGGCGATGATGCCGCGCTCCTTGGAGAGCAGGCGGATCTCGTTGAAGGGCAGTTCCTCGCTGATCGCTTCCAACTCTCGTTGCCGGGCGTTCAGCTCCTTGTGGAGGAGTTTAGCGTGGGAGGGGACCACTACCCAGCGGCGGCGGTCATGCCGTAGGAGAGTCTCGTTGGCCGGCCGGCGCGTAAGGTCGGTCTCCACCTGCCCCTCGCCATAGCAAACCCGGGTTACCAGGCGCAAGAGGACGGGAAGGTGCAACCGTTCTGAGATCTCGAAGGCAGTCTGGGTCATGGTAAAGGCTTCCTGGGGGTCGCTCGGCTCCAGGCAGAAGGTCTTGGCGAAGGCAGCCAACAGGCGGGAGTCCTGTTCGTTCTGCGAAGAATACATGCTTGGGTCATCCCCCACGGCCAACACCAGCCCGCCATTCACTCCGGTGAAGACGCTGTTCACGAAGGAATCCATGGCCACATTCAACCCGACATGCTTCATCGAGACCAAAACGCGTTGGTTGGCGTAGGAAGCTCCGAGAGCTGTCTCGTAGGCTACCTTCTCGTTAATGCACCAGTAGACGGGAACCCCCGCCCCGGATCGGCCGATCGCTTCTTGAATCTCCGAGGCCGGGGTTCCAGGATAGGCCGCGGAGAGACTGCAGCCGGCCTGGATCGCTCCCCAGGCCACAGCCTCGTCTCCGGTCCATAACTGTTTGCTCATTGGTTCACTCCTTCTCTTTCAGGATGCTTCACTGCTAGTGGCTATCGCAGGTCAAGCCGAGATCGAGCTTGGCCCGGAGGGAACCGCCGGCAAGGGTGGGGGCGAAGAACCCCCTTCTTTTATTGGCGCTGAGGAATTCTCTCATAGTGGAAAGGGCTTAGGTGGGGGCTATCGCCCAGCTTCGCCCCGCCCCGGTGGTGCTTGTGTTCGGACATCTAGCGATCATCGCCTTGACTGTAAAGAAATCTCTTGCCAAAGGCAAGCCGAACGATGCACAATGAGAACGAAGCGGGACGACCACAGCAGATGATCGTGCAGGAAGCCGGGCAGGTTTTTCCGGTGATTGATTGCAGGACTTGTCTCGCTGGTGATAACCGGCAACGGAAGGAGGAGCGATGCTTAAGCAGGTAATCGACTACATCAGCCCCACTGACCTGGGGGAGGCCGTAGCCCTTCTCCGTCAATTCCCGGGGGAAGCGGCCCTGGTGGGGGGCGGCCTGGATCTCTCTTGGCGACCTCGTAAGCAAGCCAGGGTGCTGATTGGCCTGGATCGGCTGGCGCTGACCTACCAGGAATGTCGTGAAGAAGGCCTGGCCATCGGTGCTACCACCACTCTCCTCCAAATAATCGAGTCGCCGCTTCTAGTCAAGTACCTGGGAGGATTCCTGCCGCGCGTTCTGAACCACGTTGCCACCCCTCTCCTGCATGGGATGATCACCATCGGCGGTGCATTGGTTCGAGCCTACCCCTGGGCTGACCTGCCCTGCCTCTTCCTCGGCTTGGAAGCGCAGGTCATCCTGTATGATGGGGCCGACCGCCTGCTCTCCCTTGCCGACTACTACGCTGACCGCTCCTTGCGCGGGGCGGATGGCCCGCTCTTGCGCGAAGTCTTATTGCCGACTTTGGCAGGGAGCCGGATCGCCTACCAGCGCTTCACCCGCACAGCAGTGGATATCCCGCTCTTGAACCAGCTCTTGCGCATACGATGGGAGGGGAGCCGTGTGGCCGAGGCGTTCGTTTGGCTGGGCGCACGTCCCGGTGCAGCTCGGCGGGTGGCCGAGGTGGAGACACTGCTGGTGGGCAGCAGCCTAACCGGGGAGGAGTGTGAGCAGGCTGTGGGCCGGATGCGCGAGCAGGCCGAGGTGGAGAGCGACCTTCGCTTGAGTGCTGATTACCGCCGTCATCTAGCCGGAGTGCTGTTGCGCCGAAATCTCGAGGAGGTGGCCGATGCTGCTTAACTTCCTACTGAACGGGGCAGAGACATCCTGGAGCGTCCACCCGGGGGAGAGCCTCTTCGAGACCCTGCGCCGCCATGGGCACCTGGAAGTGAAAGGCAACAACTGCGGCAACGGGGAATGTGGTGCCTGTACCGTTCTCTTGGAAGGAGTGCCGGTCCCCTCTTGCGCTCTGCTGGCCGGTCTGGCGGCGGGGAAGCGAGTGGAGACGGTCTCCTCGCTGGGGACAATGGAGCACCTTCATCCCTTGCAGCAAGCTTTCCTGGAGCATAGTGCCGTCCAGTGTGGCTACTGTGTGCCCGGCATCCTGCTCTCGATGAAGGCGCTTCTAGCCAGAGAACCCACTCCCAGCCGGGAGAAGATCGCCATCGCTCTGTCAGGCCACCTCTGTCGCTGCACCGGTTATCTACAGCAGATCGAAGCAGTGGCAGCGCTGGGACCGCCGCACCCCAGTGCGGCAGAAACAAACCTGGGACCGCCGCACCCCAGTGCGGCAGAAACAAACCTGGGACCGCCGCACCCCAGTGCGGCAGAAACAAACCTGGGACCGC
>JAPLHW010000276.1 GCA_026389425.1 Coprothermobacterota bacterium
TACTTCGTCCTACGCGCCGACTACCGCTGCGACCGGGTTAGCGCGTTGGTATCGTGGTCGTGTTGACTTTCTCTTCGTAGTCATGGCGTGCTCGCCGCATCGATGGTGAAAGTGTCGAACACGCTGTAGGCCCCCGTGTAGCCACTGTAACTGTTTACCGTTACGGTGCTGCCGACAATGTCCACAACGCTGAAGTAATAGGTTTTGGCGTCATTGTGCACGTTCCAGGAGGTTTTGATGGCAGGATCGATGGTGCTGCTGGAAGGGCCGGCGCCGCAGGTGCCGTTGAGAAGCTGAACAACATTGTTCTGCCATGGGGAAGTCGGCGGGGTGGTCTGTGGATTTGGGAGGACGCTGCTGTCGATGGTCTTGCGGGAATAGAGATGCGAATGTCCGCAGGCGTAGAAGTCGAACTTGTTGGTGTCCAGGAAAGACCAGAGCGCTGTATAGGACTCGTTTGCAGCGGATGGCTCTTCAGGGTCGTCGGAGATATAGTAGCAGGGCGTATGAATGAAAAGGAACTTGTGTGTTGCCTTGGTCTGGGTTACCTGTGCTTTTAGCCATGACATTTGGGTGGGATCGATGTTGCCCCCCAAGTTCGTGGGGATGACGTTGCTGGTCAAGTAGTAGGGATCCAATACCGCGAAAAAGGAGTCGCCGCCTGGAGAGGTGAAGGAATAGACCAGGTGCTCGTAGCCGGCCGGTCCGTTGGCGGGGTTCTCCGAAAACACACTCTGGAACTCCTGCTGGTTGTTGAGCATGAAACCGAGCTCGGCGTGCTCGTGGTACAGCTCATGATTGCCGACGGCCGTATACAAGGTTACTCCACTGCCGGTCAGGGGCGCGAACAAGTTTTTCCATGCCTGGAACGTGTAGGAGGACCCGATATAGCCCCTGTAGGACATGTCACCGCCGAATATCACAAAGGACGGCTTGGGAGACAACGCGGCGATTTGGCCGATGATGGCGGTCAATACCGGGGTGTTGACCGGATCGACAAGCGCGTCACCGCGGCTGTCCGCCAAGAAGACGAAACGAAGTGTTTCACCCGTTCCTTCCTTTTGCACCGAATGAAGCGTTTTACCCGTTCCTTCTTTTTGCACCGACTTGCTGCTGCCGCAACCGCCCAGCATCGCAACAACAACAATCAGCAACGTCAGAGCTACGATGCTGAAATGGCCTTTCACGATTCGGAATGACTTCATGACTTCCTCCTTCGAGCCTCGGATGGTATCCTGCCACGGCCTCTCTTGTCCAAGAGGCAACTACTCAGCTAGCCATACCATCCTAGCATAGCTCCATTCTCAGAGTTAGGTTAGCCCTTCCTTCCTGCAGGCAAGCTGGACTTCGGATGGGCATAAGAGTTACCCACATGAAACAGCGAGGAGCCGATTTATTGATTGATCCGTAGATCGCTCCAACGGAACCAGTTGACTGGCGGCCCGTCCTAAGCGTAGCTAGGGATCGGATCTTGTGGATGAAATCGAGAAGATCATGCGGCTAATGGTGACAGATTTAAATCTGTCACCATTAGCCGCATTAGGAGAAAAAAAGACGAGCAGAATCTCGAGGGCCGGGAAGGCTGGGGAAAGCGGGAAAATAAAACTGTCCCCTTTTTCCCCTGCGCAACGCCGCATATTACCTTCCTTCTTTCAACCGTTTCCTCATTTGCTGGTCCGTGTGATTCTTCAGGTAAGACCGATTTAAGTTCTTCCAAGCCCCGGTTCCTAGCCATCTGTTTGGAGAACAGTCTCTTTTGGGCTGTCCTGCTTTGTTGTTAGGCCGAGTCAATAATACCCTCGGGAAAAGGTGGCGACGCATTGGAGAAAGGTCCAGGTGGTAAGATTTACATAGATGCTGGACCTTCTTATTAAGCGTCAAAAGGGAGGGAACACAAACGGCAGACAAGCCAATTAAAGGCGAGATTGGTTATTTTTGTTTGGAAGACTGGTGGCTTTCGACGCTCTCTGAAGAGGAGCGCCAGCATATTAAGAAAAAGTTTCAGCCGCTTGGGTCTACGGTTACGCTAACCTCCGGGGATATCAGCTATACCAGCGAAACCGCTTTTGGAATGCTCACTAACCTAGCTGGAGGTTTTGAGAAGGATGAGGATCGGCACATCGCCTACAGAATACTGGAGAAGGCCGAGGAGCTATTGAAGAATGAAGCTAATGTCCTGCATGTTCATTTCTTCTATAACGAAAAGATCATATTGTATTACAAGGATAGCGACAAACCACAGTATCTGGAGAAAGCTATTGAAGCGTGCAGGCAGCAGATTGCTCTCGCTCCAAAAGCAGCGGCAGCGTTCAAAGTCGAGTATAAAGAGTTCCCGTTACCTGCCCATAGGGGGTATGAGCAACTGGCATCCATTCTGGAGTCACAGAAGAAATACAATGAAGCGATTGAGTTGTGTGAACAGGCAGAGAAGCAGGG
>JAPLHW010000038.1 GCA_026389425.1 Coprothermobacterota bacterium
TCGGCTCCAGTCCCCAGATAGAGGCGATGCGCCAACAGATCCGCAAAGTGGCTCCCTACGACGTAGCCATTCTCCTGGTTGGCGAAAGCGGCACCGGGAAAGAACTGGCGGCCAAGGCCATTCATGATCTTTCCCCGCGCCGTCAAGGGCCTTTCGTGGCGGTCGATTGCAACGCCTTGCCGGAGACACTGTTTGAGTCCGAGCTCTTCGGCTATGAAAGAGGGGCTTTTACTGGAGCCGACCAGCGCAAGGCAGGCCGCTTCGAGCTGGCTTCAGGGGGAACGCTTTTCCTGGATGAGATCAGCAACCTGCCATTGGCTATGCAGACGAAGCTGTTGCGGGTTCTTCAGGAAAAGGTGGTGGAACGGCTGGGTGGGCGAGCGCCTCACCCCGTCGACATTCGTCTGGTAACGGCCACCAACGCCGACCTGGAGCAGGCCATACGCCAAGGGCGCTTCCGTGAAGACCTCTATTTTCGCATCCAGGTCCTCCCCATCACCATTCCCCCCTTGCGCGACCGGCAAGGTGACATTCCGCTATTGGCCCGTTACTTCCTCGATCGCTTCCGTCGTGAGTTCAACAGGCCGATCGAACGCATCCTCCCGGAAGCGATGGATCGACTGCAGAAATACCCCTGGCCGGGCAACGTGCGCGAGCTGGAGAACGCCATCAAGAGCGCCGTCATCCTGGCTGACCGAGAAATCGGCGTAGAACACCTCCCCTTGATCCTCAACCAGGGAGTCCCCCTCGCTCTTGAACCGGGACGGCTGGTCGAGATCGAGCTGGATGCGATCCGTCAAGCCTTGGAAGCGCATGGCTGGAACCGCAGCCGGACTGCCAAGTTTCTGGGGATCGATGAGAAAACCCTGCGCAGCAAGATCCGCAAGTACGAGCTGAAACAAAAACCCTCCTAACCTGGGCGTTTCTCCCGCATACCCGGGCATGATTCCCGACATCGAGCATCCGAAAGACCTCTCCCGACCGTCAGTAGTCCCTGTAAACCGCCTTTCGGACTGTCTTCGCCGGTATTCTCTTCATTTGGCATCTTCTTTGCTCTTTAATTCAGTATGAGACCACGAGCGGTAGAGCGGACTGAGAAAAGGTAATGAAAAAGAGCGTCTTGGTCGTGGACGACGAGAAGGAGATCTGCTGGCTGCTTCAGCAGATCCTGATCCAGGAGGGTTACCAAGTGAGTACGGCCCACAGCGGCAAGGAAGGATTGGCTCATATCGGGCAAAGTGGAGAGGTCGATATCATGATCCTCGATTTGCATCTGCCGGATATGAACGGCTTGGATCTGTTGGAGCAGATCCGTGCCGGTGGCCTCCAGACCCCGGTGGTGGTGATCACGGCTTTCGGGGATGAGGAGAGCCGGGAACGTGCCGCTGGGTTGGGGGTGAAAGGCTTCCTCGACAAACCCTTCGAGATCTCTACTTTGTTGGCCGCCCTGCTGGCTTCGTCCAGTAGGCGAAAGACCATAAATTGATGGAAAGGAGGAGAAAATAAAATGGCAGTTGAGAAAGCGATTGGTTCTTCCAGCTTGGTCGAAGTGATTGACCGTATCCTGGACAAGGGCGTTGTGGTTGACGCCTGGGTTCGCGTTTCCCTGGTCGGCATCGAGCTTCTGGCAATCGAAGCCCGCGTCGTTGTGGCCTCCGTGGAA
>JAPLHW010000099.1 GCA_026389425.1 Coprothermobacterota bacterium
ATCACGTTTCTCCACCGTCATTTGCGCACCTGTTTACTCTGTCCATGATGGGTTGTCCACCCAAGTCCCCATAGGAATTGATGAGGGCCTTAAGCACGATAGCAGCATTCACTGCGATGAGCTGATCAGTCTGCAAAAATCCGTATTGACAAACTACATTGGAAAGCTGTCTCCAAAGAAACTAACGGCACTTGGTATGGCTCTGGGTATTGCATTGGATCTCACAGAGTAAGAACCTTGGCGACTTCCATACAATCGCTTTGCACCTTCTGGGGAGAATCAGGGGTCAACTCTTCAGAGTTGACCCCAAATGCGGTTTAGACTTTCCCCCTCGTGGCGAGAATCAAGAGGCGGCCACTTCCTGCGGCGGCGGGAACCAGGCGGTCGCCCTCCACGCCCCAGCGCTGCACCAGCTTGAAGCCGCAGTTTTTCAAGGCTTGCTCGGCAGCGGCCAGGGAGAGGGGGTGCTCTACCACCAGACACTCTTGCTTCTCGAAGTGGCCGCTCTTCCCTTTGAACCAGACCAAACGGGTAGACAGTTGGGCCGGTTGCGGAGAGAGGATGCGCAGGCGCAGCAGGTACTGCTCCCCCTCGGCTTGCGCTTCACTGGCCGGTAACGCCGCCGCACCCTCCGGTGTCAGCAAGTCGAAGGCCACATGGCCGCCAGGCCGCAGGACTTGGGCCGCTTTAGCCGGGAACTTGCCCAGATCAGCAGGGGAGTTGTGGTTGAGGGCGGCGAAGCAGGTCACCAGATCTACCTTCAGCCCGCCGGGCAGCTCGCGCATGTCTCCCCGGGTGAACTCGGTCGGGGCTTGCGCTTCCAGCGCATTCAAGCGGGCCAGGGAGAGCATCTGCGGGCAGTTGTCGATGCCCATCGCTTTCCAGCCGGCACGGGCGAAGTGGAAGACAGCCTGTCCCGTACCGCACCCCAGATCCAGCATTGCGCCCGGTTTGATGGAGGAGAGTGCCTCCAGCACGACCTGAGCCGCGGCCAAACTGAAACGAGAGAGATGGAAGCTATCGTAGACGGCTGAGAGGATCCGGTATGGGTCGCTGGCGAAGTCGAACATGCCTCTATTTTATCCCGTTCGGCTTTTCTTTTATACTTACAGGGGGTTCGCCATTTTCATTTTCCCCCCCCGTACCCATGAGGAGGACAGATGCAACGAGGGAAGATTTTAGAGTTGACCGTCGAGAAGATGGTCTTTGAGGGCAAGGCCTTGGCCCGTGCCGCCGACGGGAAAGATTCGTTCGTGGAAAGAGCATTGCCTGGGGAGCGAGTGCTGGCGGAAGTCTTCAAGGAGAAGCGAGACTACCGGGAGGCGCGAACAGTGGAAGTGCTGCAGCCTTCTCCCTACCGGGTGACTCCGGCTTGCCCGTATTTCGGCCGCTGTGGAGGCTGTACCCTACAGTTCGCCTCCTACGAGGGTCAACTACGTTTTAAGGAAGATTTCCTCTTTGAGGCTCTGACCGGTATCGGCAAGCTGGAAGAGGCGCCGCTGCGGCCGATCGTCCCCTCCCAAGAGCCTTTCGGCTACCGCAACAAGATGGAGTTCTCCTTTTCCGAGGAGGACGGGCTGCGCCTGGGGTTACACCCCCGCGGCAACTTCCGCCGGGTGGTGGATCTGCAGGAATGCCCGATCTCCGGTTTCCCGGCCGACCAGTTCCTGCCCCGCGCCAGGTCTTGGGCATTGGCTGAGGGGTTGCCGGCCTGGGATGTGAAGAGCCACTTCGGCTGCTTGCGCAACCTGCTCTTCCGCACTAGCGCTACTCTAGGAACCCTGCTGGTGGACCTGATCAGCGGTGAAATGCTTAGCCGGGAGGCTGCTCAACGTTTCTGTGAGCTGTGGCCGGGGGCGACGGTGTTGCTTACAAATAACCAGGCTTGGGGGGACAGCCACCGGGTGGACCGGCAGCAGATCCTGTCCGGGGAAGGGGTCCTCTATGAGGAGCTGGACGGTCTTCGCTTCCGTATCTCCCCCCGCTCTTTCTTCCAAACCAATACCCAAGGAGCGCTCAACTTGTACCGCGAGGTTCGGGCCTGCGTGCGTGAAAGCGGCGCCCGGCGGGCTTTGGACCTATACTGCGGCACCGGTACGATCACCTGCTTCATCGGCCGAGAACTGGAGGAGATCTGGGGGGTAGAGCTGGTGGCTGAGTCGGTGGAGGATGCCCAGGGCAACGCAGCGCGAAACGGCCTGGATCAGGTTCATTTCCGCCAGGGGTTGGTGGAGAAGATCCTGCCCGAGTTGGGATCCTTTCAACTGGCGGTATTGGACCCGCCGCGCAGCGGGCTGCACCCAGAGACCCTGGCTTTCCTGGCCGAAGGCCCTTTCCCCTGGTTGGTCTATGTCTCCTGCAACCCAGCCAGCCTGGCTCGGGACTTGAGATGGCTGACCGCCCGGTACCGATTGATCCGGGTGACCCCCTTCGACCTCTTCCCGCAGACCTACCATGTAGAAGGGGTGGCTTTCCTCCAGCGCACCTCCTAAGCAGCGAGATGCCGCCTTACGCGGGGACCATTTGTGAAGTGTCAGCGCTCCAATGTCAGGGCGCTGACAGGGCAGGCCGAGAGGCAGGCGGCGCACGCGTCGCACTTGATCACCTCGGGTACCTCGGGGTGAACGTAGATGCAACTTAAGGGGCAGACCTCTACACAGTAGAGGCAGCCCGTGCATTCCGGGTAAATGCGGTACACTCCGCCATCCTTGCGGATCGCTCCTACCGGGCAGACCACCTCGCAGAGGCCGCATTGGTTGCACAACGCGATCAGGTAGCGGCTCCCTTGCTGCGGGTCTAGGCGAATCCCGATGGCTGACCGCTCCAACTCATCGCTATGGTAGTGATGCTGGGCGCAGGCCAGGCGGCAAGCCTGGCAGCCGGTGCACAAGTCATCCTGGGGGCAGATCCACATCGTTAGGGGGTACTCCCGTTGCCGTGCATGGCGGTAGTGTAGCCGATCCGCGAATGCCTTCCAATACAGCCCACCCGGCTCGCTCTGCTATAATCGGTTCTGTAGTAAGCACGGGAAGGAGAGAGGAATGGATTTCACGGCACTGCAAGCGTTGATCGAACTGGAGGGCGCGCGCTTCTTCGATGTGAAAGTACCTGACCTGTTCGGCCGGTTGCACCATGTCACCCTGCCCGCCCAGGCACTTACGAAGCACATCCTGGAGGATGGAGTGGGTTTCGACGGTTCTTCCTACGGTTTCTCCCCGGTGGAGAGCTCGGATATGGTAGTGCGGCCGGATCTGACCACCTGTTTTCGCGAACCCTTCAGCAAAACGCCAACGATCGCCTGTCTGGGTAGCATCCACCTCACCGATACGGCTCGTACCCCGTTTCCCGAGGATCCCCGGCTGATCGCCCGGCGGGCGGAGGAACACTTGCGCAACCTGGGGATTGCCGACCGTTCGCTGTGGGGTCCCGAATACGAGTTCTACGTCTTCCGCAGTTTCTCCCAGGAGGAGGAACTGGGACGGGTGGAGACACGCATCGAACCTTTGGAGAGGATCGCTGGGCGCGCCTACCACGCCGAGATGCCCGATGACCGGCTGGCCGATTTCCGGAGCGATGTCTGCCTGCTGCTGGAGGATCTTGGGGTTCCGGTGAAGTACCATCACCACGAGGGGGGCGGCTGGGGGCAGAATGAGATCGAGACGCTCTTCGAGCCGTTGGAACAAGCAGCCGACCATGCCGTACTGATCCCCTACATCCTGAAGAACCGCGCCGCCCAGGACGGGATGGCTCTCACCTTGATGCCCAAGCCGCTCTACGGCCAAGCCGGCAACGGCTGGCACGTGCACCTCTTCCTCCAGAAGGAGGGGCGCAACGTCTTCTTCGATGAGGCGGACCCCTACGCTCGCCTCAGCCCGCTGGCCTTCCTCTTCATGGGTGGCATCTTGCGCCATGCCCGCGCCCTCTGCGCTTTCACCAACCCCAGCACCAACAG
>JAPLHW010000223.1 GCA_026389425.1 Coprothermobacterota bacterium
CCCCGCTGTCAAAAAGGAAGCGCTGCCACATTACCAAACCTTCCTGGTGACCATCGCCCGCTACGAGAAGATCGGGGTAGCGCTCTGCCGGGAAAACGATGGTCGCCTGGCTGTGATCAAATTGTATGAAGGAAACAGCCTAACAGGCAGCAAGATCCTGGACATCGCTGGTTTGGGGAAGTGCGAGGCGGATCTGGCCAACCAGAAACTGGTTTTCACCTGCGCCAACCCTGGGGTAGTGCCGTTGGAATACTCCATCCTGGCCGGTGCCAACTATAGCCAAAGCGAAGCCGGAGGTTGGGGTTCGCCGGAGGTAACCCCCGCTGTCAAAAAGGAAGCGCTGCCACATTACCAAACCTTCCTGGTGACCATCGCCCGCTACGAGAAGATCGGGGTAGCGCTCTGCCGGGAAAACGACGGGGTGCTGGCTTTCTGCAAGTTAGGTGAATACGCTGAAGATCTTACACCGACCCCTGTTCTGAACATCTCTGGTTTGGGGAAGTGCGAGGCGGATCTGGCCAACCAGAAACTGGCCTTCACTTGCGCCAACCCCGGGGAAGTGCCGTTGGAATACTCCATCCTGGCCGGAGCCAACTACAGCCAAAGCGAAGCCGGTGGTTGGAGTTCACCGGAGGTAACACCCGCCGTCAAGAAGGAAGCGCTGCCGCATTACCAAACCTTCCTCACCGCGATCGCCCGTTATGAATCGCTGGCCGCAGCCATCTGCCGGGAAAACGATGGCCGTCTGGCCGTCCTGCAACTGAAATCGGTGCAGCCCTCCCCCACGCCGACTCCCACGTCTGCCGAACCGCGGATTACCTTGATCCAACCCAAGGGTGGTGAAACCCTGTTGGCCGGGGATTCCTACGAGATCTTCTGGACCACCATCAATTCACCCCGCTTGCCCAACCAGGTGCGGGTCCAGTTTTCCTCGAACGGCGGGACGGATTGGACGCTGGTCGCCATCGCCCCCAACAATGGTTCGTTTTCCTGGTCAGTCCCCTCAGTGAGGACGACCCAAGCCCGGATCCGGCTCATCTGGGAAGGATCGCAGAACCTGCAGACCATCGCTCAGGATATCGGCGACAATTTCACTATTACTCTACGATCGCAAGGGTTGAGTATCCAAAAACTGGCCACCCAGGATTCCGTCGCGGCCGGAGGTACCATCACCTTCAACATCCTGGTTTCCAATAGTGGGGACCAATCCTTGTATCTTGCTCGGGTGACCGACCCACTCCCCGCGGGGACAGTGTTCGTGGCAGCACCGGTCACCATGTCCGGGCCCGAGGGGAGCTTTGATGAGGGCAGCAGCCTTGTCGTTTGGGAGCTGGGGAACCTGAACCCCGGCGACTGGAAGTTGTTGCGGTTGGTCTTGAAGGTTAGGTTGGGAGTAGTTGATGGTACGGTGATCTACAACAGAGCTCTGGCCCACTCTGCCCGACCCCAGCTAACAGTAGAGTCGCAAAGTGAGATCGTAGTGGTGGGCAGCAAAATCCACGAGGCCTACATCAAAGGCTACGCCGGGGATTTGGGCGCCACGTTTGGCTCCCAGCGAAACGTTTCCCGCGGGGAGATCGCCGCCATCATCGCCCGCCTGTTGCATCTGCAGAACACCGTCACCGGGCAACAATTTTATTCCGACGTCCCCCCCGATCACTGGACCTTCAAATACGTGGAAGCCGTGCATCGTCTTGGCATCATGACGGGCTTTCCCGACGGCACCTTCCGGCCGGACGACCCGGCCACGCGCGCCAACGTGGCGGTGGCTATGATCCGAGCCCGGGGCATCGATGCGGTAGCCTTCCTTCCTGCTGCACCGTTCCCCGATATCTCCAGCCATTGGGCGATCAGGGAGATCGAGACGGCCTATGTTCTGGGGATCATCGAGGGTCTGCCGGACGGCACCTTCCATCCGGATGCTCCAATCGTGCGAGCGGAGACGGTCACTCTGATCGACCGGGCTCTGGGACGCGGCCCCCTGCTGGAGGGATCGGTGATCCAACACTTCCCGGACTGCCAGCCCAGCGACTGGTTCTACGGGTGGGGCGAAGAGTCCTTCCAAAGCCACAAGGGTGTACGAATGGCTTCAGGTAACGAAAAGCTGTTGGGGTATCTAGACACCGGACCGGTGTGGTAAGAAGCTCGCACAGAAGAAGCAAGCTGCAGCGTCAGGATTGGAAATTGGGGACAGCCACTGATTTGTTTAATCAGTGGCTGTCCCCAATTAATGGTTGAGTTCCACTGGGAACAGCTCTATGATTCCCCAAGAAGCAGAGCATGGATCGAAGAAAGGAACGGATGGAGCAGCGCACGGATCTACGGGAATCGGCCGGCATTCTTATCGTCGATGACACGCCGGCCAACCTGCAATTCCTGGAGGGCATGCTTCGGCAGCACGGTTACGAGCCGCGGCCTGTCCCCAGCGGCCGAATGGCCTTGCAAGCCGCTCGGATCGATCCCCCCGACCTGATCCTGTTGGACATCAATATGCCGGGAATGAATGGCTACG
>JAPLHW010000118.1 GCA_026389425.1 Coprothermobacterota bacterium
TGGACCCTTTTCGACGATGCCAATAGCCGTCTCGACGTTATCAGCGGTGACAACATTGAACCCCCACACCTTGATATGTTCAACCGCATGAAGGGCATATTCTGCATCATTCTCGACAAGCAGAATGGTTTTTCTGAGATCAGACATCATGCACTTTCGATGCGGCATTCTTCAACCTTCTGGTAGGAGAGAAGCTCTTCCTCACTCAAATGGTAGATGCAGTCAAGCATGGTTTGCTTTAACGAGGCTGGACCCCTGGCCTGTCTTACGGCAAGTTCCGCAGCGACTTCAAAACAGATAAGCCCTGCCGCGGCCGCCTCGGCGATTTGTTGCGGTACCGCCCCCGCAAAAGCGCCGATGACCGAAGTGGCCATGCAGCCGGCTCCCACCACAGAAGACATCATTTCATGGCCGTTTCGGATGAGGAAAGACCTGTCTGGGTCGGTCACTATATCCTCTTTTCTAGTTACCACCACGGTGCAGTTCCTCACTTGCGCAAGTGATGCAGCGATTTTGCGGAGATCGTACCTCACGGGTGCCGAATCGACCCCTTTGGTTTGTACATCCAGACCGGCGATCCGTGCAATTTCGGAAGCGTTGCCCTTGATGACGCTGATTCGTGTTTCATTGAGCAGTTCCATGCATTTTCGGTCCCTGAAGGATGAGGCGCCTGCGCCGCAGACGTCTAGTATCACAGGGATGCGTCGCTTGTTCGCCGAGAAGGCCGCGATCTTCATACTTTCGACAAGTTCAGTGGAGAGCGTTCCAATGTTCAGCACAAGCGATGAGGAAATTGCGGTGATTTCGGCGACTTCCTCCGGAGCATGCGCCATCACAGGTGAAGCGCCAAACGATTTTACGACTTGTGCACAATCATAGATGGTAACCCAGTTGGTTATGTGGTGCACAAGGGGACGTTTGAGGCGTACCGCCCGCAAGAACGAAAAAGTGTCTATCGTTGCTGCACCCTTGATTTTCATTTTTCTAGCTTCACCTTCCACGTTTGATGTTTCTTTGGATGTGTTTATTCTCGCAGCGGCAATGTGACTGTAACGGTGGTTCCCAGGCCTTCCGTGCTCTGTAACGAAATCGTACCGCCGTGGGCTTCCACTAGTACTTTGGAGACGTAGAGGCCCAGACCCGTCCCCGGGATCACCGCTTTGACGGTGCCGCCGGCGCGGGCAAATGGTTGAAACAAGTGAGGCATCTCTGCTGCGGGGATTCCTTTGCCATGATCCTCAACCTCCAGCACCGCCCGGTCTGTCTGAGCGCGGAGTCTGATCTGCACCGTGCCGCCGGGAGGGGAGAATTTGATCGCGTTCGTCAACAGGTTGTGCATCGTGCGCTCGATGGCCTCAGAATCGAGGCTTATTTCCGGCAGTGGATCCATGTCTATTTGCCATGTGATGGATTGCTTCACCGCAAAAACATCCAGATCCTCTGCAGCCTGTCGCACCAGGGCGGCTAAATCGGTGGGGGTCCGGTTCAACTGTGTGCCCAAATCGGCCGTGCGCTGGCTGTCCACCCGGTTATTGATCAGCAGGCGGAGCCGGGCCAAGTTGCGGATCCATGTCTCCTCCTGCGCCAGAAATCGGCGCTGCCGCTCTTCATCGGCTTGCGATTTCATCATCTCCATTGTGGCGGTCATCAAGAAAAGGGGCGTCTTCAGTTCGTGGCTGACAGCGTAGAGGAAATCGGTGCGGGCCTTGGCCGTATCCTTCTCCAGTTGCTTGCGTTCTTCGATGCTGTGGAGGAAGACCAGGGTCCCGGGACGGCCCTGGTAGGTAAAAGAGACGGCGCTGACCTCCACTGCAAAAGGCGTGCCATCCATCCTCAGGTACACTTCCTCCAGCAAGGGAGCTTTTTCTAGACCTTGGTTCAGTTGCTGGATCCGTTCCAATACTATCGTATGATAATCTGGATGAAACCTGTCCAGGATGGGTGTTCCGATCAACCGGTCCGCGGACTCCGCGCCGAATTCTTTCAGGGCGGCTCGATTCAGGTAGGCGAAGCGTCCCTCCGTCTGGATCAAGACGGGCTCCGGAGCGTTCTCCACCAGCGTACGGAACCGCTCCTCGCTCTCCTGCAGCTCAACCTCCGCTCGCTTGCGCTCGGTGATGTCTCGTAAAACGCCCTCGTGGTAGAGGACAGTGCCCTCGCCATCGACCACATGCCGTCCATGGTCTTCAACCCAGATTTCCGAACCATCTTTTTTCCTGAGACGAAAAACACCCATTTCTTCGAGCTTCTCAACCAGCGCCGCGCTTTCACGGTCTTCCGGGGCAAAATACAACTGTGATTTAATGTCGATGGCCAACAGTTCTTCCTCGCTGTTATAACCGAGGATCTTCACCATCGCTGGATTGACTTCCAGGAATTTCCCTTCGTGGCTACTTCGATAAACGCCATCCTGCATCTTTTCGATCAGTTGACGGTACTGCGCTTCGCTCTCCCGCAGCGACTCCTCGACTTTCTTGCGCTCGGTGATGTCCTGAGCGGAAGAAAGCGCGCCGATCACGTTGCCCCGGTCGTCGGTCAACTGGCGACACCACCAGGCCAGTAGACGAATCTGGCCGTCCTTGCGCCGCTGCCAGCTCTCTACATACACGCCAGGAGAACTGCCGTTGAACAGCGGTTGCACAACCTCGTAGACATCTTCTTCCCCTTCGAAATAGTCAGCAGCCTCATGGCCGATCACGTTATCGCCGAAGAATTCTTGGCCGGCCTGGTTGGCCCAAGTATAAATTTTGTCCCGATCCACCTCCATAATAATGTCTGGCACCGCCGCCAGGATGGCCTGCTGCCGCTCCATCAATCCATGCAGCTCTTTTTCCGCTGCCCGCTCCCGGGTTTGGTCACGGAACACCAGCACTACCCCCACTGTGGTTTTGTCCTCGCCGCGGATCGGCGCCCCGCTGTCAGCGATCGAGCGCTCAACCCCATTGCGGTCGATGAGCAGGGTGTGGTTGGCCAACCCTATGATCAATCCTTCGCGCAGTACTCGTTGCACGGGGTTTTCCACCGGAGTTTGGGTTTCCTCCTGGACGATATGGAACACCTCCTCCAGCGGTCGATCCTGGGCTTCCACTTCCGTCCACCCTGTCAGTTGCTCGGCCACAGGGTTCATCTGTCGTACGCGCCCCGCCAGGTCGGTGCTGATCACCGCATCCCCGATGCTGTGTAGGGTGGTCTCCAGCTCTTCCAGGGCTTCCCGCAGTCTCTCCTCCGCTTGCTTGCGCTCGGCCACCTCACGCTGCAGGTTCTCCATAGAGGTCGTGGTCTCCATTAGTCGAGCG
>JAPLHW010000167.1 GCA_026389425.1 Coprothermobacterota bacterium
GTAGGACACCACGCCGGGTGACTCAGCGTCGCTCTTTTCCGCTGCCTCCGCTCCACGCAAGGCAATCACCCAGGGATCGTCGAGGGGCGTAAAGAGGGGCCTGACTGCCTTCTTGGTCTCCCAATGAAAGCGAATCCCGGGCAGTGAGGAATGCCCCAACTCCTCCATGAGGTCAACAAGGGCCTCCCGTTCGCACTCCTGGCCGTAGCGAAAATCCAGGTCCAGCCGGCAAGACTCGGCCACGATGTTCGGCTGGCGACCTCCTTCGATCCAGCCAGGATTCAAGGTGGGAGGGCCGAAGAGCATTCTCGGCGGGAGGGAGCGAGCCCATTCCAGCAATGGGGTGAGAGTGCGGCCGGCAGCCTCGATAGCATTGATCCCCTGGCTTGGGGTGGAGCCATGCGCTTCCTTCCCTTGGAAATAGAGTCGCGGCCAGAACAACCCACGCTCCCCGACCATGGTCCGCCCGCCGGTCGCCTCAGCCACCAGGGCGAAGAGGGCGTCATCGGCCAAGCCGGTTCGCTGGAAGGATTTCGCTCCACCGAAATCCCCTTCCTCATCAGCGGTAAGCATCAGTTTCAAGGTATAAAGTGGCGGACTGTGGCGAGCGACTTGGCAGAATCCCTCCAGCAGCATGGCCACGCCGCCCTTCATGTCAGCCGTCCCAAGCCCGATGAGTCGACCATCCTCCTCGCTGACCTGGAAAGGAGGAAAGCGCCAATTGGGAGAGGGAGGAACAGTATCGAGGTGCCCGGTGAGGATCAGGGAGCCGGGTTGCCGGCCTGGGATCTCGGCGTAGAGGGAGGCTCGCCCCTCATCGTAGGGATAGAGAGTGCTGGTCAGCCCCTGATCGGCCAACTTTCCTTGCAGGTGGAGAGCGATGGCCTCTTCCCCGCCGGGCGGGTTGGCAGTGGGGATGGCGATGAGGTCCGCCAGCAAGGACGAAAGGGGGAGGAGGCTCACCCCTTCCTCCCAGCCATCTCCATCACACGATCGACGATGAATCGGACCAAGGGGACGCAGACCTCGCCATGAACCTTGTCTTTATAGGCTTGTTGGGAATCCGGCAAGGTAAAATCGAGCCCGGTCAGATCGAAGCAGTTCGTCGAACCGCAATGGGATTGAACGGCCTGGATCAGCTCTGCCGCCAGCGCATAGCAGCGCTCCTTGTCGTCGCCACTGTGACTTCGGCCGCAAAGCAGCCCCAGGGCAATCAAGGCGCCGCTCACCGCTCCACAGACATTTCGGGTACGAGCCATCCCTCCGCCGAAGGCGGTAGCAATGCTGGGGATGTTGGGAGCGGCCTTTTCGAAATGGATGGCCAGCGCAATGAGGGTGGACTCTGCGCAATTGAAACCCCCATCAAAATACTTCTGCGCTAGATCGGCTATTTCGGACACGTTTTTCTCCTTTCCTTGCAAAGCAAATGGATCACCAGAGATAGAGGCATTGTAGCACTGGGCTTTGTACGGAATAGAGGCAATGCTTGGCCGGTCACTGAACTATCCGCTATCATCAAGGCATGAACGAGACAGGAGAAGGCCGCCAGATCTCTTCCGACCCATCCTTCGAGGAGTTGGCCGGGCTGCTGGCCGCACTGGAGCGGACCCCCCAGACATCCCGGAAAGTCGTCCTGGTGGCCGAATTCCTGCGGGAGCTGCCCGCGGAGAGCCTGCTCCTGGCGGCTCGGGCTCTCTCCGGATTGCTTCTCCCTCTGGGGAGCTCACAGAAGCTGAAAGTAGGATGGCGGCTAATCGTCGACTCGCTCCGGGCTCTTCCAATCCGCCAGGAAGGGTGGATTGAGGCTTACCGTGAAACGGGCGACATGGGCAGTACGGTGGCAGCCATGCTGGAGGAGGCCAGATATGTGCCTGAACCTCCACCCCTCTCGCTGGTGGAGGTTCACCAGCGGCTGGCGGAGGTTATTGCCGCCGGCGGGAAGGATTCCCGCAGTGGCAAACGGATTCTGCTGGAAAAGCTGTGGCGCCGGTTGAGCTCGATCGAGATCAAGTTCCTGATCCGTCTCTTCTCCGGCGACTTGCGCGTCGGATTGAAAGAGGGCTTGGTGGAAGCAGGCGTGGCCGGAGCCTTTGAAGTACCTTTGGCTCAGGTGCGACACGCCAACCTGCTCCGCTCGGATATCGGTGAAGTGGCGCTTATGGCCCAAGCGGGGACGCTGGCCGAGGCATCCTTAGAGCTTCTACACCCCTGCCGTTTGATGCTGGCCGAACTGGTCGTCTCCGCTGCGGTTCCCTTCGCGCTGGGGCCTCACCGTTTTCTGGCTGAGGATAAGTACGACGGCATCCGCGCCCAGGTACACCGTCAGGGGGAGGAGGTGCGCGTCTTCTCACGCAACCTGGAGGAGATTGGGCTTCAATTCCCGGAGATCCTGGCTGCTGCCCGGGCGCTGCCCGGCGAGTGGATCCTGGATGGGGAGATCGTCGCCTTTGGGGGAGAAATCCAGCCCTTCTTCCTCTTGCAACAACGCCTGCACAGGGTCAACCCGGAGGCTATGCTGATCGAGGCGCCCGTTGCCTATTTCGCCTTTGACTTGCTTTTCCAGGACGGGGAAAGCCTGCTTCACCTCCCCCTCGAGGAACGGCGGCAGCGCCTGGAGGCCTTGCCCCTGCATCATCCTTTCCTCCTTGGTAGGCAGGTGCCAGTAAGCACGGAGGAAGAGACTGAGGCCGCCTTCCGTTCTGCCCGGGAACGCGGTACCGAGGGGCTGGTCTTGAAGGAGCCAGCCTCCCCCTACCAGCCGGGTCATCGCGGGAAACAGTGGTTAAAACTGAAGAAAGAGCTGACGACGCTGGACTGTCTGGTTGTGGCGGTGGAGTGGGGCAACGGCAAGCGAGCCGGTTTGCTCTCCGACTATACCTTCGCTGTTCATGGAGAGGATGGCGGGCTTCTGACCATCGGAAAGGCCTACAACGGCTTGACCGACCGGGAGCTGAAAGAGATGACCGCCTGGTTCCTCGCCCACAAGACACGGGACTTGGGCTGGCAACTGGAGGTTGAGCCGAAGATCGTCGTAGAAGTGGCCTTCAACTCCATCCAGGAAAGCGCTCGCCACAGCAGCGGCTACGCCCTTCGCTTCCCCCGCATCAAAGGAATTCGCTGGGAGAAAAGCCCCGAGGAGATCGATTCCCTGGAAGTGGTTCGAAGAATCTACGTAGAGGAAGTGAAGTCGCGATGAAGATCGAGGAGTTTCAGCATTTTCGCGAGGAGATGAACCGCACCATCCTGCAGGAGGGGCCGCTGGAGATCAAGCGCTTCTTCAACCTGGACAGCGCCGCCTACCAGGAGGGCGCCTTGCCCGCCAAGACAAAAGAGCTGCTGGGCTTGGTAGCTTCATTGGTACTGCGCTGCAATGACTGCGTCCTCTACCACTTGATCCAGTGCAAAGAGGCCGGTGTCAGCGACGCCGAGATGTGGGAAGCCTGGAATGTCGCCCTGGTGGTGGGCGGCTCGATCGTCATCCCCCACCTGCGTGTGGCAGTGCAACAATGGAAGCAACTGCACGAGAAAGACGACTCCTAGTGGAACGATCCCTCTTCCACCCTTTCTCTTCCCTTCATTTCACTCGAGGGCAAGCTTAAGGGTGGGCTCTTCGATTCGCTCCAACCCGAGGTAGCGGGTGACTGGAAAACCGTCCATAAGATCCTGCCAAAATAAATCATGAAGAATTGCCGGATAGATCATTCTCCCTTCCAAACCCGCCCGAGAGAAGAAGCGAGCATCTACCAGAAAGCTCTCATCCTCCTGACGACCGGCCAGGCTCAGCGTCCCACGAATAAAGGGGCAAAACAGGAAGAATTTACAAAAGTGAAGGTCCTTGTCCAAAAACTCCTGAATGTAAACGATGCGCTCCGGCAGCACCTCCAGTCCAGTTTCCTCCCGCGTCTCTCGACGTGCACAGTCGAAGATCGATTCTTCTCCCTCGAGCCTGCCTCCCGGTGGAACCCAGAAATCAAAAGCACCGGCGATCCGATGGTGGACCAGTAGCAAGCACCCCTCCTTTATGACGAGGGCTCCTGCACTGATCCCGTATCTCATGGCCTCCCCCTATTTACAGCGGAGTCCTTGACGCGGTCTATAACCTTAGTGCAGCGGTCAATAAGGGGTTGACTGCCACGGCTCTCCGCTGTTGCCAGGAACCTGGCCATCTCAGTCTCACTGAGGCAGTAGAGGGGTAAGGCATCCACGGCAATCCGTGCTTGTTGCAGCGGCTCTTCCGCCACCGCACGGAGCAGGAACTGGAGGGCTTCCTCACTGCGTAGCAAGGAGATCGCTGAAATCACTGCTCCTCTTCGCTCCGGGTCCGCAGTATGCGAAAAAACCTCGCTTAGTAGAGGGAATGCCTGGGGATGACGGGATTCCCCCAACGCGAATATAGCCTCTTCGGCAATCCTCGCTTCCGGCGCGTCAAGATATCGAGTTACGAAGGGAAAGGACCGCTGCGAGTGAAGTGCCATCAGCGATCTGAAACAGTACCCGATGACTGCGGGTTGTGAGTCGCCAACGGACGCCTTCATTCGCAGCAGCAACTCGGATCGCTCATCGCCTAGACTTGAAAGGATCTGGGCTGCAGCGGAGCGGACATTCGCTTCCGAATCGGCCAGCCGGTCGGAAAGGACGAAAAACAACTCCCTGCTGCCGATCCTGGCCAACGCCCGGCACCCGGCGACGCGAAGGGAACCTGCCGTATCGGTGGGACCACCGTAGGCGTGTTCTAGTTGCACATAGCCGGCAGCGTGGAGAAAAAGCTCCTCCTCGAAATCCTCCAGGGCGTCGAGCGCTTCGATGGCGGCTTCTTTGGCCAGGCAAAGTTTGTCCGTCTTCTGGGGATTGATGAGAAACTGCCGGTAAGCAGCTTGCAGCTCGGGGAGGAGATCAGCAAGCCTGAAATGTTTGGCCAGACTGGCGGCTTTCGCGGCCACCAAATTGTCCTTATCCCCCAAAGCTGCACGTATTTCAAGACGCACCTCTTCAGAAAGCGACCGGCTCTTCATCGCCTCCAGCGCCTCCAGCCTCTCCTTAAGATCCAGACGCCTGGTTCTCATCGTTCGCTCCTCCTTGCAACCTCCAGCTCCAATCGTGACCTTGGGAGTTACGCTTCGCTGGAACGCTTCTCCCGCCTCTCGCGCAGAGAGATGCCAAGGAGAACTCGCTCCAGGTCACAGGGCAGTTCGCGGATGCGTTGCCCGGTCGCGTTGGCGATGGCGTTGGCCACTGCTGCCGCCAATAGCTCATTGGTCGGTTCCCCCAGGCTCTTTGCACCGTAAGGTCCAGCAGGGTCGGGGTTCTCTACCACGATCGGGATGACCTGGGGCATATCGGCTGCTGTGGGCAACTCGTAGGTATCGAAGTTCAGCGTCCTCGTCTCCCCATCGCGCAACTCCACCTCTTCCAGTAAAGCATAGCCCAGGCCCATCGCCACTCCGCCGTAAATCTGACCCAGCGCCATCTGCGGGTTGATGGCTCGACCCAAATCGTGGGCTGCAGCGACACGCAAAACACGCACCTGCCCGGTGGCCGTGTCCACCTCCACTTCGGCCGCTTGGCAAGCATAGACGTAGGTAAAATAGGCATTGCCCTGGCCCTGCTCTTCCTCCCAATCCACCGCCGGGGCTTGGTAGGTGGCGCTCACCTCCAGCGGCACCCCCAGGCGGTGGGCCGCTTGAACCAACGGTCCCCAGCCCATGAGCTGACTCTCGAGCCCGGCCAGGCCCTCCGGCGTGATCCGTACTTCGGCGGGAGGAAGGCCAAAAGCAGTCCCCCCTACCTGCTGGAGGTTTGTGCGCAAGGCGGCAGTCGCCTTCAACACGGCGTTCCCCCCCATCAAGGTGCCGCGTGATGCCACGGTTGGGCCGGAATCCGGCGCCAAGTAGGTATCGGCCTCCAAGATGCGGATCCGTTCCAGTGGCAAGCCAAGCGTCTGGGCGGCGATCTGAGTGAAGACAGTGCGCTGACCGGCGCCGTTTTCCGAGATCCCCAGGCCCAGGAGCACCGAGCCATCCGGCTCCAGGGAACAGCGGGCGGTCGAGAAATCTAACCCTTCCGCCCCCAGGCTGCAGCCTCGGAAGGAGAGGGCCAGGCCAAGTCCTCGTCGCCGTTCCAGGTCACCCCCTGCCGGCGTGAGGGCAGGCTCTGTACCCCCCCGGTCGGCCGGATTCCATCCGATGGCTACCAGTGCCCGATCCATCACTTCCTCTAAGGAGACGGTATGTCCTTCCAGCACCTGGTTGGTAGCGGTGATTGAGCCCTGGCGGTAGAGATTGCGACGCCGCAACTCGATCGGATCGATGCCCAGTTCAGCGGCAAGCTCGTCCATCAAAGATTCCACGGCAAAGATCACCTGGGGAGAGCCGAAACCCCGCATCGCTCCAGT
>JAPLHW010000196.1 GCA_026389425.1 Coprothermobacterota bacterium
TGCAGAACGAGATGGAGTGCGTAGACGACTGGCAAACCCTCGGCAGGAGGAGACTCTTCGGCGCCGTCCGCGACATCACCGAGCGCAAGCGCCTGGAGCAGGAGATGAAAAAAGCCCGCGCCGACTTCCTCTTCGCCGTCAGCCACGAACTGAAGACCCCCCTCTTTCTGATGGCCTCGGCCCAGGAGCTGCTGGAGAGCTTGCCGCAAGAACAACGAGCAGGACGTTTCCTGGAGTACGGGGAGATCTGGAACCGCAACCTGCACCGCTTGCGCCACCTCATCGAGAACCTGGTGGACAGCCAGCGGACGGAAGGGATGGGCCTAAAGATCACTCTCGTTCCCACCGACATCAAAGAGATCCTTCAGCAGACGCTGAAGGACGTGGAGCTGCTGGCCCACCGGCAACGGATCTCCTTCCGTTTGCTGGGTGATGAACTGCCACAGATACCGGCCGATCCGGAAAGCATCCACCGCCTCTTCGAGAACCTCCTGACCAACGCCATCAAGTTCTCTCCCTCCGCTGGAGAGGTAGAGATCAGCCTCACCCAGCAAGGAGAGGAAGCGGTCTTCCGCGTGCGCGACTTCGGCGCCGGCATCGCCCCCGACGAGATCCCCCTGCTCTTCCAACCCTTCCAACGGACAGCTGGGGCCAACCGCGCCGTCATTCCCGGCACCGGCCTGGGCCTCTACACGGCCAAGCTGATCGCCGAGGCGCACGGCGGCTCGATCGCCCTGACCAGCGAGCTTGGGAAGGGGACTACCATTGTCGTCCGAGTGCCAATATACCCCCATCCACTAATAGGAGCTGGTGATGCTTGACATCAAGACGCTGATGTTCCTCTACCTCATCATCAACGTGGTCAACGCTGGTGCGGTAGCCTTTATATGGAGCCAGAACCGGGGACGCTTTGCCGGCATTTCCTTCTGGCTGGTGGATATGATTTTGCAGGCAGTCGGGTCAGCCTTGATTGTCCTGCGCGGACAAGTGCCTAATGTAATATCGATGACGCTTTCCAACACCCTGATTCTGGCCGGAGCACTATTCATCTTTATAGGGCTTGAGCGCTTCACTGGGAAAAAAGGCCGGCAAATCCACAATTATGTTCTGTTGGTCGTTTTTGTTGTTGTAAATGCCTATTTCGTTGTGGTGCAGCCAAACCTGACGGTACGGGAAATTGCCGTATCAGCGGTGTTGGCCATCTATACCTTCCAGTGCTGCTGGCTCTTGCTGCGCAGGGCAAACCCCGGCCTGCGCCAAATTACCCGTCTTGCGGGCATCGTCTTCGCGGCTTACGCTGCATTCAGCTTGGCTAGGATCATCCTGCACAGTGTTTTCCCGGCACAGACCAGTGATTTCTTCAAATCGGGCGCAGTCGATGTGGTAGCCCTCATTGCATACATCGTCTTAAGCGTCTGCATTATCATCAGCTTGGTCTTGATGGTGAACAGGCGTCTGCTGGCAGATGTGAAAACCCAGGAAGAGAAATTCACCACGGCCTTCCGCTCCTCACCGTATGCAATTACCCTCACCAAGCCATCCGACGGGACCATTTTCGAAGTGAATGAGGGCTTCGTTCACATCACCGGGTATCAATATGCCGAAGTCATTGGAAAAACCACGCTTGGTCTTAAACTGTGGGTCCGCGAGTTATAGGTAGTGGGTGTTTTTTTGAAAGTGTG
>JAPLHW010000186.1 GCA_026389425.1 Coprothermobacterota bacterium
AGGGGATATCGCCGGTTGTAAAAATACGAATGAGCCTGGAACATCTCGCAGCCATGATTGGACCCATCTCGTCAGTGATTGAAAGCTTTGAGAAGCAAGTCGGTCCTGTTCCTGGAAAAGCTCATCACGCTATTGGTGGCGAAAAGGCAAGTGCCACGAAGAAGAGACCAACGCCTCAGAAGAGGGAGAAATAGATGGACACTTGCGGTCTCGCTGATACTTGCGCACCGGGGTTCCAGTCGCCAAGAGCCAGCAAGGTCGAAGACAATCGGACCATGGGACGCGCAGGCACAGCACAGTTCAAGTTGACAGTGCGTCGAGTTCACACAGCGAGCGAGCCTTTCTTTGTGGCGACCTGCCAGGAACTCGAATTGACCGCGTATGGAGATACTCTATTGGAAGCGAAGCAGGAACTCCGACTGTTAATCCAAGACCACTTTGACTGGATTGATAAGTATGCTTCCCAGATTTCAGACCATCACAAAAGCCAGCTCAAGTATCGAAATTATCTATTTCCTTACTGATCCGGCATGTCTAATAAACAGCCGCCGGCGAAACCGCTACACGACATAGTAGCTGCCCTACGACAATTGGGCTATTTTGAGGAGGAGCAGGGAAGAGCCACAAGCCATAAACGGTGGACATTCCTGCATCCAGATGCATCCCCACGAAAATGCGAAATTTGGGTAAAGGGCGGAAACAAGGGGCGAGAACTATGCATGGGTCCCATTCTACGGAATTTGGGGCTAAGCCTTTATGAATTCGAAGCCGCAGTTCGTCACGAAATCAGCATTGAACAGTATGTCTTCATTCTGAAAAACAAGCATTTGGACAAAGGATAGGCTCACCTGCATATCGCCCTGGCCACGGTTGCTGAAGTAGATCTTCTTGTCAGTTGGAATTTCCGGCATATCGTCCGCTATGACAAGATCCGCCTTTTTACAGCCGTGAATCTGGAACGGGGCTATTGACTAGCAGCCCGGACTAAACCCTTCGCTTCGCTCAAGGGTAAACTCCGCGGCGAAGTTTTGGATCTTGCGAATGCGATCGAGAAGATGGTGGAAAGACGGGTAGGGAAAATAGATCAGTCCCCTTTATTTTCACCCCCCCACCTCCAGCAGCAGTTCCCTTGGCCCCGCCAGCGGCGCTCCCCCCGGCCCCGACCAGAGGAAAGCCAGCAGCCGATGGCTTCCCGCCCCAACCCTCCCGGGCAGAAGAGCGTCACGCTGGCCTGCGCGCTACCCGTCGCAGGCGAAGGAGGCTTTCCTCACTAGCACCTTTCGCGAGGTCCTGCCGGTGACAGCAATCGACGGTCATCCCGTGAGCTCCGGCTTCCCCGGTCCAGTGACCTCACGCCTCCACGCTGCCTACCAGCGGGAGGTCGTTTTCTTCTCTCCCTTGAAACCTTGAGCTTTTCTATTTATGGCTTCGCCTGAAGGGTGATGCTCTCCTCCTGACCCTCCCAGCTTATTCGCAACGTGGATTGATCGTCCGGGCCGATCAAATAAACGCCGAGGTTCATGCCTTCCGACAGAAGAGTCCAGGTATGGGAGAACAGCCGGATCCGCTCACCGGAATTTTCTCTTTGATGATGCCAGGTCAACGTATAAATGACGCCTTCGACCGGCGTCGTTTCCTCCCGGTAGAGAATCCATAATGCGAAATGCTCCCGTGTTTGATTATTCAGTGACCCGTTGTTGTCGTGATAAAAGATATTCTCGCCCAGATAATCCAACTTGACCTGCCAATGGGAGCTCTCTCCCTGAAAAACGATGTGGTCAGCCACACTTTCTTCCTGATAGCTTCCGATACAGGCTGATAAAGCAAGGAGCCCAGAGATACAGGCAACAACCAAAATGAAGACTACCGACAACCTCACCTTTCGCACCCCTTTTTTTTGCAAGGAATCCCCCTCATGTCCCGCATCTACGGAATGCTGCGCAAGCAATCCATGGCGCCGAAGTTCCTCTCTGGAGAGTCACGGTCCAACTGGTCTGACAGGATGATTGCGAGGGCGCCGTATCGTACCAGAAACTCTGCCCATCGTAGAGCCAGTGGTTTGGAAATCCCGTGGGATACTGCCACTGTACCGTTTGATTATTGTTCCTTACACCAATAAAATAGGCTAGGTCTGGTCGTGAGTACGCTCTCCCATAACAGTTTTCTTGCATTGTGCCTAATATAGCGCGGACTCCAGAATCAAGCCAAATGATAGTACCATTCGCGCTAGTGAAATTATCGAAACGATAGAATCCTCCGTTCTGATACAGTTGTACTTCATCATAGTATTGCGTGATTGAAACATGACAACAATAGACGCCCCAATCCCAACCTTCTTCATAACCGATCATGCTAGCAAGGGTCATCAAATCCTTCTGAGAAAGATGAGAATAAATGTTGGTTTCTTGTTCATCCAATTGCTTACCCATTAGCATAATTTTGAAAGAGGCACGTGATATAAACCGAGTAACAATCGTTCCTCCATCGACGATTTCTTTTCCAGTCTGCTGCACTTGACTTGTTTCTGGCTGAATAGTAAGAAGTTCCAGTTTGTTGTCCATAATGCGCACCTGAGGCGAGCTTGTAAGAAACATCCCTGGTTGACTTCCTGCTTTGCTTGAATCGTCAGTTGTATCCCCCAAGACAGGAGAGGTAGTAAACAGTAGGACCCCCAATAATACTGAGATGAGAAAACTGCTTTTTTTCATGCTAACCCCCTTTCGTTATTATTGTAGCTTAGCGAGAAGATTCTCTCCAAGGCGATAGCCGCATTCCGTTAACTCGTTTAGTCCCTCCGTTCTTCTGTCATTGGCATCGGCGTGGAGGATTGAGACCCAAGGGAATCGATGCCAGTCTTCTAATAACCAGATACTGCAATAGAGCATGTATGTCAATACATGATGATGGCGTATTATGTAAAGATATAGCGATACATGCGATCCGCGCTCTGTAGATTCTCACAGAAAAGTTGACCACCCGTGCTTATAAAACTACCCGGAAGTTCCCTCCGCGCGCGTCCAATCACTCTCCTCAGCGCATTCCGGTGACTCAAAGGAAGCATTGAAAAGGGAACAGCGAGCTTGACAGAGCGTGGTATTATAATAGGTTTGATTTGAGGATAACAAAATATTATAATCAATATATCCGTATCCTCATCTCGCAAGAGACAACGGTTGGTTTCTCCAACGCTGTCGGATTTTTCGGGATTTGGGGCGGAGGGGTTTGAAATGCAAAGTGATAGGAAGGAGGCGACAGGGAAAAAAGACGAAACCTACCCAATAGCAGAACCACTAGGAGGAGCAAGCTCTAAGGCAAAACTGAGGTTGTGATCAGGAGGAGGAAAGTGATGACCTGCCTATGCCGCCGTCGCGATTTCTGCCGCATACACCAATACTCCATTAAATCCATTCTATCCAATCGGGAGTTTTTATGGAGGCGGCTATGGGTCATGTGGATGGAATACTGATCCTTCAAAATCATTCTATGTATATATCAAAAATCTTCAAACTTATGACTCGATTCACTATAGTGGGACGATTGTCCTTTGGTTTAACTGAATCGGGGAAAACGCCCTGATGGGCGGGAAGGAAAGCGTACCATGGTGAAGGGAAACAGGAAACTGATCGTTGTGGGGAGTTGCTCCGGGCTTCTGGGTGTTTTCATCGGCTTGCTTCTGGCGTTCCTCATTTTGGTCCCGTCCGGGATCTACCTTTTCGATACGCCGACGAGAACGCCTCACGGCATCGATTTCGTCGGAATGTTGAACGTGATCAGCTATGTGTCCGATACCCTCGAGCTCTACGTGAATGAAACCTACCAAGGGATCCTCCAGAAGGGGCAGGCTTGGTCGGGGGTCAGCTCGGAGAATGTCACGCGCGTCCCCTGGGGAGAGAATCGTGTTTGGCTCAAGACATCAAAGGGAGAGATCCTTTACGTCGGGGTCGTCGATGTTTTCCCCGATCAGGCCACGCAGTTGTCGATCATGCCTGACCGCTCGACGCGGACCGCCGTGACTAACGATTTCTTCCCGGCTTTCCTCCCCACGTTCCCTTCCTGAGCCGGCGATCGGCATCCACCCGACCGGTTATTAAGCGGGAGGCGGGCTTGTAAGCTCGCCTCCCTTCGTCGGAAGAGGGCTTCCAGAGCGCTCGACGCCCCTCTGCCGTGTCAAATCATTTAACAAGGTAACCGAACCGAGGATCGTTGCCTCACCAAAGATGTCACCGAACAAGGCACCTGTTTCTTGGAAGGTTGGATCTGCAGGGACGGTCGAGAGGTTTTCTCTTGGTAGGCATCGTAGAGTCGGTTGATCAAGGCATCGATGCTTCGTTTCAGTTGAGCTGGGTTGAGGATCTGGTAAGTAGCCCGCAGGTCAGCCTTGCGATGGGTGGGGATAGTTGGGGAGAAGCCAAGAGTCGTTGGAAAGGAGTCTGGGGATGGTCGTAGCGCCGTTTCACCTTCCCTCCGATTCTTTCCTTGGCTACCAGCTTCATCACTGGCTGGAAGAAGTGACTCTCTCTTCCTCGCTGTCGTAGCGCAGGTAACCCAAGGCCTTGCGCACGTGGGTCCAGTTCTTCCCCTCGATGTGGGCATTGTCGTTCTTATGGTAGGGGCGGGAACGGGTGAAGGAAAGGCCCTCTCTCTGGCAATAGCGGTAAAGGAGATGATTGATGAACTCGCCTCCGTTGTCGCTGTCGATCCCTCGCCCAGAGAAGGGAGTTCTCGCCCGGATAGCCTGGATGGCAGTGAAGCTGATCGCCCGAGGCGATCTCCACCGTGCTGAGGGTATTGACGAAGTCCCCCGCGGCGGAGGAACCGCAATGCTCGACCAAGTCCATCTCCAGGAAGCCGAGCTGTCCGGGTTCCCAGCGATCCAGTTTGATGGGGATCTTCTGCTTCAGCTTTTCTCCGCAGGGGTAGTCAAAGATCTCCCAGACCTGAGCCAAAGCAGTCACCACTTGGCCGTCGTAGCGGGGTTTGCGCTCTTGCGATGCTTCTTCCCTAGGTAAGAGCGGGGACGGCTCTTGCGGATGGCGTACTTGCGATTCCGGCCGGTATAGACCTCCGGTCAGTTCAGGCGCAGTACTCGTCGAGGATCGAGGACTTCTCCGGGCGGTTGGCAGCGTGGAGATACCATTCGCGCAGGGTGTCCATGTACTCAGTGCGGGCATGCATATCCATCTCCTTGGCTGACTCCTTTGGGTGAAGTGTGGGATGACATTTTAGTTGATGCAATAGAGCCGGCTTTGGTGACTCAACAGGTGATTGAGATGAGACTGTCCCATTTCAGTAGGCAGGGGCTGAAAGGAGAAGGAGACCCCTATTCAATCTGGTGCACCCACACTCGATTGAGGAGGTCGTTGACACGCAAGAAGAAGAGGGTGCCCCTCCTCTTCGTCGAAGCTGACGGCTTGGTTCTCCCCCTGCAGCGGGACCCCCGCAAGAAACGGGCGGAGATCAAGCTGGCCTTCTCCTACGAGGGCTGGGAGAGAAAAGGTCGAGGGAACCGTTTCGCCCTCTGGGGGAAGATGGCCACTGCCGGTTTCCGCAGCGGAGATTCCCTCTGGCAGGATCTCGTCTGCCGTCTGGATCGCCGCTATGACCTTCCCGCCACCCGCTGCACCGTCTTGGGCGGCGATGGAGCCCCCTGGATCCGCCAGGGCTTGGAGTATCTCACCCCGGGGCTCTACCAGCTGGACCGCTTCCATCTGAAACAGGCCATCGATCGGGTTCTCCCCTTCTCCAGCGCGGCTCATTCCCTCTACCGCGCTGCCGTTGCGGGAGACCTCCAGGAAGTGGACCATCTGATCGAGGAAGGGCAGATTCAGTTCCCCTGGAAAGGAGAGGATTGGAGAAGCTCCGATGCTACCTGCAGGAGAACGCCGATGGCTTGACGGAATACCGCCCTCGTTTGCCACCTTCTCTCCGCCGCCCTGATTTGCAGGGCCTGGGGGGCTCTGAGGGGAACGTCGCCAAGCAACTGGCCGAGGGCGACCGTCTGCGGACGGTCATCGCCAGCCGGCGGTGCCACTTGGCCAATCTCCAGCGAGGACGAAGGCTGGGGAAATTGAACGCAGAGGAACGGGAGGAATATCGGCGGAAGAGCGGTGAACTTCGTCTCTTGCGGAATGATCTTCGCCGGATCGAGCAGCGTGGCTGGACGGCCTGGCTTCCTCCCGGGCAAAGCCTAGAGGTAGCCCGCGATCGGTTGTCCGCCTTCGTCGATCAGGTGTTTTCTTGGCTTCATCCCCCCCTTGCAGATCAGTCGGCAGTGGAAAGGCGGGGCCTCCCCGCCGAGCAGGTCGCCTTGCGCTGGGTGTTGCGCAAGAATCCCTCCCTTTCCCGCCTGATGTGGATGATGGAGGAGAGCCGGGCTTGGATCGGAGGAGTCGCTCGTTCCCTGGGGCATCCGGTTTTACTGACCCTCACCTGGGCCATTTTCCCGGACGGAGATGGTGCAGAACGAGCCGCGGCGGGCCGCGCTTTCGATCAGCGCTTCGCCAAGATGAACGGTCGCCTTCCCTGGGTCGTCCTGCCTCCCGGCCGCTGGCGGGAAATAGAAGTCTTTCGGGCTCGTTGGCGGAAAGTACGCGCTTTACGAGCTCTTGATCATTTCCTAGAGGTCCTTTTTTCCAACGGTGATCACTGGCGTTTCCCGCGCAGGCTCTCCAACTGGGGACCGCCTGGCGACCCTGGAGGCACGGCACCCTTCCGATAAAGATGCAGCACAGCCGGGCGCACGAACTGCATCGCGTCATCTTGAACCAGGGCGAATTGATCGTGAAAGACCTGAGCTGCGTTTACAGACCCCTGAATCAGCAGTTGCGCTGGTTTCTCGTCGAATCCCTGGAGCCAATAGGTGTTTGCTTGGGGATTCCCGTTCGAGTTCATCCAACCGATGAATCGATCCGTGAGGAGCAGGGGCATGCCTGGCCAAGACACATGTTGGGTTACTATCATCCGCGTCTTGCGCAGGCGGTCCAGGATGATAATGCGGGAAGCATCCGCCCATTCGCCTTCGCTCCAGGCAATCCGAGTTGCTGAGATCG
>JAPLHW010000259.1 GCA_026389425.1 Coprothermobacterota bacterium
CCGTGATGGTGAAGACCGTGGCCGTGGGAGAAGGTGTAGGTGTCGGCGTGGGAGAAGGAGTGGCCGGCTCAAAGGCCCCGGTCACTTCCATCATTCGATAAACCAACACGCAAGCCGGCGCGCGGGTGGCAGAGACATCACCGAAGGTGGTATCGGAGCTGTTGATGAATGAATCGGGTTTTTTCAGGACCCCTTGCTGGAAGGCGCCTTCCACGTAGGGATAGGCCCAGAAAGCCTTGCCAATATCGCTGAAATTGGGGGAAGGCGGACTGGCGGTCCATCCATTTTCCTGAGCGATGATCTTGACAATTTGCGGTTTGCTGACGGAATCATCGGGCTTGAACGTCCCATCCGGGAATCCCACCAACAATCCCCGCTTGGCGGCTGCCTCTACGTAGCCGTAGGCCCAGTGATCTTTTGCCACATCCGGAAAGGTGGGGGCGGTGGGTTTGAATTCGGGAATGCGCAAAGCAATAGTGATCACCTTGGCGAACTGGGCCCGCGTAATGTTCTGGTCAGGCTTGAATAAGCCGTCGGGGAATCCCTTCAGAATGCCGATCTTACTCATTTTCTCCAGTTCCGCCTGCGCCCAATGGCCGGAAATGTCCGGAAACACCCGGCTAACCACAGCCACGGCAGTGGATATCACCGAAGAAATGACTTGGGGTACTTTGGCCGCTTCGTCAGCGGTGAACACCTGCCCTCCCGTCAAGGTGGCCAGTTGCGTGAAGGAGTCCTTGGCTGCATCGCTGGCCCCACCGGTCAAAACGGGGAAGATGTGCGCCGGATCCAAGTTCTGCGCCACAGTGGCCACATCTCCTACCGTGTATTGGTAAGTATAGCTGCCGTCCTCCGAGATCTCTCCCTGCTCGTGGGGAGGGGCGTCTCCCATCAGGATGATGATCTTTCCGACACCATTCCTCCAAGGACCAAGCGTAACATTGTCCATGGTGCGTAATAGGGCTTCATAGACAGCTTCCGGATCATCGCCTCCCCCATCAGCGGTCAAGGAGTTGATGTTGGCGATGATCGCGTTCACATCGCTGGTGAAGGGATAGTCCTGGAAGATGGGATCATCAGCCGGAGAGGAGCCGATATCACGAAAACCAACCAGGCCGATGCGAAAATCAGAGGTCATTGAAGCGAGGGTATTGATGATCATGGCAGCCTGGTCTTTCACCTGCTGAATGTCATCATCCATCGAGCCGGTGGTATCGATGCAGAAAACCAGGTCGACAGCGCCAGCGGTGATCGGCCCGGTGGTAGGTGTCGGTGAGGGAGGGAGGGAGGTAGAAGGATCAAAGGCCATGTGAAGACTGAAAGTGCCGTACGCAGTTTCCGAAGCCAGTGAGCGAGGTAAGGAGACAACATAGTACCAACCTGCTGAAGCGAAAACCGCTGGTTCCGGAAGGGGACCGTGTAGGGTGTCCGCCACGGTGGTGAAGGGCCCGTTGTTATCAGAAGGAAGCGGATTTGGGACAGTATAATTCAGTACCCCTCGTTCGCCTTGCAGTTCGTAGCTCGTCCCGCTTGGGGCGAAGGGCACGTAGAAAAACGCGGAGGGATTATTGAAAGGTCCATCCATACCAGCCCTTGCTGTAGCGGTGGCATCGATCTTTCGCAGGTCTGTGGCCGGTATCGTCGCTTTGGTAACGCCGTCCTTATTCAGAATAGTTAAATTGGCAGGGTTGCAAGGGTCGATAAACCAGCCTTCCCAGGTTGTCAGGGATCCCCCAAAAAGAAAAGAGATTTGCAAAGGAGCGCCAAATGGAAGAGCAGCATAAGTAAGAGATGGGCTTCCGAGGGAGATCACCAAGATGACAATGAGAAAAAGAGGCATAACTCTCAAGATTCTCGACTTGTGCATTCATTCCTCCTTAGGATATTTTGTTTATTATACCAGAGCCTGCCTCTTAAATTTCCCCCTTGCCCCCAACAAAAGGACGCCCCTTGCTCTCGCTTGGCTTCCCGCTCTCTCCCCTGGGCAATCGACTGGATGAGAGCGATTCGGCTATTCATACGACTACCTCCTTCCCTGAAATTGTGCAAATTCGCTGCGTTTTTTGACCCAAGGAGTCGCAGGCCTGATGATCGGAGGAATCTTCTGAAGAAAGGAGGGGCTCCGTGATCGATTACAGTGATTCATTGGATGGAATCTGCAAGGAACAGTTGGGAGGCTTCTTCGTCGGCTGGCGGCATCCCCTGACCCCGACCGAACACATCAGGTTACTGGCCGGAAGCAGCCACTTCCTCTTGGCCATGGACCAAGAGAGCGGAAAAGTCGTTGGCTTCATTACAGCGCTCTCAGATGGCCTACTCAGCGCTTACATCCCCTTGCTCGAAGTTCTTCCCCCTTATCAAAAACAGGGGATCTGCCGGGAGTTAGTGCGGCGCATGCTGGTGAAACTAGAGGGCTTGGGAATGGTGGATCTGCTCTGTGACCCACCCCTCTTGCCCTTCTACCAGTGCCTCGGCTTTCAGCCTGCCACCGCTGCCTCGATACGGCGGCCCCGCCCCATAGACAAGCAGTGAATGGCAGGATGTTCTGACGTAGATTAGGTGGGGCGACGCATGCGCCGCCCCTACGCAGGCTGATCACTCAACCTCTAAGCGAAGTGGCCCGCGCTGCGTATCCGCTAGGCTAAGGAAGCTCTGCTATGGAGATGGTCAGCTCGTAATGCCATTTTTCATCTGGGATCTCCTGCGCACTGATCGGAATATCCGGACTGATCAACACGTCTGCCATCGGTTCCATCATCAGTTCCACCACCGCCAGTTTCGTCCCTTGCTGGTAGCCAGCTATAGAACCGAATATCCCATCCGCAAAGAAGCGAAGTACCGGGGTCCAGCCATGATCGGAGAAGAATTGGCGGATCCTGTCATTGGCCTGCACGCCTACCGTGGCGCCCCACCCCCAGGCCGAAAGGCGGCAACACTGTCCCAGCTTTTTTCCACCAAACTCGAAGGAGGAAGTCCCCACGGCCAGGGTCACCGGCAATAACGCCTGCAGCTGTCCACTGATTTCTTTGCAAACGGCCTCCGGGAGCGGACGGTATTGGCCAGTCTGGCTGATCAGAGGGGAAAAAAGCATCATCAATGGCCAGAATGGATTCTGCTCGTAAGGCACCGGCATCGGCCAGAAGTCTTCCAGCATTCCTCCCAGGAAGTCGTGCCCCCAAGCATCCAACTGGTCAATCCGAATCCCCGTTCCCTGCCCCTCGGAACCTACCAGATTTGAAGGCAGAAAGAAGAGGAAACGCTGCACGACATTCGAGTTTATCCCCTGGTAGAGGATCAGCGAAAGGTAGGTGACTTTTCCATCCTGCACCAGCGCATCCAGGTTGAAGCGTGCCAGGAAATCGCGCCGGTTGAAATTGCCGGCATGCACGTAAGCGGTACTGAGATCAGCCGCATAAGAGCCGGAGAAGAAGATCCCTTCACGCACCGCGCAATAGGGGATCTGGTAGCGAGCTGTTCCAAGCGCAGGTGGACTGCCTATGCCCACCCCTTCCGCCCAGGCGCCGCTTGCTGGCAAGAGGCAACATGCAATCAACAAAAAAACCAACCACCGTTTCATCTCCAGGCCCTCCTTCAAATTGAATAACAACCCATTGCTGGTCTTCCCTTGTAGGATAGCAGAAGCTTGGGACCGCGGGAGGGATCCACCGAGCAAGTTTGGGAAAAAACACTGATTCTTTCTCGTATTGAGAGGGTAAGGCAGTCGAAAAGTAACGAGGTTCCTGGGATCATTAACTTTTCTGGGTCTTCTTCCAGGAACCGGCAGTGGAGGCGCAGGTTCGTGTCACAAGACCTCTGGGATCAGCGCCTTTCCTGGGACCGCCGCACCCCAGTGCGGCATCTGCAGTGACAAGGGAGAAAACAACCGCACTGGAGAGCAACCACTCCGAAGGCAGTACACCCGTGGCTACCTGCCCCACTTTGATAAAGAACACCCTGCCGGGAAGTTTCGTCGAATCACTTAAGGGGGTCTCTTTGGTGAAGATTGCATTGTCGTGGCAGAACCTTACGGCGCGGTGGATTAAATGAATGGGAGCCGCACTGGGGTGCGGCGGTCCCAGGGCTGACAAGATCCTTATAGACCATCAGCGCCTTGATGACAGGGAAGCTGGACTGAACATCCTGCGGCAGCATATCACAGCTGCTGGGGGCTCTCTAGCCACAGGCTGGAAGGTTGCCCACTTGAAATGAGAAGGAACCGAAACATTTTGGTTGAGCGCCTGAATGCATCCTTTGACTTTGATAAAGATCCCCCCCTTGGGAAAGATCTGCCCTCCAGCGAAACGAAGGGGGGACGACAAAATGGATTTGGCACACCGCGTTTTGCGCTATCATAGCGGGGATGCAGCAGAATAGAACAACCTGCGGCAGCATGGTAGCCTATGGCAACACAATAGCCCGCGGCAGCGTGTTCTGTGTACACTCATGGAAGGGGATCGACCGGATGGCTGAGCGTGATGTGTTGGATTTGTTAGCAGAGAGTGGCAGTTACCCCTATTTGGACAGCCACGACAACCTCTACCTCAATCCTCGGATGCCACTGTTGAGCGCGGATTCCTTAGAGATGATCCGGGAAGAACTGATCGCCCGTTTTCCAAGTCTCTCTGAAGCACGCCTCGAGATCCGGCGAAGGCGGGAAGAACTAAAAGAAAACAAACCAATCCGTCAATGGGTGAAAGAAGAACGACCGCGCGAGTTGTTGATGGCCAAAGGCGCGCCGGCTCTACCTTTGGCAAAGCTGCTGGCCATCCTGCTGAGTACCGGGCGGGACGGGGTTAGCGCTGAGGAACTCGCCCAGCAGCTCTTGACGCGCTATGGCTCTTTACGAGCTTTGGACGATGTGCCCTTGCGTGAACTCTGTAAAATACGGGGGATCGGCTTGGCCAAAGCGGCGCAGATCCAGGCCGCCTTCGAGCTGGGCAATCGTCTCTCCAGTGAAAGGGTAACTCCCGCTATGCGCATCAAGAGTCCCCAGGACGCTGCCCGTTATGTGGCTGGATGGTTTGCTCCTCACTTGCGGGACGCTCGCAAGGAATCCTTCCACGTCATCTTCCTGAACGGGAAGAACCAACCCATCGATCGCAAACAACTGAGCGAAGGGACAATAAACGCCAGCCTGGTTGACCCGGGTGAGGTGATCCGCGAGGCCAGCCAACGTTCAGCCCTCTCCCTGATCCTAGTGCACAACCACCCCTCCGGCGACCCCCAACCTTCGCCGGAGGACATCTCCCTGACGCGCTCTCTCGCCCAGGCCTGTCAACTAGTGGGGATCAAAGTGTTGGACCACATCGTGGTCGGGAAGAACGAGGAGGACATCTTCACTTTCAAGGAAAACGGATTGCTCTGATTGGCTCTTTTTCAAATGGAGTGGGTAAGGCAGTCTGGTAACAAAAATGGGGAGTGCTACGCAGAAGGACTGGAGTCTCTATTCTAGAGAGCGTTGCGGCTTGATCCCCCTTTAAGATCACAAGGGTCGAGTTCAGCGAAGGCGAAGGGGTCATCAAGGCATTCATCGACTTTCCCCGAGGGAGCCTTCTCTGTTGTCCTCTTTGCGGCAAGTCCGTGAAGACTAACGACACAACAGAGAAAGAATGGCGGCAGCATGACAGCCCACTGCAGGGTGTCCTGGAGAATGAGGCGCCACTTTGCCGAGACAGCCCGGGCGTGGGCGGGTTTCAAACCCGCCCCTACGAGGACCATTCCGGTGTAAACCATATCGGGGTCGATGAGACCTCAATAGTAAAAGGGCTTGACTACCCCTGGGACCGCGGCGCCTCAGTGCGGCAAATCTGGGATCGGGACAGTTCCTGGGACTGAGACCGTCCCTGGGATTGTCGGCTTTCCTGGGACCGCCGCACCCCAGTGCGGCATCTGCAGTAACAAGACGGAAACCAACCGCTCTGGAGAGCAACCAGCCCGAGGGTGACACTCCCGCGCCTATCTGCTCCACTTCGACACAGAACACCCTGCCGGGGGCTGTCTAGTCGAACCGTTTGAGGGATTCTCTTTGGGGAAGATCGTATTGTCGTGGAAGAACCATCCTGCCGCAGGCTGGTAGGATGCCCACTTGAAATGAGAAGGACCAGAGAATCTTTACACGCGCTTCATCAAACCTTGGCGTGGGTTTGACATCACCCTGTTTAAATGAGGATGGCGCTGCGAGCTCTTGGCCAGGTAAGTCGTATCCCAGAGCCCGCAGCGCCTCAGAAAAGAGGGGTTAACCCTAAGATAGGAGTGATGATCGTTGCGTACATGGCAGAAAGTGGTAGTCATTGTCTTGGTCCTTGCACTGGCGGGAGGCGCCGCTTATTGGTTCTGGATCCGTCCGCGCTTGACCAGCCAGACCACTCAGGGACAAACCACCCTGGTGGCGGTGAAGAAGGGGACCATCAGCCAATCCACCTCACTCTCCGGCACGGTCGCCCTGAAGGATCAGGTCAATGTCCCGGCCAAAGCTTCGGGGCAGGTGGCCTCAATTGCCGTCAAAGTAGGGCAGACGGTAGCAGCCGGAGATGAGCTGCTGCGTTTAGACTTAAGCAGCATGGATTCGGAGATCGAGATGGCTCGCCTCTCCCTGGAGACCGCTCAATTGAAACTCCAGGAACTGCAGGAACCTCCCTCGGATAGCGACCTGGCCAGCGTGCGCTTCTCTTTGGAAAAAGCCAAGACCGACCTGGTGCAAGCCGAAGCCAGCCGCGAAAGGGTGATCGCATCAACAGCTCTCTCCTTGGAGAACGCCCAAAGGGCCGTGGAGAGCTCTAAACGATCCGTAGAGCGGGCAAAGGCGAGCCTTCAATCGGCCCTTGACGATGTGGCGTTGAGCACAACAAGCGCAGAGATGGCCCTGCAAAACGCCCAAACCTCGGTGGACAATGCCCAGCAAGATTTGGATGAAGTGGTGGATGCAGCCGGCAAGAAAACCGCCGAGCGCAACCTTGCAGAAGGGGAGCAACAACTGGAAGCACAGAAGCTTAGCTATAAACAATCCCTCCAGTCGATCCAAGCCAAGGTGGACAGTGCTGAGCAGGCCGTGATCGATGCCGAGCAGGCTGCAATCGATGCTGAGAAATCGCTGGAAGCGCGTCAGCTCTCCAACCAGGATTCTCTCGCTTCCGCTGACAATCAGGTGCGCAGCGCCCAGGTTTCCATCCAGCAAGCCCAGCTCCAATTAGATCAGGCGATGGTAACCACTTCCGCGCTCTCGATCGAGCTGCAGCAGAAATCCATTGAACAATCTCAACTGAGCCTCCAGAAACTGCTCGACCAGCAGGCTGAAGCGGTCCTCAAGGCGCCCATCGCTGGCACCGTCAGCGTCGTCAACGCTGTGGTGGGCAACTCCCTCTCGACGAACGGTGCGGCCGTGGTCCTAGTTGGCGCCGATTCCTTGTAGATCGTGGCCAGCGTCCCCGAGGTAAGCGTAGCTGAGCTGCGCGCCGGGATGACCGCCATCGTCACTTGTGACGCCTTGTCGGGTCAGAAAATCACTGCCACCCTCTCCTCGCTGAGCCCCTTCGCCACCTCATCGCAAGGAGTGGTCAACTATCAGGCCAACTTCACCACCTCTGGCACAACCGCAAAGCAGTTGCGCCAAGGGATGACAGTGGAAGTAGTGGTTATCACCGCTCAAGCGAAGAACGTCTTGGTTGTGCCTCGTTCCGCCATACAGACGGTGGGGAATCGCAACCTGGTGATGGTTCAAACCCCCTCCGGCACCAAGACCACCGTGGTCCAGCTAGGGATCCAAGATGTGAACATGGCTGAAGTCAAGAGTGGCTTGAAGGAAAACGACCAAGTCGCCGTTACCTTCTCCACTTCTTCTACTTCTGTCTCCAGCAGCGAAGGGCCACTCGGAGCCGGTATGATGATAGAGTTGCCCGGCGTCGGCGGAAACGGCCGCCCACCAGGCCAAGGCGGAAGAGGCGGCGATTAATGAGCACGGTCATCGAAACCCGCCAGCTCGTCAAGAAGTACAAGTTAGGCGCAGCCACCGAAGTGTCCGCCCTGCGGGGGATCGACCTTCAAGTTGAGGAAGGTGAGTTCGTCGCCATCATGGGCCCCTCCGGCTCAGGGAAGTCCACCCTGATGAACATCATCGGCTGCTTGGATGTTCCAACCTCCGGAACCTATCGCTTGAGCGGATCCGAAGTCAGCCGAATGAGCTCGAACCAACTAGCTGACTTGCGCGCAGGCAAAATCGGCTTCATCTTCCAGAGCTTCAACCTGCTTCCCCGCACCACCGCCCTGGAAAACGTGGAGCTTCCTCTCAACTACCAGGGTGTGGCCAATGCCCGCAAACGGGCGGAAGAAGCGTTGGAATGGGTGGGGCTATCCGATCGCCTTCATCATCGCCCCAATGAGCTTTCCATCGGCCAGCAGCAGCGTGTAGCCATCGCCCGGGCCTTGGTCACCCACCCCTCCCTGATCCTGGCCGACGAACCCACCGGCAATCTAGACACTCGCGCCTCGGAGGAGATCATGAACTTGCTGCAATCCGTCCACCGCCAAGGCGGAACGCTGGTTTTAATCACCCACGAGACGGAGATCGGGCAACACGCCCAGCGCGTTGTCCGCCTGCGCGACGGACTTTTGGTCTCAGACGAGACAGTGACTCATCCGCTCGATGCCAGGAAACCGGTGACGGCGCCAACTCTCCCGGAGCAACCCCATGTCACTGTGGCGTAGCGTGCAGATGGCCTGGCGGGCCCTCTCTCACAACAAGGGCCGAGCCTTCTTGACCATGCTGGGGGTGATCATCGGCGTGGGAGCAGTAATCATGATGTTGTCCATCGGAGCAGGCACCCAGCTCTCCGTTACCAGCCGCATCGAAGGGCTGGGGACCAACCTCCTGATGGTCTCGCCCAGCCGGATCCGGGAGGGCAATATCGCCACCGGGAACGCTTCAGGAAACCTGACCGTGGCGGACGCCGACGCCCTGCGCGAAGTCGCTGGTGTCGCCATGTCCGTACCGGTGACCAGCCGGGGCTGCCAACTGATTGCTGGGAGCCTCAACACCAACTCCCAAGTGGTCGGCACCACAGTGGACTACCTGGCCACCCTGAATGCAAGCGTGGAACAGGGGATCTTCTTCAACCAGAACGAGATCGATCGTTGGGACAAAGTGATCGTCTTGGGTCCGACTGTGGCTGAGACGCTTTTCCCAGACGGGAGCGCACTGGGTAAAACGGTACAGGTGGTAAGCAACCAGACCAAGGGTTTCTTCCGCGTCATCGGCGTACTTGCCTCTAAGGGAGGATCGGGCTTCAACAACCAGGATGACCAAGCCATCATCCCGATCACCACCGCGCAAAAGCTGGTCTTCGGAAGCAAGACCCTCAGCGGCATCGACCTCCAAGTCGCCTCATCGGACCAGATGGACCAAGTCACCACCCTGGCCACCGACACACTGCGGCGGCGGCACAATATCGCCACCGGCAAGACCAGCGACTTCACTATCCTCAACCAGGAAGAGATGCTGGGCACCCTCAGCTCGGTGATCGGAACGTTTACCGTCCTTTTGGCTGGGATCGCCGGCATCTCCCTTTTGGTTGGAGGGATCGGCATCATGAACATCATGCTCGTCTCAGTCAGCGAGCGCACCCGCGAGATCGGGCTGCGCAAAGCCATTGGCGCCCGTTCCTCCACCATCACCACCCAGTTCCTGGTGGAAGCCATCATGTTGTCAGTAGTAGGCGGCGCGCTGGGCATTGTCCTTGGCTATGTGGGGTCTACCCTGATCGGATGGTTGGGAGGGTTGACCACTTTGGTGGACACCAATTCGGTCTTGCTGGGCTTCATCTTTTCCCTCGCAGTGGGAGTCTTCTTCGGCTACTACCCTGCTCGACGAGCGGCCAGCTTGAATCCGATCGACGCCCTGCGCTACGAATAAGGCGCAAAGGAGATAGAACAAATGCAGAGAAGAATCTTCACCTGGATCCTGGTCGTGGGAATTGTGCTCGGGTTGGGCGCCTCCGCCGCAGCCAGTACGGGCAGCCAGCAAATCGAGGTGCAATACCGGGACATCTCTATCGTGGTCGATGGGAAGACCGTAGCCACCGAAGTGGAGCCCTTTCTTTACCAGGATCGCACCTTCGTCCCCCTGCGAGCGGTAGCCGAGGCTCTGGGACAGGAAGTGACGTGGGACCAAGAGAAAGGCCAAGTGATCATCGGGACGGCGCCTTCCGAACTCACCACCATTACCGCAACGAGTACAACCGGCAACGAGGATTCAACCGACTGGCTGTCCATTACTGCGAACGGTTCCGCTTTCCTGGCTGTGAGCTCGGGAGGAACCTTGTTGCGTTCCAGCGACGGCGAGGACTGGAAGTCCTCCACCATCCCGGGAGGAAACCGCCTTCGCGCGGTGACCTCGACCTCAACCCCGAACCTCTTTGTGGTCGTGGGAGAGAACGGCATCTGTTGGACCTCCCCAGACGGCAACAACTGGACCGGGCGAGAGACCGGAACCCAGAGCAACCTGAACGGGGTCGCCTATGGTGGCGGCCTGTGGCTGATTGTTGGGGACGGCGGGCTGATCCTCACTTCGCCCGATGGGATCGATTGGACTCCCCAGGCCAGCAGCGTGAAAACGCGTTTGCTGGGAGCTGCCTACGGGTCAAGCAGTTTCGAGACGAAAACCTACCTGGTGGTGGGAGAGGACGGCACCTTGTTGACCTCTCCGGACGGGATCCATTGGACTGCCCGCTCCTCCGGAACCACCCAAGACTTGCGGACGGCCGCCTATCGGGAGAGAATCCCGTCCGGCTCCTTCCTGGCGATGGGCAACGGAGGAACCCTGCTCACCTCCGTAGACAGCGTCACCTGGCAAGCCTTGTCCTCCAATACCACCGAGAACCTGGTCACTCTCGTCAACTCTGAAGATCTTTTGATGGCCTTGGGACAAGGAGGAACCATCCTGAGCTCCTCGGACGGGAAACGCTGGAGATCCGGCGGCACCCTTCCCCCCGGGGTTTTTCATGGGCTGGCCTTCGCCAATGATCTCTGGGTGGTCGTGGGAGAGAACGGCATTCGGGCTACTTCCTCGGACGGGGCGGAATGGAATGTGCAAAGCGTGGGGCAAGACCTCTACGCCATCGCTGGGGATGAAAGCCACCGCACCTTGGTAGGAGACAATGGAACCATCCTCTTCAGTGAGGACAGCCTCACTTGGACAGCCCAAAAGTCAGGCAGTTTGGCTTTCCTGCGCAGCGTGGTTTGGGGGCCGGACCTCGCCGTGGCTGTGGGTGCTTCCGGCACAGCGCTGGTCTCTTCAGACGGACAGCGCTGGAAAACGGTTAGCGTTACCACTTCCGCTTTTCTACGAAGCGTCACCTATGGCAACGAGCTCTTCGTGATGGTAGGAGACGGCGGCCTGATCATCACCTCTCCTGATGGGGAGACCTGGACCACTGGCACCTCCCCCACCCAACTAGGCCTTCGCGCTGTCTCCTATGGCAACGGGATTTTCCTGGCGGTTGGTGAGGAAGGGGTTGCAGTGACCTCCCTCGACGGGGAGACCTGGGTCAAGTCCAGCACCTTGATCACCACTACTTTACGGGCAGTGGCCTGGAATGGCTCCTCCTGGCTGGCTGCCGGGGACGGCGGGGTCATCCTCAGCTCGCCGGACGGGATCGAATGGGTTGCGCAAAGTTCCGGGACAACAGTCAACCTTTCCAGCATAGCTAGCGCGAATGGCCTCTCTTTGGCAGTCGGCAAGGGCGGCGCCCTCCTCCGTTCCTCTGAAGGAACAACCTGGCAAGCCGCCTCCAGCGGAACCGGCGAGGATTTACTGGCGGTGGCTCACATCGATACAACCTGGATGGTGCTGGGGAAGAACGGTCTCACCCTCACCTCCAAAGATGGAATAAGCTGGCTGCGGAGCTCTCCGTAGCATTGAATTCACCTGCATCTACACTGAGGGGCCGGCTTTAACCGGCCCCCAGTAGCGCCGCTGGAAGTAGAGAGACAAATTCACCAAGGAGATCAGCACCGGAACCTCTACTAGGGGACCGATCACAGCGGCGAAAGCCACTCCCGAGTTGATGCCGAAGACGGCCACAGCCACGGCGATGGCCAGCTCGAAATTGTTGGAAGCGGCCGTGAAGGAGAGGGTGGCTGACTTGGGATAGTCGGCCCCAGCCCGTTTGGACATCCAGAAGCTAACCAGGAACATGAAGATGAAGTAAATCAGGAGGGGAATGGCGATGCGCACCACATCCAGCGGCAGTTGGACGATCATCTGCCCTTTCAGGCTGAACATGACGACGATGGTGAAGAGCAAGGCCACCAGGGTAATGGGACTGATCTTCGGGATGAATTTGGTGTGGTACCAGGTTTTGCCTTTGATGCGGACAAGGATCAACCGCGTCAGGAAGCCGGCCGCGAAGGGGATCCCTAGGTAAATAGCCACGCTCTCGGCGATTTGGCCGATGCTGACGTTGACGACGCTGCCGGAGAGGCCGAAAAGCGGCGGCAAAACGGTGATAAAGAGGTAGGCGTAGACAGAGTAGAAGAGGACCTGAAAAATGCTGTTGAAGGCCACCAGCCCGGCCGCGTATTCCGAATCACCCTTGGCCAACTCGTTCCAGACGATTACCATGGCGATGCAGCGAGCTAAGCCGATCATGATCAAACCGACCATGTAATCGGGGTAACCGCGCAGGAAAATGATGGCCAGGAAGAACATCAGGATCGGGCCGACCACCCAGTTCTGCAGGAGCGAGAGGCCCAGTATCTTCCAGTCGCGGAAGACCTTCCCCAGTTCCTCGTAACGAACCTTGGCCAGAGGGGGATACATCATCAGGATCAAGCCGATGGCAATGGGGATATTGGTGGTCCCTACCTGAAACTGGTTGATGAAAGGCACCACGCCGGGGATGAAATAGCCGAGGAGGACACCCACGGCCATGGCCAGGAAAATCCACAGGGTGAGGAAACGGTCCAGGAAGGAAAGCTTGCTGGTGATCCCCGGGCGGGATGATGGTTGAGCAGTCATGTCTGTTCACCTCTTTTATCTTGTGGGTTGTTTGATGTGTTCCGATTGATTCTCGCTTTGCGAGGGCCGGTACGGATGATACAGGAATGATGGCTACCGTCGCGGAGGGATTGAAGGTAAGCGGCCAACCTTTTTTCGTCCTCTTGAAACCAATCCCCTGGCCATTCTTCGACGAGGCGGAGAAAGGAGATGGAAACCGGCAGTTGTGCCGGGTCCAGATGCAACCAACGGCCTACTTTCCGCTGGTTCACCAGCCCGGCAAGGACCAACTCCCGCGCCGCACGGGAGATGTTGTACTGGCGCTGTTCGCAAATGGCAGCCAGGTCGCAGATGCAGATCCCCGGCGCGCGCAGCACCAACCGATAGATCCGCAACCGCAAAGGGTCACTGAGAGAACGGAACGTTGTGCTAGTCAGATCGAAATCAAACTGATTCATTGTTGCACATAATAGCAACTATTAATTCTCTAGGTCAATGGGGCAGCGCCTTGTTGGGCTTGTCTGTCGATTCTGTAATGCGCACGCCTTGATCAGATCAAGCCTGCTTCCTAAAAACTGATGTGTTCTTTCTTTGTCACGATGATGTAGTCAAGAAGGCGAATTCCCAGAATCTTAGCCGCCTCGGTCAACTGCTCGTGTGTATAGCGGTCGGCCTCGCTGTGCTGAAGGTCGCCGGATGGTCAGCCACCAGTGGCAAGACGTCCTGCGCGCCTGCTATTTTGACGCTGTCTTTCAGCAGATGCCTCCGGGCAAAAGTGCATACATCAACTCCCACCGTGCCCAAGCCGAAAATGGCAGAGACAAGCACCTCATCAGTCAGGGTAGAAACACCCTTCTCTCGCAGCTTCTTGCGCGAGCAGCTGCGTTCCAGCAGATCCTTGATGGTTTTCATGTGGCGATGGGTCATGTCGCACTTCCCGGTCTTCTCTCGCTGCAGACGATGAATCATGACAGTTTGTCGCGATTTCTGTCGCGATTCCGGGCAATCGGCATTCCAAAGCTCATATCCCGCCATTTTGGCAGGATTTCTGGCGGGATACGCCAAGAGGTGTCGTTTGGACATGATTATCCCGCCAAAATGGCGGGATTTCTGGCGGTATTGGCGCTGAACTCTGAAAAAACACTCCCCTGACATTTATGGTGGGGATCGCACTCACGAGGAGAAAACCTTGTAACGCGTCGACGGTCCAGTGCCAGAGCGACGGAGCAAACCGAGATCGGTAAACCGCTTAAGATGGTTCAAGGCTGTGCGGTTGGGAATTCCCATCGCTTCTGAATAGGCAGTAGAGGTAACCATTTCTTGTGCGACAATCCACTGCCAGCCTTTCTGCTCCGACTTGCTCAGAGACTTGAGAACATCCTGGTCAAGCGTCTTGGCCGCCGCCTCAATTGATCGGTACAGCGTGAGAACAAGATAGGGGGCGTCCCATGTATACCTTGGTAATGGCAAGCCTAATTTCATTGCCCGGTCGCGAAGAGATCTGATGCCAAATCCCTGCTCCTCGGCCATTCCCATCCGCGCAAAGACGAAATGCAATCCGGGATTCCTGCTCAACATCGGCGCGGTAAAGGACTGAAGCTGCTCAAGGGTGATCGGAAGAGGCGGCTTGCCGGGACTCTTCACCGTGACCGTATCTTCTGTCACTACGATTTGGCACTTACCCCCTTCGATATCGTAGTCGCGGTGAATAAGCGCATTGACCACGCCTTCGCGCACCATCTCGAACGGCAAAGCCGGACGTTCTTCCCTCCGCATCCTGCTCCGGTCGAAGACATTTGGAAGTTTGTCCCTGAGCCATCTTTCCAACAGGTCTGGAATCATAACCGCGGGTTCGTCAAACTCTTTACGTTCCTGTTCTCCATTCGGGTAGAGCATTGATGCGAGGAGTCCCGCTTGGTGTATAGCGCTCCGTGGTTCCTTCCCAAATAACAAGATACCGAAACCAGTAGGGATCAAGCGTCCATCATCCTCCTTCAAGAGCCCTTGTTGCAGGAGACGCCGGTTGAACTCAATGGAACCTACTGCATCGGCAATCCTGGCTTGTTCACGGTAGAGCTCCAAAGCCTCATCTCTGAAGTCCGCCATCATAGCCGCCGGAAGCTTATTTTCAAGCGGAGAAAGAACGATTTCGACCGGCTTCTTCTTGTCAGCAGCACGTTCTAGCGCTTGCAACAAGAAATCCTTGTTTTCCTTCTCGATAATCTCCTGCAGATCGCGGTCGAACATGTGTATTTTGATGCCATTCCGCTCCAAGTGCGCGATACCTTTCCGGGCGACCTTGGGGTCAGGATCTTGGATACCGACCCAGACTTCCTTAATTCGGGCGAGACGAATTCGCTCCGCGCAATCCACTTTCGGATCGCGACGCGCACCCGGCGCGCAGGGCTCAAGCGTGGCGAATAGGATAGAGCCATCCAGCTTGTTGCCTCGGTTCTTCCGTTCCAACAATGTGAACTCCGCATGATCTCCTTGCCGCAACTCGCCACGGCAAGCAGTTTCGACCGTGCCGTCTGGCTTTACTAGCACGGCCCCCACCTTCGGGCTGGTCTTGCCATCGTTTCGCGGCTCAGGCACGGACTGGCGCATGACCTCGATGGCCAGTTCCATGAGTTCGCGGGGGGAAAGTTTCGCGTTACCCGACATTAGTTGCCTCCTCCCCCCATACCTCCACCAGATTCGCTTTAGTTTTCGTCTCCAACCGGACGATCAGCTCCCGGTTTACCTCCAGCAGCTTCCGCTCCGCCTCCAACTCCGTTACGACTTCGCGTTGGCCGGGGACGGGGGGAAAAGATCGAGCTGATTGCCACGAACTTCGTTTCGCATAAGAGGCGCAAGGAAGAAACGGTGGAGAAATGTCAATTCCCCAATCTGCTCGCATAACTGCGAGTATTCGAGCTGCGCTCCTTAGCGGACTTGCGGTGCATGGCATCGTAGCGGGCTGGCCGCAGAGCAACCTTTTCGCCACTGGCGAACCCGCAAGGAGATATTGTCAAATGTTGTGGATCGTCTCATCTCAGGCGGCGACCCCTGACATCGCAACTCCCTGCTCTTCGAAGGTCAATCCCTAACTCACCCCAACGAATCGCAAGAACGGCGATTCATCGGGGACCCCGCCGAACCAGGGGGGTGATGAATAGACCGTGGTTGTCTTGTCCGCTTCCGGGGTCTCTTGCACTTGCTTCCCATCTTTGAACGTAACTCCCTTCCGGAGAAGGGGGAGAAGATGAGGAGCGGTGATCTTGCGCCAGTTTTCTTGGGCCATCAGCATTAGTTTGTAGGCCATGGCCAGTCCGGCCTTCCTGGAGCCGGATCCTTTGGTCTGGCGGGTGCGGGCCTTGACCGAGGCGAAGGTGGATTCAATGGGGTTGGTAGTGCGCAGGTGAATCCAGTGTTCGGCAGGGAAGTCGTAGAAGGTCAGCAGCGTCTCCCGGTCCTTGCGCAGACACTCCACTGCCTTAGGGTAGGCAGCCCCGAAGGTCCGGCTGAAGCGATCCATCTCCTCAGCGGCGCTCTTCCGGTCCGGAGAGCGAACAATCTCCTGCAGCATCTCCTTGGCTTTGGGCTGTAGACGCTTGGGCAAGCGGTCCAGGACATTGGCT
>JAPLHW010000019.1 GCA_026389425.1 Coprothermobacterota bacterium
ACAGTAGAGGGAAAAACTCTACGCCATGATCCGGATAAACTTGCCAAGGCGGTCTGGCGACAAGTGTGGCTTTCCCAGCGCAGGAAGTAGACTGTGCCCTCCGGATTGCAGCCCGTTCTCCATCTTCGCCAGGTTCCGCAACTGCGGCTGTCGCTCCAGCAGCAGCAGGCTATCCGGATGTTGGAGATGAATGCTCAGGAATTGCAGACCTTTCTTACCCAGCAACTGGAAGAGAACCCACTATTGGAGGAGACAGAGGAATCCCCGGAAACGGGTGAAGAAGAGTTGGTGGCAGAGGAGCGGGAGGAGAGTGGGGATGATGAGGGAGATCGTCGCTGGGAAAGCGCCCGGCCGGAGACTCTTGCTGTGTACCTGCGCTTCCAGTTGCAGATGGCGGCATCGGGAGAGCGAGAACGAGCGTTGGGTGAGGCTATTATCAGCTCCCTCGATGAGCGCGGGTACTTTCGTGGCGATCTCGCCCAGATTGCGGCCAGCGTGGGAACGAACTTAGCCGAGGCCAGTGCGACCCTGGCTTTGGTGCAGTCCTTTGAGCCACCCGGGGTGGCGGCCAGCGACTTACGAGAATGCTTGTTACTGCAGTTGCGAGAGCGTGGCGAGGTTAACACCCTGACCCAGCGGGTGATAGAAGGGCACCTGGATGAGATCCACGATCCGAAGAAACGCCGAAGTATCGCCCGGGCACTGGGTTGTCGAACCGCGGAACTGATCGAAGCACTGGAGCAAATCCGCCTGCTGGAGCCTTACCCCGGATGTAACTTCGCTGACACCCCGCCTGTTTTCATTACCCCTGACTTGGTGGTGAAAGAGGAGGAGGGGCGCCTGCGGGCACAAGTGAATGGCGGCTTCCTCCCTCGCTTACGGCTGTCTCCTTCCTACCAACGGATGCTGACCGACCCAGAAGCTGCCCCCTTCCTGCGTAAGAAACTAACCTCCGCCCGCTGGGTCTTGCGTTCGCTGGAGAAAAGGGAGGAGACGCTGGAAAAGGTGGCCGCTTTTCTAGTAGATAGACAGCAAGATTTCTTGCGCAAAGGAGTGTACTACCTTTACCCACTGTCCTTGAAAGAGGCCTCCGTTGCCCTCGGTGTGCATGAGTCGACTGTATCGCGAGCCATGAAGGGCAAGTATATCGACACCCCACGAGGGGTCTTCCCCTTGCGGCTGCTGCTTCCCGCAAGCCTACCGCAGAAAAGTGGGCCAACCTCGGAGAGCCACGTCAAAGAGGAGATCCGTCGCATCATTACCGAAGAGGACAGGTCGCGCCCCCTTTCTGATGAGCAGATAGCGACGTATTTGGTGGGTCGGGGTATTTGCCTAGCTCGTCGGACTGTGGCTAAATACCGGGAGAGCTTAGGGATCCCGCTGCGCGGGAAGCGAAAAGAGCAATGGAAGATGCCAAACAAAAAAGGAGTGTAACAATATGCTGAAAGTTGCGATCAATGGGTTTGGCCGTGTGGGGCGGCAGGTTTTCAAGGTTTTCTTGGAGAAGTATCCCCAAGAAGTAGAGGTTGTCGCCATCAACGACATCACCGATCCGCCGACGTTGGCACATCTGTTGAAGTACGACTCCAACTATGGCCGCTTCCCCATGCTGGTGGAACCTACGGATGATGGATTCATGGTTAATGCCAAGCATTTCAAGATTTTCGCCGAGAAGGATCCTGCGCTTCTTCCCTGGAAGGATTTGGGGGTGGATTTGGTGGTGGAATCATCCGGCGTTTTCACTGACGCGCTAAAAGCGAGGAAACACCTGGAGGCCGGGGCCAAGCGAGTGATCATTTCAGCTCCTGCCAAGAACGAGGACATAACTGTGGTCTTGGGAGTGAACGAGGAGCAATACGACCCGGCACGGCATTTTATCGTCTCCAACGCCTCCTGCACCACCAACAGCCTGGCACCGGTCGTAAAAGTACTGCTGGAGAACTTCGGAATCGTCTCCGCTTTGATGACCACCATCCACAGTTACACCAACGACCAGCGAATCCTTGATCTTCCCCACAAAGATCTCCGTCGGGCGCGGGCTGCCGCCTTGAACATCATTCCCACCACGACCGGCGCGGCGAAGGCGATCAGCCTTGTGCTGCCATCCCTGAAGGGGAAGATGAACGGGTTCTCGGTCCGCGTCCCCACGCCGACCGTCTCGCTGACCGACTTGGTCGCCCAACTGGAGAAAGCCCCAACCAAGGAAGAGGTCAATGCCGCTTTGAAAGCCGCCGCTGATGGCCCCTTGGCCGGGATCATGGGTTATAACGAAGAGCCTTTGGTTTCCATGGATTATAAGGGGAGCCCACTCTCCTCTATTGTTGATGGGCTCTCGACGATGGTAGTCGGCAACCTCGTAAAAGTGGTGGCCTGGTATGACAACGAGTGGGGCTATTCTGTCCGTGTGGCAGACTTGGCTCATTACATGTTCAGCAAAGGGATCTAGAGTGCAATCCCTTCGTCGCCTTCAAGACTTCAAGGTTGATGATCGGCGCGTCCTCATGCGGGTGGATTTCAATGTTCCCCTGGACAAAAGGACCGGAGTGATCAGCGATGACCGACGCATTCGTGCGACGTTGCCCACAATCCAGTGGTTGGTCAAAGGCGGAGCGAAAGTAATCTTGATGTCCCACCTGGGCAGACCGAACGGTCAAGTGGTGGAGCAACTCGGCATGCGCCCAATAGGCATCCGTTTGGGCGAGCTGCTGGGCTGTCCGGTGATGTTTGTTGAAGACTGTGTCGGAGAAGTGGCTGAAGCAGCGGTTGCGGCTCTGGCGCCAGGCGAGGTATTGCTCTTAGAGAACCTGCGCTTCCATCCCGAGGAGGAAGCCAATGACCCGCTGTTCGCCAAACGGCTGGCCAGTTTGGGCGACCTTTACGTGGACGACGCATTCGGCACGGCTCATCGAGCTCACGCCTCCACCGAAGGAGTGGCTCATTTCCTCCCTTCTTGTGCCGGCTTTCTCATGGCAAAAGAAGTGGATTACCTTAGCAAAGCGCTGGAGAATCCAACCAAACCTTTTCTGGCGATCACGGGGGGAGCGAAGGTTTCAGACAAGCTGAAGCTGTTGGGGAACTTGATGGAAAAGGTAGATCTGATGCTGATAGGAGGCGGGATGGCCTACACCTTCCTGAAGGCTCAGGGATTGGAGATCGGCACTTCCATCTGCGAAGGTGGGTTGCTGGAGGAAGCACGACAGATCCTTGCGGCCGCCAAAGACAAAGGCGTGGAGTTGCTTCTGCCAGTGGACCTGGTCGTCGCGTCTCGCTTGGAGCATGGCAGTCCTTATGAAACGGTGACGGTGGAACGGATCCCGGTTGAGATGGGGGGAGTAGACATCGGCCCTCAGACTCGGGCGCTTTTCGCTGATCGTATTCGCCAAGCCAAGACAGTGGTCTGGAATGGGCCAGTGGGGGTGTTTGAGATCCCACCCTTCGATGCCGGCACTCGTTCGGTGGCTGAAGCTTTGGCTGGTTCTGATGCCACAACGATTGTAGGTGGAGGGGACACGGCAGCGGCGGTCGAGAAATTCGGCCTGGCAGAGCGAATGAGCCACGTCTCCACAGGAGGCGGCGCATCGCTGGAATTTCTGGAAGGGCGGGCTCTGCCGGGTGTCGAGATCCTCAGGGGTGAACCTGGCGCAGCCTGATCCCTTTTGTTATAATTCTCGCCACGTGAGGTGAAAACGATTTGACTGTATTGTGGATTATTCAAGCAGCTTTGGCCGTAGGGTTGGTGGCGCTGATTGCCCTTCAATCCCCAAAGGGGGAAGGCTTGGGCGCCATCGGTGGGACAGCGACTCTCTTCAAGGTGCAAAAGAAACGGGAGAAATCCCTGCGTAACGCCAGCCTGATCGTGGCCTGTGTGTTCGTGGTATCCTCCGTCATGTTGCTTTTCGTTCATTGATCCAAGAGGAGAGAACAAAGCCCGGATGGTGGAATTGGTAGACACGTACGTTTGAGGGGCGTATGGGGCAACCCTTGGGAGTTCGAGTCTCCCTCCGGGCACCAGAAAACAATGAAGGGGCCGATGAGAGGTCCCTTCTTCTTTTTGGTTCCTTTTCATTTCAAGTAGGCACCCTACCAGTCTGCGGTAGCATGTACTGGAGAATGATGCATTTCGATACCGAGGTAGCCTGTCAGGTGGAGGACTACTTTACCTCTGGGACCGCCGCACCCCAGTGCGGCATCCTTACCTTTACCTCTGGGACCGCCGCACCCCAGTGCGGCATCCTTACCTTTACCTCTGGGACCGCCGCACCCCAGTGCGGCATCCTTACCTTTACCTCTTCTCATCCTTTTCAACCCAATCTTACGCACTACACCATGGCCAATCCTCGGGTTTTGTTACCAACCCGGCTTTCACCGGGTTCATGACAATATAGTCTCGCGCCGCCACAAAGTGACGCTCGTCACGGATGAAACGATCCCAGTACTCCCGATGCCAAACCTGGGACTCCTGGGACCGCCGCATCCCAGTGCGGCTCATATTCTCATTGATCC
>JAPLHW010000046.1 GCA_026389425.1 Coprothermobacterota bacterium
GAAGCGACGGCCGCCTCCATCGCCCTGGCAGAACTGCGGGGACCCTTCCCCAACTTTTCCCGTTCGATCTACGCTGTCGAGGGACCAGGGATTCGCAACGCTACTACCACGACGATCGCCCCCACCGGCACCCTCTCCATCCTGGCTGGCTGTTCCTCCGGGGTAGAGCCGCACTTTGCCCTCATTTATCTGCGCAATGTGATGGACAAAACCCGCATGCTGGAGGTGAATCCGTACTTTGAAGGGATCGCCCGCCGGGACGGTTTCTACAGCGAAGCGCTGATGGAACGAATCGCCCATCAAGGCACTTTGGAGGGGATCGAAGAGATTCCCCCCGCGGTCCGCCAAGCCTTCCGCATCGCCTACGATATCAGCCCGGAGTACCATTTGCGCATGCAGGCAGCCTTCCAGCGCCACACCCAGAACGCGGTCAGCAAGACGGTGAATTTTCCCCAGGAAGCCGGCGAGGAAGAGGTGCGCAAGGTATTCCTGCTGGCCTACCACGAGGGCTGCAAAGGGGTCACCATCTACCGCGACAAGAGCCGCGAGGAACAGGTGCTGAACATTCCCGCGGAGGGGGAGAAGAAAACCTGGGACGAGCTGGCTGCCAGCCGGCACAAAGTGGCGCGGCAACGGCCCAAGGTCACCACCGGCTCTACCGAGCGGGTGGAGACGCCCCGCGGCCGCATCTATGTGACGGTCAACGCCGACGAGGAGGGGATCTGCGAGGTCTTCGTCGAGTCGCGCGACCAGGAAGCGGACGGTCTTTCCCGCCTGATCTCGCTGGCCTTGCGTGCCGGAGTGGATTCGCAGGAAGTGATCGAACAGCTTTGGCGATGCGAATCCCGCGAGGCGGTCAGCGACTTCTCCAGCGACGGGACGCGCGTGCCGGTGCGCTCCATCGCCCAGGGGGTGGCACTGGCTATGGGGCGGAAGATGTGGGGTGCCAGCTACACCGGACCCTACGGCGTACACCAAGGAGGCCTCTTCACACCCCAGGAGAACACCCACCTCACTCCCTCCCCGGAGAAAGACAGTTCACCAGCGGTTGATGATACCCTCTCTCCGCCGCCGGCCTCTCCCCCCGGCTTCGTCCCCCGCACCATGGGCGGCGTCTGTCCGGAGTGCGGCAACGTGTTGGAGTACATCGAAGGTTGCCTCGTCTGTCGCACCTGCGGTTATTCGCGCTGCGCCTGAGCAGCGAGAGGAGGAACGATGAATACCCAAGAACTGATGCAGATCGCCCTCGATATGGCCGGGATGAAGGAGGTACCGCCGGATTCAGCCGTCCATGTCCCAGGGACGCACGTCCAGCGGATCCTCTTCGCCCTCGACGTCTCTGCCACCGAACTTCTCTACGCCAAGGATCACGCCTATGATTGTGTCCTCGGCCACCACCCGCGCGGTCTGGCAGCGGCCACTTTCTACCGCGTGCTGGAACGGCAGCGCTCTCTTCTTGAAGAACTGGGGGTGCCCAAGGAGGAGGCCGAGAGCGCCACGGTCCGCCTGCGGCGAAACGCCTACCTAAACGCTCACAAGGCCAACTGGGAGGATCCCCTACGACTGGCCGAGCGACTGCGTCAACCCTTCCTGAACGTACACAATCCGCTTGACGAGCTGGGCCGGCGCATGATGAAACAAAAGTTGGAGGAGCGAGCCCACCCTGGTTGGACAGTAGCAGAGGTGCTGTCGGCCTTGGGCGAGTTTCCGGAGATGGCCGCTGCTCCCCTTCCCCCGGTCGCCATCCTGGGAGAGGAGAGCGCTCCAGCCGGGCGCGTCGCTGTCTTCCACGGAGCGGGGACCAACGGCGGCTTCGGCGCGGCGGATGCCCTCTATTGCGCAGGTTACCAGACCGTGGTCTACATTCACATCGATGGAGGAGAAGTGGAAAAGCTGGCGGCAGCCCATCCGGGGAAGAACCTGGTGATCAGCGGTCATCTGGCCTCAGATATGGTCGGTATCAACCCCTACCTGAACGAGCTGCGCTGCCGCGGCCTGCAGGTGGACAGCCTCAGCGCTTTGAATTAGCTAATGGGGACAGATTTCAAATCTACCCCCATTAGCTAATCTTTTTTCCGGGGAACTGCGCCGGAGGTTCGGAAAGGCCCTATAATCAAAGGACAGGTGGGACCCACTGGGTTCGCGCCACCAACGTAAGGAGGTATTGCGATGATTCCGTGGACATTGATCTACATACTGGGGGGCATCTTGCTCTTCTTGATTATCTTCATCCCCTCGATTCGGATCATCGGGCCGACTCAGGTCGGTCTGGTGACGAAGCGTTTCTCCTTCGGCAAACTACACCAGGACAACCCCGTTGCTTTCCAGGGGGAAGCCGGCTACCAGGCCGACCTGCTGATGCCCGGCTGGCGCTGGAAATTCTGGATGCCCTACCGCGTGGACAAATTCCCCTGGGTGCAAGTACCGGCCGGGGAGATCGGGGTAGTGGTGGCCCAAGTTGGAGCACCCCTGCCGATCGGTGCTAAGTCGGCTGTCTTCAAACCGGAGTTCGCCAACTTCTCCGACCTACGCAAGTTTATCGCCCTGGGGGGGCAGAAGGGCGTACAGCGCCCGGTCCTTCCCCCCGGCACGCTGGTGCCGATTCACCCGGTCGGTTTCATGGTGATCACTCGTCGCCAGGTCTACGGCGAGCCGATCGCCTCGGAGTTGCGCGCCTGGATGACCAAGTCCGGGGGCGCCGGAAGCGGCCGGCTGACGCCGGAGGCCTACGGTCTTCGTCCCGACCAGCTCTCACTGGTGCGTATCGAGCCCCTCCCGCGCAACCGAGATGGAGACGTCAACGATATGGTCGGGATCGTCACCGTCTACGAGGGGGATCCGCTTCCCGCCGGCGACATCGCCAGCCGTCTGGGTGGATTCACCGACCTGGAGAAGCTGGAACATGAGGGAGCCTCAGATGGCGAGCTGATCGACCATCTCCTGGGGAGTAAAAACGATCTGCACAACAACTATCAGGACTTCCAAGCCTTCCTTGACAACGGCGGCCGCATTGGCTTGCAGCATGACCCCTTGCTCTACGGCGCCTACGCGCTGAACCCATTCCTGGTCTCGGTGGAAATGGTGCCGATGCTGGTGGTGGAGCAAGGTCAAGTGGCGGTGATCAAAGCCTATGTCGGGCTGGGCGCCAAGGACACCTCCGGCGAGGAGTTCAAGTTTGGCACATTGGTGCGCTCCGGCCACCGCGGCATTTGGCAGGAGCCAATCCGGACCGGAAAATACTCGGTCAACCCGCGTTGTTACCAAGCTGAGGTTGTGCCCACCTCTATTCTTACCCTCAACTGGGCCGAAGCCACCTCGCAAGCGCACAACCTAGACCGCCAGCTTTCCCAGATCGTGGCCAAGTCGCGCGAGGGATTCATCTTCCGCATCGACCTGCAGGTGCAGATCCACGTGCCGGACACGAAGGCCCCCCGCGTCATCTCGATGGTAGGGACCATGGCCAACCTGGTTAACGAGGTTCTGCAGGCGGCGGTAGGCAACCACTTCCGCGACAAACTGCAGTCCATGCCGGCCATCAGCTTCATCGAGACGCGGCAGAAGGTGCAGGAGGAAGCCTTCATGCACATCGCCTCCCACCTGGCTCAGTACCAGGTGGAGACCCGTGGTGTCTACATCCAGGACGTCATCCTGCCGGAGAGCTTGGTGAAGGTGCTGACCGAACGTGAGATCGCCAACCAGGAGATCCAAACCTACCAGAAGCAGCGGGAAGCGCAGGATCAACGTATCGCCACCGAGCAAGCCCGGGGGACGGCCGATATGCAGACCAAACTGGCCGAGTCTCGCGTTAACGTGGAGATCAAGAGCAACAACGCCACCGCCCGCAAGGCCGAGGCCGACGGCGAAGCCACCTACATCCGGGAGACCGGCGCCGCCAAGGGAGCCGAAGTGGAAGCGATCGGGATGGCACGGGCCAAAGCCTACGAGGCCCAGGTCCGCGCGCTTGGGCAGGAGCCGACGGCGATGGTCAACGCCATCACTGCTTTGGCCGATCGTGGGGTGAAGTTCGTCCCTGAAGTGCTGGTCTCTGGCAGCAATGGTTCCGGCTCGTTGGACGGTTTGGCCGGGACACTGATGCGCTGGCTCGGAGCTTCCGGAGGCGCACAACGGGGGTCTAACCCACCGGCTGTGACCTCGCCAGTCGCTGATTCCTCACCCATGGCCGAGCCGACCATCTACCCGATGCCCCCCTCCGGGCCTGCCCTTGAACAAAACAAAGGGAAGTAGGGCGATCCTGAGCTACCTCCGAGACGACATCGGTCGATTGTGTCACCCAGTGGGTCCGCAGCAGCCCTTGAGCATTGCTGCGGGTCTAAGGGCTGCTGCGGGCAGAGGGGCACAGCTTTCCAGGGAAAAGACGTGAATGCCTAAGCTCTCCCCCGGCAAGCTGCCCCCCCAGGAATTGGCCCGCCTGGTTTTTCCTCATTTGGGGTCGCAACGGTCGGAGGTTCTGGTTGGTGCTGCGCTGGGGGAGGACGCTGCCGTCCTCGACCTGGGCGATTCCTTGCTGGTCCTCTCCACCGATCCCATCACCGGAGCCAGCCAGGAGATCGGCTGGTTGGCCGTGCACATCGCCTGCAACGACCTGGCAGCCGCGGGCGCAGAACCGGTCGGCCTGCTCTTGACCTGGTTGATCCCGCCGCACCTGGCTGCCGAAGAGTTAGCGATGATGATGTCGGATGCCGATCGTGCTGCTCGTTCCCTGGGGGCTGCTATCCTCGGCGGTCACAGCGAAGTCACGCCTTATTTGCCACAACTGGTGGTGGTGGCCACAGCGGTGGGCAAAACACCCCACGGTCGCCTGATCCGGACCGGCGGAGCCCAGCTGGGGGACGCCCTCTACCTCAGCAAAGCGCTTGCTTTGGAGGGGACAGCGATCCTCGCCCGCGAGCTGGCGGAAGAACTGCGCCCCGTCCTGGGCGAGGAGCTTTTGGCCCATGCCGCAACTTTCCTGGAGGAGATCTCGGTGGTTCCCGAAGGGTTGCTGGCCGCTTCCCTTGGCGCTCATGCCATGCACGACGTGACTGAGGGGGGGCTGCTGGGCGGGGTCTGGGAAATGATGGAAGCCTCCGCCTGCGGGCTGCGCGTGGAAGAAGAATCGCTTCCCATTCGCCCGGAGACGGCCCTTCTCTGCCGCGCTTTGGAATTGGACCCGCTGGCCTTGGTTTCCTCCGGGGCGATGCTGATCGCCGCGCCGCCCGGCCTGCTGGAGGAGCCTTTCGCCCAGCGCGGCCTGCCCCTCACCCGGATCGGCTCTTTCCACCCAGAGCGCACTCTGCTCTTTGTCAAAGGCGGCGTGGAGCAGGAGCGGGTCTTCGACGGCCGGGAGGAGTTGTGGCGTGCGCTGGCGCGGCACCATGACAACCCCCGGCGCCATGATGGCTCGCGGTAGCATCATAACCTCCGGTAGTATGAGTAGTTAAGTAATCAAGTAATTAAGTAGTTAAGCAACTGAGTAAATAAGTAATTCAATAGTTGAGTAATTAAGTAGTTGAGTAAGATCAAGATTTGTTTTTTTACTTGACCACTTGACCGCTTAGCTACTAAACCACTAAACCATGATAGCCCCCGGCAGGGTGTTCTGCGTATAATGGGAGAGATCCCGTTGGGAAAGGAGCGAAGATGAGAAGAATAACCCGCGGTCGCTGGAGACGCTTAGCTTTGTTATCGCTCCTCATTATGGCGATGTCGTCGTGCCTTCTGTTCATCCTACCCACCGGCGTCCAAGCCAAGGACTATGTTTGGACCGAGGTTTCCCTCGAGGTCCAAGTGCAAGCGGATGGGAACCTGATAGTGGAAGAGAAGCGGAGCCTGCGTTTCGAGGGGAATTACCACTTCGCCTATCTCTACATCGTCAAGGATCAGATCGAAGGGGTAGACCAGGTCAGCGTGCGCGAGCCGGGCGGGACCGTCTACCGTCGTGACGCCGGCACTGCTCCCGGCACTTACAGCGTCACCGACGAGGGTTCCCGCGTGACCATCCGCTGGAATTTCGATTACACCGGCTCCACCCACAGTTGGGTGATCGGCTATCGCTTGGTTGGCGCTGCGCAGCGCGGCGCGATCAGCTTCTGGCAGGATTACGACCAGCTCTATTTCAAGTTCATCGGCGCCGAACACGAGAAGGCCATGGAGCAGGCGCGGGTCGCCATCCATCTGCCTGCCGGCGCGACGCGCGAGCAATTGCGAATATGGATGTACGGTCCAGCTCCTGGAAGCGGTCAAGTGACCATCGTTGATGGCGCGACCGTCCAACTGGAATCCGCCCTCTACGAGGGGGTGGGGCTGGAAGCGCGCCTGCTCTTCCCGCAAGGTTTGGTTTCCCTTCCCTCCGGGGTGAGCCGCTCCAGCCAATCCATTCTCCCCCAAGTGCAGCAAGAACAGCAGGCCCAGGACAACGCCGCATGGTGGCGCCGCTTCTGGTTGGATGCGCAATACATTTTAGCGATTGCCATCGCCTTGCTGGTTCCCATCTGGATGATCTTCCAATGGTGGACCAAAGGGCGCGAGCTGCGCATGCCGCCCTCCACTGCGATGATCTCCGGTCCCCCCACCGCATTGCGCCCGGCCGGCGTGGATGCGCTCTGGCGCCAGACTTCCACCCAGAAAGGGATCCAGGCGACGATCTTCGACCTTGCCCACAAGGGATACCTGAAGATGGAACAAGAGGGGGGAGACTTCCGCTTGACCAAGCTGAAAGAGGATCAGGATCTGCAGCCTTACGAGAGCTTCCTCTTCAACCTGCTCTTCGGCGCCCACGGGCAGATCACCACACTCTCCGCTATGGCGCATGCGCTCTCCGCCTACGTAGGCAGTTTCCAGAAAGAGATCTGGGCCTACCTGGCTCCTTTCCGCTTTTTCGATGCTGACCCCGGCAAAGTCCGCGCTGCCTACAGCGCGGTCGGCAGTCTAATGCTTTTCGGCGGAATCGGTCTCTTCGTTTTGCAGGTCTTTATCCTGGGCATCGGCTTGATTTTCGCTTCCTTCTTTGTCCTCGGTTTCGGCTCGGCTATGCCGCGCCGCAGCTATACCGGCGCGCGCGAGCTTTCCGCATGGAAGGCCTTCATGCAGTACATGCTGGAGCTGGAGAAGCGGCCGGCCTTGCGCGATTCAACCACGATCTTCTCGGAATACCTGCCTTACGCCATTGTCTTTGGCATCGAGAAAGGTTGGGTTGCCTCTTTCGCCGCGCGGCCGGACTTCTACGCACCCCCCTGGTGGGTGTGGGCCTACGCCGGCGCCTACGGCAGCTCCGCGATGGGCGGAAGCAGCCAATTCGGTCAAGCGCTGCAGGACTCCTTCAACGATTTCGGCTCCCGCGTTAGCACGGCTTTCACCCCGGAGAGATCCAGCTCCTCCTCCGGCGGCGGCGGGGGCGGTTCCTCCGGAGGGGGAGGCGGTGGTGGTGGGGGGGGCAGCGGTGCGGGTTAGCCGCTGGGCCTCCTTGGCTGTACTTATTTCCGCCTTGCTATGGCTTCTATTAGCCCTCGGCTATCTTCTCGCCTGGCCGGGCAATTGGTGGCCGCTGGCTATCCCGGCTGTCGCGATGCTGCTAGCCGGCCTCCTTCTTCGGCGCGAGGCGCGCCGGGAGGAGGAGGAACTGCGCCAGGCTGAAGGATGGCAGCAAGGACAAACAATGGATTCTGCCCCCGCACAAGCGGAGGGAAAGAGGGGAGGAGACCCCGAGACGAAGCCCTAAGCCAACAGATAGTATGGGGACAGATTTAAATAGTATGGGGACAGATTTGAAATCTGCCCCCCATGAGAAAGGAGTATCATTTGCGCGAGTTCACTGAATTGTGCCTGAGCACAGCCAAGAAGCTCGGTTGTGCCTATGCCGACATCCGCATCATCCGACGCGAGCAGCAGAGCCTGGCCTTGAAGTCGGGGAATGTGGAGTCTATCGCCAACGGCTTGGATGCGGGTTTTGGCGTGCGCGTGCTGAAGATCGGAGCCTGGGGTTTCGCCAGCTCCCGCACGCTCAATGGCCGGAAGGTGGAGGAGATCACCGCTTTGGCTGTGCGCATCGCCGAAGCATCGGCCCGTGTCAAAGAGCGCGACGTGGTCCTGGAATCACTACCGGCAGTGGAGGCCTATCTCCCCGCCGACTGCCGGATCGACCCCTTCCATGTCCCACTGGAGGAGAAGATCCAGTTCCTGACCCAAGTCGATGACAAGGTACGGGCTGTGCCGGGGGTGACCATCTCCCGCGCTACCCTGGACTTCTGGAAGGAGCGGAAGATCTTCGACTCCTCGGAAGGGTCGTTCATCGAGCAGCATAAAGTAGAATCCGGCGGCGGCTTGGAAGCCTACGCAGTGGGCGAGAACGACATGCAGATCCGTTCTTTCCCCAACTCGATGGGGGGGAACGTGCGGGCCTTGGGCTACGA
>JAPLHW010000270.1 GCA_026389425.1 Coprothermobacterota bacterium
GTCATTAACGAACTCCACGGGAGGCTTTCCATATTTCTCTTTGCACAACTGTACTTCACCCTTGGATTCATTGAGGTGGACATGAACGCCAACTCCATATTTGTCAGCCAAAGAACGGCACTTCTTGATATATTCCGCAGAACAAACGGGAATCCACTCAATGCCGAAAACGACCAGAATCCGACCCCCAGCTGTGTTATTCCGTTCCAAGAAAGCTTTCTCGTTGTCTTCCAAGGTCTCTTGGCCCGGGATCAAATCGGCGCCCTCGCTGGAAAGCACAGCTCTGATACCAGTCTTCTCCGCCGCATCGGCCAAAGAAGGGAGCTTGATATACATATCATTGACTGTTGTCGTTCCACCCTTTATGACTTCTGAGTAGGCCAACATCGCGGTTTTGTAGGCATCATCAGGAGTCATCGCAGCCAGCATGGGGTAATAAATCGTATCGATCCATTCTTCCAGGCCCAGATGCTCGCCAACTCCACGTGAAAAGTTATCGGCATGAAAGTGAAGATTCACGAGTCCCGGCATAACTATTTTGTGGGTCGCATCGATTTCCTTCTTGCCTTTGTATTGGCTTCGAAGAGTCTCGGAGTCTCCCAACTCGGTGATTCTTCCTTGATCAATCGCCAGAGCTCCATTCTCGATAATGAGGTGCTCTGGATTCATCGTCACAATGATTCCACTGTGGATCAAAAGCTCAGTTGCTCTCTGTTCCGCCATTGCTAACCTCCTGTTCTGCCAAACGCAGTGTCACTAGTTTGTAGTACCTGACGCTATATAAGTTAATTACCATTACTAATCTTTGAGTTCTCTATCGTCGCATTGTTCGGAAGATCGCTCACTTGCGGAAGTGACTGCTTCCTCAATTTTCTTATACCCTGTACAGCGACAAATGTTTCCAGATAGTCCCCTACGAATCTCATCCCGGTTGGGTTTGGGGGTTTTGTCCAATAATGCCTTGGCTGAAATGATCATCCCGGGCGTGCAGAATCCACATTGAAACGCGCCCTTCTCTACAAAAGCTTCCTGTAGCGGATGGGGGTTATCTTTCGTGCCTAACCCCTTTGCCGTGAGAATTTTGGCGCCTTCTGCCTGCAATGCCAAGGTGAGGCAAGAATCAATGGACACGCCGTTCATCATGACGGTACAAGCGCCACAGTCACCCTTGCCACACCCTTGCTTCACTTCCGTGCAGTTCAGTTCATTGCGTAGGAAATCAAGAAGCGTTTGTCCCGGATTTGCCCATCCTGTCCGCCACGCTTCGTTGATCTGAAGACGGATCTGTTTCACACAAGGCTCCCTTCCAAGCGGCTGATCGCTAGCTTTAAAGTCTCTCTTGCAAGCACTTCTGCCATTTCCTTGCGGTAAAGTCCGGACCCACGCAACACTGAATCTCTTGGCTGTACTTCCTCCTCAACGGCAGCGGCACAGGCAGATATCGTTTCGTCAGTGAGGGGTTTACCGATTAAATAACCTTCCGCTTGGCGCGCTCGAAATGGCATCGTCGCAACAGGCCCAACAGCGATTCGAGCGTTAGTGCAATACCCTGCGGATGAAGCAATCCATACTGCACAATTTAGTTGGGGTAAGGCCATGGCCTTCCTTTGCGCCATTCTGCGGAATGCTGATGCCTCTCCCTGGTGTTGTACCTCGAACTCGATGCCTATGATCATTTCACGGGATGCATCGATTGCCGATCTTCCAACACCGATATAAGAATCGCTCAGCATAAGCTCTCGTTCTCCCTTGACGCCAAGGACCTTAAGTCTGGCATTCAGTGCAACCAAAGCGATTGCTCCGTCAGCTGCTGGTTGCGCTGAAACGATATTGCCAGCCAGTGTAGCTCGGTTTCTAATTTGAGGCCCGCCAACCCAGGAACAGGCTTCCCAGAGGGCAGCTGCATGCTCTTTCAACAATCGCGATTCCTCGACTTGGGTCATCGTTACCAGTGGACCCAAGTGAATGCGATATCCATCCGAATGAATCCGATCCAATCCGGGAATTCGACTTACATCAACCAGCACCTCAAATTTGTTGGTATGATCACGAATCTCCAGGGTTAAATCGGTTCCGCCTGCAATCAGACGGGCTTTTCCATCTTCCCTCAGAAGCATATCAATAGCTTCTGAAGGACTGGTCGGAAACAGATGGTCTCGAATTCTCACGGCTTACTAATTCTCGAGAAAAGCAACCGCTCGCACAAAACCAGCGCTACCATGGTAGAACTTAATCGGGAATCCATAAAACTTAAAACCAAATGGCGGTAATTGGTCTAAATTTGCCAGTTTCTCGTAGTGAGCATATTCCTTACGAGTTCCTACCAAATGGCATGGCCAAAGATATTTCGGATCGCGACCATGGTCTTTATATTGTTTTGACCAGTGGTTGTATCCTATGTCAAAGCTCCACGAATCCGTTCCTACCGTCTTGATTCCTTGATCCAGAACCCACTCCAAAGCGTCCGCGGAAAGATGGCCGCCATGATCGGCGTAATTTGGTTGACCCCAAAGCTTATCGTTGCCGGTCATCGTGAGGAAGATGTCCAGAGGCTTTAGCGTGTAGCCGATCTTGCTCAAACGATCCTTCAGCTCAACTGTAGAGAGCTGGTAACCATCCGCCAAATCTCGAATATCGACCACTACGCCATCGCCAAAACACCATTCCAACGGCCACTCTTCAATTGTCTTCGGTTTCATCCCGGCGCAGAGAGGACCCATGTGCCAAGGTGAATCGAGATGCGTTCCGGCATGCGTGGTCATTTCAAGAAAATCATCGGCCCATGCCTTACCAGGAAACGGCCAGTCTTGGGGATCGATCCCGTAGTATTTTTGGTCTTCTTTGGCGCCATTCTCGTGCGGCAGGTTGGTGATTTTTACGTTCATCAAAGGACTGGGGTCGGTAGAGGTTACCATCGAGAGATCGATAATTCTCATCGTATTCATGCTCCTTTTAAAATGAGTTACTAGTGAGTTAAAGTGGAGTAAGCCTTCGTGAAGCAATCGAGAGGAGGTCGAAAAAGCCCAGCTCCGATTTGCCCCACACCTGGAAGGCGATGGGCTATCCCCGTATTGATCACCGGGGTAATTTGTAGTTCGACGACTTTTCGAAGATCGACCCCCAAAGGGGTGCCTCTGTAGTCTAGGAAAGGGATCCGAAAACGAGGATGTTCGACAGCGGTGATCCTGTACATCTCTTCCGTTGTCTGGATGGCATCTTGCACTGTTCCTCCAATGAAATTGGTGATCGCTGGAGCAGCAGCCATCGCTACCCCTCCCAGTCCAGCTGCTTCCGATAGATACGAATCTCCCATTACCGGATTGGCATCTTGCTCTCCATAACCTTGGAAATATCTCCCTTCCGCCAACGGAGCTTCTGTCGTGAACCAGCGAGATCCCAAACCAGCAACCTGGATTGCGAATTGAAAACCATTCGCTGCCATGCATGAAACAATTGTACTTCCCTGAACGTCTCTCACATTGTCCATCGTCGCCTTGCTTGCGGCCATTGAAAGATTCAGGAAAAAATGGTCGTTACGATCAATAAAAAAAAGGACCTCAGCGATCTCTTCTTTGGAGAATGATGACTTCACTAACCAAGGGGCGATCCGACGAAACAGTAATGAAGTCGCCGATTTGTTCCGATTGTGGCACTCATCTCCTCTTTGCAGCGCTCTTTCCATAATGGCGGATAGATCGACCGCTCCTCCCAGAACAATCGCTTCCTCCAGCAACGGAGCCAGATGGCGTTCAATCCAACGCAATTTCTCGATGACAAGGGTTCCATTGGCGCCAAAGCGCAAGGTTTGTCCAAGACCTTCATTGATGGTAATAAAAACCCGATTGGAAAAAGGCCTGTTCTCGACCACGAAAACAGGCATAGCGGGACTTACGATACCAGCCATCGGACCCAACATCCCATGCGCATGTGCGGAAGCGAATTCAACTTCCCCCCTCTCAGCCATGCCCTCGGCCTCTTCCAAAGTTGCCGCCCATCCTTCGTAGAGAATCGCACCCATTGCGGCATTGCGCATTGCTCCGCACATTTCGCTCCAAGGTAGAGGGGGGCCTGCATGAAGCAAACAACGCCCCTCGCGTAGCCAATGAACTTCTCGACCAGCCGTGCTCATTCCAACCCAAAATACGTGGGCAGAGCCTATACGGCGTATTACTTCCTCGTTCGCATTTTCCCAAGGGGAGTAGCGCGCCGTCATACCTACCCTAGCACTGCCATCCCATTAATTTCGATCATTAATTCTTCCATTACCAAGTGGCTAATCTCGACGAGCGTGCTGGTTGGAGGATTATCCCGAAAATACTGATCGCGGACCCTTGCAAAGATCGCTCGGTTTCGGATATCGGTGAGAAAGACATTGATGCTGATCAAGTCTTCGGGACTCCCACCTGCAGATTTCAGCATGGCCATCAAATTATCCAACGCTTGCTTGGCCTGAGCTTCAAAGTCTCCCTTCCCCACCACTTGGCCGTCGCTATTTAAAGAGATCTGTCCAGAGATGCAGACTACACTCCCACGGCGCACACATTGCGACCATGTTCCATCGCTTGCAGCTACTTCATTTGTTCCCAGGATTCTAGTTGCCTTTTCCATCCGCCATCGCATCCTTTCCATTAGCCATTCGCATAAAATCCTTAATAACGCTCTCCAGATGATCTTGTGCGGCTTTTTCTGATCGCAATGAATCGTGGCTCTTAAAGCTATCGATGATCGCTTGGTGCTCCTTCACTGAGTGAGAATAGCGATCAGGTGCTCTTATTGTATAAAACCTACACAAATATACTAATGATAATTGCTTTTCCAAGATATTTATTAATGTTGGAGAACCAGAAGAGCGAACTAGCATCGCATGTATCTTGCGGTCGTAGTCGAAGAATTCCTCTTGGCCTACTGGTTGTTGGCGTGAGCTCATCTCTTGCTGAAGCGATTCCAATTCGATGATCTCTTCTGGGGTAATCCTTTTCGCCGCCTCAGCAGCCGCCAAACCTTCCATTGCAGCTTCCACTCGAAGCAGATCTATGATCTCTTCACGGCGAAATGAAATCACAAACATGCCAACATGCGGCTGATTGTCGATCAATCCTTCTTGCTCAAGAACCAATAATGCTTCGCGGATCGGCGTTCGACTCACTCCAAATTTTAGGCAGATTTCCTCTTCGACTAGTTTTTGACCCGGCAAATACTCTCGGTTCAAGATTGCTTCCCGAATGAGTTGCACCAGTTCCGTGCGCATGGTCCGTCGAAGGTTATTTGATACTGATGCTTCCATGGCCTTCACCTTCCCCTATACATTCGTCCAGTGACCGGGGAGTTACCCCGGCCACTGGACTCTTTCTGGTTTCTAGTTGAAAGGCAGTAACTCGTTTAACTTGTCTTCTAATCCCGTCTCGTCTAAATCAGCCGGAGGAAGGAAGTAGCGGCCACGCTGCATCGCCGGAAGCATCGACTTGTAGAGAGGAGCGACTGCCAGCAGACCCGGGTCCGTATACACGGACATCCGCGCGGGGGAGAGGTAACGAACGGTACTGCCATCCGGAGGGGCAACCTGACGCACGTTTTCTTTCGTGCTGGTGACCCACTGGGCGAATGTCAGGGCATCGGCTCGCTTCTGACCGGTCAGCGACTTGTCCAGACAGAAGGAATCCACATAACCGGTCGAGGCGGACACGGGGGTATCAGCTTGAATGAACGGCATGATGGCGATGTCTTCCAGGTTGAGGGTCGTATCGAACCATGCATTCTGCGCGTTATCAATGATGTCCGCCATGTAGCCTAGCCCCTCGGAGTAATAAACAGTGGCTCGACCGTTGCCGTAGACGAACTGTGTATCTAGATAAGGCGATATCTTGGCGTTCAGCGCGTTTCTACCGATGCCCGGGTCCTCCAGGGCGATCATGCGTTTCATGAGCCCTACAACCTGCATATTGACATTGTCTTTGTCTACATAACTCCAATAGGTAGCGGGGTCGTCCTTATAGAGATCCATCAGACAATCTTTGTAGTAGTTCACTGTTCGGTAACCCATGAATTGGACCAGAAGCCCCTGACCCAGTGGGTGATCCTTGCCGCCGATCGCTGCCTCCAACTTGGAGAAAGTTGTCGCGGCGGCCAGTTCCGTATCATTTTTGTTATAGAACATGAAGTCCGTGCAGGTCCAGTGGGGAATGCCCCACCATGTGCCATCCTTCACAGCCACATCCTTGCAGATCTGCAAGAAATCGTCCGGATTGGGGACTTCGCTGGCAGCCAAGGGTTGCAGTTTGTCGGCAGCAATCATTTCAGGCAACATGCCCTCATCGCACTCATAAACATCTGCCTGATTGACAAGAACCCCATAGGGGTCACCGTAGTAATCGGGCAGATTCATAATCGTTAGGTCAATTTCCGGATAAGCCGCCTCGAAATCCTTCTCCATGGTGGATAGGTATTCGTCCAGGTTGGGAATCCAGTTGTAGACGATAGTGGAGAGGGGCCTCCTGACTGCCGTCCCGGTTGGCGTCGTAGGGATGTCAGCTCCAGGAGCATAGAAATAGACGGCATCGGTGCTCCCGTCCTCCTTGTTAGACCATGTCGCTGATCCGCCGAATAATTCCACCGCCCAGCGGAATGGCACATAGGTTAACCCATCAATGATTTTGGCTCCATCTGTCTGGACAGGACCCTTGTCGGTTTCCCATTGAGCGGAGCCAATCCCGTTGTCGAAGGGAATCTGCACCCATGACGCATCACTAATCGGAGAAACATGCTCTATTGGATGCATGGTTGATCCGAGAGCCAAACCACTGCCGGCAAGGAGCAGGACGAGAAGGCAAACTACTCCATTGAGCCAGAACCTCTTCATTTCTTTTTCCTCCTTAAGCGGGGTAATGTATACATTACACAGTATATTTTGAAAGTCAATATGCACAGACAATGAGAAAATAAGTGGTAAGCAAGGGTGTTCTGGAGTTGAAAACTGCACTGCCGCTCCTCGGATCTGGTTCTTGCTCTTCAGCGCTCATTTCTGCCGCACTGGGTGCGGCGTTCCCGGAGATTCCACCACCAACCGGATGACCAATTTGAAGTACCATCCTTGGAAGAAGCCTTGCTTGTGCCCGAAGCCGTGGTACATTTCCGGGCGCCAGATAGAATAGAGACGTCTAAGAAAATTGCTATTCACGATTGGTATCATTGTACAGCTTTCGGTACGTTCACGAAGGTTAATGTAAGATGTTGTTGTAAACGACCTTTAAGGAGGAAATCCGTGCTATATCGAACCTTTGGCCGTCTGGACTGGAAACCGTCCGCCCTGGGCTTTGGAGCGATGCGTCTGCCAGTTTTGGAGGGAGACCCCAAACGCATCGACGAGGAGCAAGCCACAGCCATGCTCCAACTGGCGATCGATGGTGGAGTGAACTATGTGGACACCGCCTATCCTTATCATGGTGGAAGAAGTGAAGTATTCATCGGTAGGGCATTAGAGGGCGGTAACCGCAGAAAGGTGATACTGGCCACCAAGCTACCTTGCTGGTTGGTAACAGGAGCAGATGATTTCGATCGCTACCTGAATGAACAATTAACTCGACTTCGCACAGAGACGATCGACTGCTATTTGCTGCATTCTCTTTCAAAGGGAACGTGGAGCAAAGTGCGGGATCTGGGAGTGCTGGACTGGGCAGAACGGGCCAAAGCAGACGGCCGTATCCAACATCTTGGGTTCTCCTTTCATGATAGCTATCCTGTCTTCCAGGAGATCATCGATGCCTACGATAGCTGGGATTTCTGCCAGATCCAATATAACTACATGGATATTGAACTGCAGGCTGGCGGACGAGGTCTACAGTATGCAGCAAGCAAGGGGTTAGCTGTTGTGGTGATGGAACCAATACGAGGCGGGCACTTGGCCAACCCTCCCGAACCCATTCAAGCACTTTGGTCCCAAGCACAGAACCCCCGCTCTCCTGTTGATTGGGCTTTACAGTGGGTTTGGGACCAAGCTGATGTCTCGCTCGTTCTCTCGGGCATGAGCACCTTGGCACAAGTCCGGGAGAACTTGGCCAGCGCGGAAGTCTCCAAGATCGGATCCCTCTCCAACGAGGAACAGGCTTTGATCGCCCAAGTACGTGAGAAATACCGCACCATGAGCCCTGTCCCCTGCACTGGATGCGGCTACTGTCAGCCTTGTCCTGAGGGTGTGCGGATCCCGGCTGTCCTGGAACTCTACAATGAGGCGATCATGTACAACACGCCGGTACGCTCCCGTTTTGTCTACGCTCATTGGTTCCGACCAGAAGGCAAAGCCGATCGTTGTACACGGTGCGGGCAATGCTTGGAGCATTGCCCGCAGTCCATTCCTATACCTCAGTGGTTGGAAAAAGCACAACGCTTCCTTTCCGACGAAGAGACGCCATAGCCAGTTTCTTGGTTAGGGCTTCTTGGCTTGGTAGAGCGCCCGCATGGTGCGGACTTGGGCAGCGTGCCAAGTATTGTGGGCAATCAACCAGACCCAAATTTGCCATGCCGGATATTCTTCCCCCCAAAAAGCCATTGCTTTCTCTCCTAACGCTTCCTCGGAGCTGTCCAAGAAAGCTTGGCGGAAGCAAGCGATCGCTTCTTTTAGGAATTCCATCCAGCCGGCGAAATCCTGAGGAGCGCGAGCGAAGATATCTTTGGGAGTCAATTTGCCGGAACCGATCGCATATTCGCCGGTCAGGGTCAAGCCCACCACCAAGTGGGCAATCTTGAAACCAATGGTAGAGAGCCCGGAAGGCGGTGGGTCCTGGAAAGCCTGTTCGGGCATCAACGCTCCCGGGACCGGCTTCCAGTAGAACTCCTCCGAAGTGAGGTCTTTGAGCGCCATCTCCAGGTTTGATTGTGCGTCATCCAACATGAACAGCAACATTTCCTTGCGATTAACAGATTCCATCAGTGATTTACCTCCTTTTATCATTAGAAACTGACCAAGCCTGTTTCGTTCCCGATCCGCAGCCTTTCTTCACGGCTTCAATTCTCCTGCCATCGGGGCCCAGCGGTACTCACGGTCTCGCGGTTTGCCTCTCTCTCCGCACCCCTAAAATAAGGAAAGGCCGGGGGATACCGGCCTTTCTCGACACTCGACCAATTAGGGATTATTTCTCGCCCTTCTCATAAGGGATCCCATCGGCAGCCGGAGGAACCGCCCGTCCTACGAAACCGGCCAGAGCCAGCAAGGTGAGCATATACGGGAAGGCGTTCAACCAGCCACGGGGAATTGAAGCCAGCACTGGGTAAGTGGTGCTGAGCCCCTGGATGAGATCGCCAGCCACCCCAGCCAGGGTGAAAAAGAGGACGGCTGCCAAGGTGCCAAGCGGTTTCCATTTGCCGAAGATCATGGCTGCCAAAGCGATGAACCCTTTGCCGGCTGGCATATGGTTGTCGAAGATGTCCAGTTGCCCGATCGACATCGATGCACCGGCGATGGCTCCAAAGACATAGGAAAGGATGACGCAGGCGTAACGGATCACATAAATGTTGATACCCAGGGTGTCAGCGGCCTTTGGATTCTCACCCACCGCACGAATCCGCAGGCCCCATTTGGTTTGGTAAAGGAGGAAATGCAAGAGGAAGGGAAGGATCAGTGCGAAGTAGACAAAGATGGTCTGCTTGTTGAATGCACCAAAAACGACTTCTCGTGCTGGAGTAAAAAAGGAAAAGGCAATGCCGAGTGGAAGACCGATCACCGCGGTTAAGATCAAAGCTTTTTTGGCATTGCTACGTTTCATTCGGGCCATCGACCAGGAGACAATGGCATAGGTCAAACCGACGACCAGGAATACCAGCAGCCCTTGGGCAAAAGTGGGCGAGATCACCACACCGGAGGAGAAGGAAGAGACTGGGGGTGAGTGGCCCGTCGTGTTGAAGAACAGTTGCAGCAGGTAGGTCATTCCGCCCAGTGCGAAGACGTTGACGGCCACACCATAGACAACTTGGTCGCCACGCCAACTGACGGTCACCCAGGCGGCCAGAAGCCCCATGACAGCTCCCATTCCAATGCCGAGAGCCAATCCAAGCCAAGGGTTACCGGTGTAATAAGCGCCGACCACAGCGAAGAAGCCACCCATGCGCATGATCCCTTCCAAGGCAAGGTTGACCACGCCGGAGTTCTCGCTGATCACCCCGCCCAAGCCGGCGATGAGGATCGGTGTGCCGAATTGCAGCATCGAGAAGAGTGCAGCTATGAGGATTTGTTGGAACATCAGTCCACCTCCCCTTTTCGTTTGAAGGGAAGCATCAGGAGATAGCGGATAATGTTATTCGCGGCGATGAAGAGAACCACTGATCCTTGGATGATATCCGCGAAAGTCTTATGGATCTCATACGGTGGCAGTTGCATACTAGTCGCCCCTCCACGGATGATGCCGAAAAGAACCGCGGCCAGGAAGGTGCCGATCGGGCTGTTCTGGCCGATTAAAGCCATAGCAATGCCGTCAAAACCGTACCCACCAGGGAACACGCCTGGGAAACGTCTCTCCGTACCGCAAATCATCAACATCCCAGCCACACCAGAAAGTCCACCGGCGATGAACATGGTCAAGATGGTACGTTGCTTGATGTTGATCCCAGCGTAACGAGCGGCTTCTTGGTTGAAACCGGTGGCTCGGATCTCATAGCCCGTAACAGTGCGGTAGAGAAGGATGAAGGTGATGGCCACCGCAGCCATGGCGAAGAAGATGCCTATGTTGGCACGATCCCCAGGGATGCCGAACTGCCACTGAAAGATAGCGATCGAGGAGAGAGCCGCCACTCCGGCGCCGACAACCAAAGAGAGTATCAAATTGGTCGCTTTTACCATAGAGCTGCGGTTGAGGATGTAGTGAGCCACGATCGCTGCCACAAGAAAAATGACAACCAGCAGACCGATTCTACCGGCCTGATCAGGCGGATAGGCAATGAAACGCCAGAGCATGGCGCTACCGTCGATGATCGGTGTCCCGGCATCGCTTGATCCGGTCGCCTTCACCGCAGAAAGGGGGCCTGTCACCAGCCAATTCTCCACCAAGTAGACAGCGATCCAATTGAGCATGATCGTCGAGATCACCTCATGCACCCCGCGGGTCACTTTCAACCAACCGGCGATCGCTGCC
>JAPLHW010000185.1 GCA_026389425.1 Coprothermobacterota bacterium
GTGGTTGCTCTCCAGGGTGGTTATCTTCCGTCAAATCACTGCTGATGCCGCACTGGGGTGCGGCGCTCCCAGGAAAGCCAATGATCCCAAGGGTCTCGTTATCCTCAGACCGTCTTACCCACACGATATGAGAAAGAGCCAAATTATTACGGGAAAACCCCGTGTCAGACTGGGAGTTGCGCATTGGTCAGTACCGGGTGTTCTATGATGTGGACATCGCCCATCGCGTCGTCCGAGTTCTCGCGATTGGGGAAAAGGAAGAAAACAAACTAACTATTGGAGGAAAGGAGGTCGCATTGTGAAGACACTAACTATTTCTTTAGAGCCCATCTCCGTTGCGGAACTGCTCGAAATGGCTCGGAGTGACTCTCTCTTGATCAAGACTGACAAGGGGGATTCCTTCTTGGTCAGCCATGTAGACGAGTTTGCGACGGAGGTCGAACTTCTACGGCAAAACTACATGTTCCTGTCAATGCTCGACAAGTTCAAGGAAGAACAGAGCGCTATTTCCCTCGACCAGGTAGAGAAGCAGCTTAGAGAATAAGGGGACAGATTTATTTTCCGGCCTTCCTCGGTCTTCCCGGCCCTCGAGGTTCTAGCCGCCTTTCCAGCTTCTTCTCCATTTCCTCCACAAAACGGGGGCTGCCCGTTAATTGTCCGCGTTGGAGGGACGTACGAATCAGTTCCCATTCTTCCGCCGCAATAGTCTCATTCACCCAGGCTGCATAAATTTCCGCTCGTTCTTTCTCGCTATCGGCAAGGCCAAGGTAACAGGGATCCTCATCCAGCCATTCTTCTTGACGGTTGCCGATTTTAACGCCGTAGCTGGACCATCGGTAGTCAGCAGGATCCGCAACGACTCCCGCCCGCACCGGGTTCAACTCAACATACCGGCAACAAGCCAAGAGATACTCGTCAGCGCTGATCATGCTTGATTTATAGCGACCTTCCCATAAGCTTCCCGTCCGTCCATACAGCCTGTTCATATGCCTGGTTTGCCTTCCAGCTACTTGTTTCATGAGGAAAGCCAGGCTCCGTTCATCTTCGCCAGGATCAATGATCAGATGCACGTGGTTCGTCATCAGGCAATAGGCATAGATTCTGCAACCATAGGCGTCCTTCCATTCCCGCAAGTTCTTAAGGTAATACAGATAGTCCCCATCGGCGAGGAAAACGTCTTGTCTGTTGTGACCACGCTGGATGATATGATGAGGATAGCCGGCTGCTATGATTCGCGAAGTTCTTGGCATAACTAACCATTTAACTCATGGCTAACGAAAAAGCAATAAATAAATCTGTCCCCTTTATAAATGCAAATTAGTGCCAGGCAGACATGGGCTTGATAATGAACTTGACATATTAAATATACAGGGTTATCGTAAATCCATGAAACCGCGCGCGCTGGCTCAGGCCATTCGAACGGCCATGCGGACGTTCCCCGCCGTCATCGTTACCGGCCCTCGGCAATCAGGAAAAACGACTTTGCTGAAAGCCCTGGGTGCCGGGACGCATCGGTTTATCTCACTGGAGGACCCCGATGTTCGGATCCGCGCCCGGGAGGATCCAGTCGGGTTCCTGGATCGCTACGGGCCGCCGGTGATCATCGACGAGATCCAATATCTGCCCGAGCTCCTTTCCTACATCAAGACGCGCATCGACGAACAGCGCCTTCCCGGACAATGGCTGCTCACCGGTTCTCAGAATTTCATCCTGATGCAAGGGATCAGTCAATCCCTGGCGGGCCGAGCCGCCGTTCTGTCCCTCCTTCCGTTCTCCCTAGCCGAACACCTCGGCCGCGGCGATCAAACGGCTGACGTTCCCGGCTGGCTGAAAGCTCTTGAAGGAAATCCTGCCGCCTCTTTGCCGGACGTCGACTTGGCCTATCTTCTCCTGCGGGGCAACTATCCCGAGATCGCCAGCAATAAGGAAGTAGACCGGCAGCTTTGGACGGGATCCTATGTCGCTACTTATCTTGAGAGGGATGCCCGAAGCCTGACCCAGATCGGCGAC
>JAPLHW010000071.1 GCA_026389425.1 Coprothermobacterota bacterium
CATTCCTAACCCTATCTTCCCTTTGTCCATTCCCTTCCATCTCTTCCCACTTTCCATTCCTATCCATATCCTTGCCTTTGCGAAGCTCTTGCAGTACCTTTTTCATCGGAGACCTCCTGAATCGCTCGTGTCTTTCCAGAGTTGCGATAGATTCAACGAGGTCTCTCTTCTTTTGGCAACATCCAGGGACCTATTCATCGACCAAGATTTTACAGTAACGGTTCATGGAAGGAAGAAACTCTGCTACAATCCTGGCGGAACGGAGCGCCCATGGCTCAACAGGATAGAGCAGTGGAGTCCTAATCCGCAGGTTGCAGGTTCGAGTCCTGCTGGGCGCACCACCCCCCACAGTAGGGGGATTTGAAATCTGTCCACATTAGCAGCCGCATATCATTCGATGAAGACCGAGTCCACGATCCCCACGATCACCGAGATGACGCATGCGTCGGGGTTGCAAAGAACCATGCGGGCCCCCCCGCCTTCCCGGTTGACCAGCACGGTGTCGCCGATTCCGGCCTGGGTGTTGTCCAGGGCGATGAAGTCGTCGTCCGGCGCGTCCCCCTCCAGACCCAGCGGTTGCACCACCAGCAGGCGGCGGTTCTTGAAATCGCGGTGACTGATGGTGGTGACCACTGTTCCCACTACTTTACCCAGGATCATCGCTGTTCCTTCATGTGTAGGGGTTCCAACCGCGACGTAGGGTGAAGTCAAAGGAACGGTCCGGGCGCACCTCCAGCTCATCGACGATCCCCACCAGGGCCAGGTCGACCGGTACGAACTTCATCTCCGGTAGGGCCAGGGAAGCCTCACGGGAGCGCACCATCAGGCACAGATCGCCGGGGCCAGCATCCACCACATCCGCTGCCACCTGCAGCGGTCCGGTCGGCTCCAGCCGCTTGTTCAACGGTTGCACCAGCAATAGCTTCAAACCATCCATTCCAGGGGCCTTGAAGGTGCAGACGGCTGTACCCTTCACCCGACCGAGGAGCACCGCGCCTTCTTCAAGCCCGTCCGTACTGGATGGAGGAGACCTTATCCATTTGTCCTGCTTTGACTTGGGCGGAACTGCCGTCGATTTTTCGACGAAGAATTTTGGGGACAGATTGCAATCTGTCCCCAAAATTCTCTCTTCCTACGACTTGCGGAAGACAACCTCGCCCCCCACTTCCAACGAGTCGATAATCGACATGATCACCGCATCCACTGGGGTGTCCTTGGTGTACGCCGTCTGCCGGGCAGAGGAGCCGGCGCAGGTCAGCACCAGGTCCCCGGATCCGGCGTCGACGGTGTCAACGGCCACGTAAGGTTTCCCAATGGGCTGCCCGCGCTCGTCGGTCTGACGGACGACCAGCAGCTTGCAGCCGGTCAGCTTGGCATCCTTGATGGTAGAGACAGTGGTCCCGATCACTTTGGCGATTAGCATCTGGCTGGCGCCTTCAATAGCTTTTCCCGATCACTGCCGGGGTGGGGGAGGGCGGTGCAGTTCCCCCAGCTGGTCCCTGCAGGATCTTCACCCCTGCGCTGGCGCCGATGCGGGTTGCCCCTGCCTTGATCATGCTTTCGGCATCCTCATAGGTGCGGACCCCGCCGGCCGCCTTGACGCCCATCTCTGATCCCACCACCCGCCGCATCAGAGCCACATCATGCACGGTGGCCCCTCCGCTGGCAAAGCCGGTGGAGGTTTTCACGAAGTCGGCCCCGGCCTCTTTGCAGAGCAGGCAGGCGATGGTTTTCTCCTCATCGGTCAGGAGGGCAGCCTCCAGGATTACCTTGACCAAGGCTTCCCAGGCGTGAGAAGTGGTCACCACGCCGCGAATGTCCTTGGCCACCAGCTCCAGATCCCTCGCCTTCAAGGCGCCGATGTTGATCACCATATCGATCTCCCCAGCGCCGTGTTCGATGGCGTTCTGCGCCTCAAAGGCCTTCACCTCGGGGGCTGACGCTCCCAAGGGGAAGCCGATCACCGTGCAGACTTTCACCGGCGAACCGCTCAGCAGTTGGGCGCACAGTTCCACCCAGGCTGGGTTGACGCAAACTGTAGCGAAGCCATATTTCCGCGCTTCGAAGCAGAGCTGGGCGATCTGATCGGGGGTGGCATCGGGCTTCAGCAGGGTGTGGTCGATCATCGCCGCCAGCACCTGGTCTTGGGGGATCACCCCGATAGTGGAAGAGAGGCGCTCCGCGCCGGCGCTGACCACCCTGCCGGCCCGGTCGAAACAAGTCTTGACGCAAAGCCCTTCAGCGCAGTCAAAGCGGCACTGCTGCCCCTTCGGGGTGGCGGCTTGCTGTTGTTGCTCCGCCATAGCTACCAACACCTCGCGGGTGATGGCCTCTACTAGTCGCTGTACTTCCTTCACATCTGCCATCTGGTGTCGCCCCCTAGCGTAAGTATTGTTTTTCGATGGCCATGATCTTGTCGATGCGGCGGGCGTGGCGCCCCCCCGCGAAGATGGTGGCAAGCCAAGTTTTCAAGATTTGCTTGGCCAGATTCACACCAATCATACCAGCGCCCAGGGTCAGTACGTTGGTGTCGTTGTGCTCACGGCTATTCATCGCCGAGGAGAGGTCGTAGGCCAGGCCGGCCCGGATCCCGGGCACCTTGTTGGCAACGATGCAACTGCCGATGCCGGCTCCGTCCACCACTACCCCCCGCCAGGCTTTACCGCCGGCCACCAGGCGAGCTACGTCGTGGGCGAAGTCGGGGTAATCGACCGCCTCTTTACCCTGGGCGCCCACGTCGAGTACCTCGAAGCCCATCGCTGTCAGTTCCCGCTTCAAAACCTCTTTCAGCTCGAAACCGCCATGGTCGGCGCCGATGGCCACCACTTGGCGGCCGCAGGCTTTAGGCTCGGGGACCGGGTATGGGGCGATATACGTAGAGACCGATGGGGAGACGTGCGTAGAGGCAGGAGGAGCACCGTGCGATGGTGCGAGTGAGGCGGAGGGATGGCTGGGACTGGAGACGGATGGGTCACTCGACATCACACTGGCCTTGGAAAGTCCCATCGCCTGGTGGACGACGCGCTCTACGATTTGTCGAATCTCTGCGTCCGGGATCTCGCTCACGGTCGCCTTCCTTTCTCCTTACGGGAGAGCCTAACTGGTAATGACCACATGACCAATTACCATCACCTTCATATCCTAAGGGATTTCTTCAAGTCTAGGGGTTTCCGTTTATTTTATCGAGTTAATTTGGCCAAGTAACGGTCGCCGCGGTAGAGGAAACCCTGGCGCACCAGCAGATCGATGGCCTGGCGGGTGGTGGCCCGGCTGGCGGAATAGATGGTCTCCAATTGACATTCGGAGGGGATTGGCTGGTGGGCGGCCAGTTCACCTTTGCTGATTCGTTCGCGCAGGATGTGGGCCAACTGGTAGTAGCGGGGGAGGAAGCCGTTGGGTCTACGATCTCGGGCATCCTTCCCTCTACCTCATTTCCCCAACCCCCGTTCAGCATGGATCCAAGCCGGCCGAGCAACCAAGGGGCGAAGGAGCTGAGGATTCTTTCCCGACCTGTTTGTGGTTATGTTCATCTTACACCTCCGAGGGACTCCCCCTCATTCTAGCCATTTTTCCGCCATTCGGCATCTAGCCGGAGAATGACGATCGGCATAGAATGGACCTCCGGTCAACTCGCGAACCGGAGTAAAAAGGAGACCGTGAGTGCGGTTCTACCGGAGAAGGGGCTGAGCGGAAAGGAGCAAGGTGAGCACAGAAAGAAGGATAAAGGTGGAGATAGATTCGGTACTGGAGCGGCAGCGATGAGTATCTGGGACAGCCTTCGCATCCTCTTGGAGAGGCTGTGCGTGGTACTGGTGGTAGTTTACCTGGTCAGCCGCACCCCTTTCTTCCGTCAGGTGCTGCAGCGCCGGTTCACGCTTTTGAACACAACGGTATTGATCGTCTGCTTCGGTGCGCTGGCTATCTATGGCACCATCTCCGGCGTCCCCGTGCTGGGAGCAATCGCCAACTTTCGCGACTTGGCGCCGATGTTCGCCGGCCTGGTGGGGGGTCCGGTAATCGGCATCGGAGCCGGTCTGATCGGAGCGATTCACCGCTTTACGCTTGACGGTCTGACCGGAGTTGCCTGCCCCTTGGCCACTTTGCTGGCCGGTTTGATCGGCGGATTGATTTGGTTGGCCGCCAAGCGACAATTCATCGGGGTTGGCCGGGCTGTTCTCTTCGCTGTCCTAATGGAAGGCCTGCACATGGCCCTGATCCTAATCATCGCCCGCCCCTATGACCAAGCCTTGGTCTTGGTGGGACAGATTGCCCTGCCGATGATCGTGGTCAATGCGGTGGGGATGGCTTTTCTTTCTTGGCTGCTGATCTCCTTTCAAGGGGAGCAACGAGACCGCGGGGAACTGGAACGCTTGCGCAGCTCGGTACAAGCACTGCGCCCCTGATTCCGATCGTGGTAAGGATCCTCAGGATGGAAGGATGGGCCATCTAAGACGGAATCGGAATAGAGGCGGGCGACATAGCCTCCCCGACTCGCTCGCTCTCCGGCAGCGGTTTCCCGCTTTCCGCCCAGGCTGAGCGGCAGCATCCTCCCGCGGTGGTGGTGATCCAACGGTCTTGGCGATACTTCTCATGCAAGACGTGAGGAGCGAAGAGCAACCCCTTCTCGACGGCCAAGGCCAAGACCTGCGGATCGAGAAAGGGGTCGGGGGAGGTTCGCCTCAGTTCACGGATCCGATTCAAGATCAAGCGGGCTTCCAGCAAGAGCTCCCCGCGCCGGCGTTGCACCCTGCGGTCGGCGGCCAGCCGGGGGCGGCCTTCAGCCAGGGTGCGCCAGACGCCTTGGGCGATCTGGAGGCTCTCGATCAGCTCTTCTGGATGGACGGCATGGTCCGCCTCACAGTAGCCGACCACGTGCACGATCTGTGGTTCCAACTCCAAGCCGATGGCGGTGGAGGCGGCCAGTTGCCCCTTGGCGATGGAAGGGTTGGCGGAGAATTGCATCAGGCCGGCGCGGATCATGTGCAAGGGCTGGAAACGATCGTCACGGAACGATTCCACCATCTCCTTCTGGGCTAGCATTTTTCCGAGGTCGTGGATGGGATCGGTCTCGGGCGGGGTGTTGAACATGTACTGGGCGATGTAGGACCGTACCCCCAGGTGGTGGGCGATGTGGGCGGCGAGGTAGGCATCGGCGACGGCGACGGCGTCCGGGGCATAGCGCAAGGACCACTGATGAACGTCGTTGATCTCCAGGGGAACATTATGCGTGGAGTACCAGCGCATTGCCTCCAGGTTCTCTTCGATCGCTTGTCGCAGCGGCCGCTGGGAGCGCCCGTCCAGTTGGGAATACCAAAAGATGGGGACAGCGCCCCAGGCGTTATGGATCGTTCGCCCCAACATCTCCCCCCAGCGCACCAAGTCGCGCGTCCCAGCATAGCATCGCAACAAGGGATAATTTCCGCAGCGGGTGGCGCCATAGATTCGTTCGAGGTCTTCCTCCCGGCGAAGGGGAACGCCGCCGGCGCCGTCTCGAGCCGGGTCCATCTCTTGGGGGCGAAAAAAGGACTCCTGGGCGTTCTGGTCCGGTCCCAGGGAGAGGATATCCAGAAGGCCTGATTCGGCGATGCGCCGGGAACCCTCGATGGTGGCCTCCAGGTTCGGCAAGCCGAAATGATGGCGAAGGAGGGGGACCGGGGATCGGGCTGCGACCCGCTGGGCCAACGTCTGCGGCAGGATCTCGGCACTCCCCGCGGCAGGACCCCCGCGAAGAAAGGCCCGGATCTCCTCCACCGATTCGTGACCGGAGAAGACCGCCTGGAAGAGGCCGGAGCGCCGTGCCTCCTCGGCCACAGGGGGCGTCCCGCCGAAGACGAAAATCCTGTCCTCCAGGTGCAGTTCTCGGATCTCTTGCTTCAGGCGCCGGAAGATCTCTTCCGCCACGGAGGGGGTCAACCGATAGCTGAAGGCGATCATCCGGGCGTCCTGCCGCTTGGCCTCTTGTAGTGCTTTGACCAAGGGAACGGTAGGCCCGAGGTTGATCGTCACATGTCCTGCTTCTTCCGCCAAGCGCAAGAAATGCACCAGGCCGGCCACGTGCACATCGTTCTCTATGGCAGCGCCAAGAATTCGCATCTTAGGTCCGCCCTCTAATCCCGCAGTGTCCGCTCCCAGAGACTAACTTCTCAGCCACAGCTTGCAGCCAAGCCAGATCACTATTCCTCCTACTCTTTCGGGAGGAAGTCCGCGTGTGAATCATAACCGGTTCTCTCCTCTTTGTGGTGGAGATTCGGCAAAGGAGGCAGCCAGAAGGCCGCCCCTTTATGGGAGGAATGGAAAACTAACCGAGGTTGGCCGATCGCCTTTTTATTGCTTCGCTCCGCAGCCGGAACAGAAAGTTTGCCCAGGGGCGAGATCAGTCCCGCAACTGGCGCACTTCTTAGTCCCCTCGGCCGGTTTCGGTTCGGCAGGCGGCTCTTGTTTGCCACCACAACTGGAGCAGAACACCTGGGTTGGTGTAAGTTCAGCCCCACAACTGCCGCATTTCCGCTTGGCCGCCTCGCCTGAGCTGGCTTCTCGAGGCATCTCCTGCTTGCCCCCGCATTTCGAACAGAAGGGCTGGGCCAACTCCAGTTCGGTGCCGCACTGGGGGCACTGTTTCTTGTCGCGGAGCTTTAACACTTGAACCCGCAGGTTTTCCATCTTGGCGCGGGTCGCCTTGACCTTCTCGCAGTGCTCGACTAGCTCCGGCGGGATCGGCTCTCCCTTGCCTTGGGCCTCGAAGATGAACTTCCCCATGGTGAGAAAGGCTACTTGCACCTTCTCTTCCTCAGCACTGATCTGCTTGTTCAGCCGGTTGATCTCCAGCAACTCACCCGGTTTTTCTGTCAGCTTCTTGAAGATCGACATATTTTCTCCTTCCGATCTGCGCCCGCAATGGCGGTGAGATGGTCACATTATACAAGACCAAAGGTGAAATGGCTCCTTAGTCAGAAAAAAAACGGGAGGCATCACAACCAGGCCAGGCCTCCCTCCAGTTGGGGATAGGGGAGGGGTCGGTCTGTGAAAGTCACGTTGTTACGAAATATTGGCTCATTCGCCCTCCCGGTTGTAGCGGAGAATGGCCGACAAAAGTTTTCTCTCTTTAACGCAGGGTTCCTCAGCGGAGTACCCGACGGTCACCAACAGTGCGACTCTGTATTCCCGTCGGATGCGCAAGAGACGTTTTATCCTTTGCTCGCCGAACCAGCCCAGGATACAGGTTCCCAGGCCTTCTTCCGCCGCCTGTAAACAGAAATGGGCAGCAGCCAGGCCGGTGTCCACCTGCTGCCAGGAGCGTCCTTGCAGGGTGGCGCCAACCCGGGCCAGAGAGGAAGACCGGTTGAGCACTACCAGGAAAGCAGGAGCGGAGAGGGTCCAGCGGTTGAAGGAGACGATCGCGTTGAAGGTGAAGCGGGCGACGGCATCACGGAGGACCGGATCGTCGACCAGGATGTAGGAACAGGGTTGCGCGTTCATGGCCGAGGGGGCCAGGCGGGCGGCCTCCAGGCAGCGCTCCAGCACCTGGCGGGGCACCGGGCGTTGCTGGTAGCGGCGGACACTCCTGCGCGTGGTGGCTAACTGCAGAAACGGTTGATTCGGCATTCCCCGATTGTAGAGCTTGACCCTCGTCCGGCCAACAGGAGGGTATAATCAAGGCACTTCGAAGCCAATCCATCCGAACGGAGGAGACGCGATGATCCCAAACCAGTGGTACGCAGTCTTAGAAAGCAAAGAGGTCCCTGCCAGGAAGCCGGTTGGGGTAACCCGGCTGGGAGAGAAGCTAGTCTTCTGGCGAACTTCAACAGGAGAAGTCGCCTGTGCCCGTGACCTTTGCGCCCATCGTGGGGCAGCTCTCTCCTTGGGGAAAGTACACGGCGACCACGTAGCGTGTCCCTTCCATGCTCTGGAATATGATTCCAGTGGACGCTGTCGCCTCATTCCGGCCAACGGACGAAACGCCTCGGTTCCGCCGAACTTCCGGGTGCCAACCCTTCCGGTCCGTGAAGCGCACCACCTGATCTGGGTCTGGCACGGCGTACCACGAGAGGAATATCCTTCTCTTCCCTTCGTGCCGGACATCGACGATTCCTTCGCCTACTCCACTTTTCCCAGCCGCTGGGGGGTTCACTACTCGCGCTGTATCGAGAACCAGCTCGACTCGGCTCATGTTCCTTTCGTCCATTACAACAGTATTGGCCGCGGACACCGCACCACTATCGATGGTCCGATTGTGAGATGGGAAGGTGACCGTTTGCTGATCTGGACCTACGCTCACCTGGAGGACGGCTCATTGGCCAGAAAGGCCGAGGAGATGGGTCCACCGGAGGGATTGCCCCGCTTGACCTTCTTTTTCCCCAATGTCTGGCAAAATTATTTGGCCGCTGATGTCCGCATCGTCCTCCTCTTCACCCCCATCGATGAGGAGAACACCCTCGTCTACACCCGCTTCTACCACAGGGTGATGCGTGTTCCCGGCCTCCGCCAACTGATTTCCTGGAGCGGTCGATACTTCAGCCGGGTGATCGCCCTGCAGGACCGGCGAGTGGTCAATACCCAACGGCCCAAGAAGACAGCCTTGCGGATGAACGAGAATCTATTCCCAGCGGACCGCCCCATCGTGGAATACCGGCGTCGCCGCGAGGAACTGATAGCCGGTTCCCGGGAACCGGCTAAAGATAAGGTCTAGGAAGCTCAACCGAAAGGCGCGGCGGACGCGAGCCTTGAAGTCAAGGTAAGCTTGGCCGGAGGCCGCGGCAAGTATTACTAAAGGAGATGGCCGGGCCGTGGCAGCGTTTCTCTCCTTTGTGACGAACAACGTCCAGATGAACAGGCGAGCCTTACGTCTTTTGACCCAAAGACACCTTGGATGTTTTTTTTGAAAAATTTTCCAAAAAGAGCCAAATCTCAGGTATTTACATGATTTACAACCTTCTCAACAGGTGAAACACTTCTGGAAGCATCACCTGTCATGGGAAGATCCGGATGGCGTCCTAGGCGCGGGGACCCGATGGGGGTAGCCCCGCGCCACCCCTGGGGTTTACCGAGGGGTCGATGGAACGACAGGTTGTCCTTTTCCTCCTTGTGCGGGTCCTGCCCAGGACCCGCCATTTTTTCCCTCAGCATCCCAGAGAATGGCTTCAATTCATCTTTCTGTTGGGCACCCTGGTTCCCTGCTATGATGATGGGGAAGGAATGACAATGCCCAGACTTTTCCGCCAGAGCCGTCAGAAAGGATTTATCGTGCCTATCCCGAAGCAGGGAGTAGGTTCTGACTTTATGGCTTGTTCGGATTTCCTGCACCGATCCGGTTTCCTCACTGCTTCCCCCTTCTTGGAGGGGGACTTCGCACTTTCCTCTGACTTCCTTTGCACTTCACCGTTCACCCAATCTCACCTCTCAGCTGGCTAATACATTTCCCCAACAAATTAAGTAGCCCAGCAGGGGGAATGCCGCCGGGCTGAAGGGGAGGGTGGCTGATGAAGCAATCTTGATTCCCGAAAAAGCATGATCACTTGCCCCATCGGCGGTCGAAGGTTATGCTAAAACAAAGGTATCGGCGCCGTAAAGATGGAGCCCGTACCTCCCCGGTCCTGTAACGGTTGCACTGCATCCGATGGGATCTTCCGCGCCGCGGCACGATAGCCCGGCAGAAAGGAGAAGTTGATGTTTCGTAAAGTATACCTGGTAACGGTGGCAGGCACGGCAGGAGGCGTCCTTTTCGGCCTTTTCTCCACCCGCCAGGCCGCGGATGAGGCCATTGAGGAGGCCAAAGGGGAGGCGGAGGGAGGGCCCGAGTTTCGCGTCCAGCCCATCTATTCCGACCTGATCGGGGAAGAGGAAGCAGATGAAATTCGGGCTCCTGTGCTGCCCAAAGCACCACCTCGGCCGCAACAGAGCGAGCGTCCGGAACGGCCGCAGCATTTCGATAGGGAGCGTACACCACGAGAAGGCTCGGGAGAAGCTCGGCGTGGCTACCCACCCAGGAGTGGTCCACCCGCTGAACGGCGTGGCTACCCACCCAGGAGTGGTCCACCCACTGAACGGCGTGGCTACCAGGGAGGACGGCCCCATGGAGAGCCTTGGGGAGGGAACCGCAGTGGCAGTGGCTACGGCGAACGTCCTTCCTCTAACAAACCTTCCTCCCGCCCATGGGAGAAAGACGCCCCTTCCTACTCGCCTCGCCGCAGTACTGAGGGCGGCTATGGGGACAGGGGCGGCTATGGCGATCGCGGCCAGCGAGGTTTCAGTCCCCGCCCTCAGGGAGCGAAGAGGGGGAAACCCAAACGCTACCCAGGTGGAGAGCGGTAAGCGATAACACGGTACCTTTATCGTAAGTCTCTGCGGTGGCGAGCTGAGGAGGGCTGGATGAGGCCGTTCTCAGCTCGTGTTTGGTTTACGAATCGCGGCTTACCAAGCTGCGAGGGACCGGCTTCTTTCCCATTGCCAGTAGGGCGCCCAGACCAGGACCAGGGGAGCTATCTGGAAATCACTTTTTATTGGGGCCACTGACAGGGTCTCGACGGATACGGTAGCCTGGTTCCAACGAGTCGCCAGTGCTACGAGTTCCCTCTCCATCTCTTGGGATAGTTGAGCCATCTCCAGCTCTAATCGTTGTAGCTTTTCACGAGCCTCTTGGATAGATACCGCAGCTTTTGAGCTCTGCCGGGCCTTGCTCATGGCGCTGGAGGCGGCCTTGCTGGAGCGGCGTCCGAGGAAGGCGCCCAGCAACGATTCTCCGGCTGAAACCCAAACCTCTTGGCTCCTGGCACTGGCCTCGGACTGATGCTGAGCGACCTCTGCGCGAGCTCGCGCCAGTTTATCTTGGAGCGATTCCAGTTTTTTGCGATACTTCTCCCGCAGCTTGTCGCCTTCCCGGTCTCTCTCCTCGCGGGCGGTTTGTCCCAGCCGCAAGCGGAAATCTCGTTCGCTTTCTTGGACAGCTTGAACCAGCTTGAGAGTGGGAGCGGCTAGCAAAGAGAACCGACAGGTGCGGTAAAGGTGTTCTTCCAGATCCTTGCTCAGCGCGGTCAGTTCCTTGAGCTCGTTGGCGGATGCAGGAATGGCCGCAAAATGAGCGTTTGCCTGGGGACCTTCCGTCAGCCTCGGGGAGCTATTTAATTGGAGAGCCCGCTCCCAGCCGGCAGTCCCTTCGTCTCCCGACAGGGAAAGCAGCAAGGTCCGCTCCTGCCATTGGTCCAAACCCCGTTTGCTATCCTTGTAATGGATCTTAGCCACGCCGAACAGAGCGGGTTGGTAAAGAAGAGAAGGAGGGGCCTCTTCTCTGCCCGGGATTGCCTGAGCCTGGTCGGGGGTCAGGCGGACTTCAAGGAAACCCTGTTGCAAGCCGGAAGGGGAGACCGGAGGAAGGGCGCTTGCCTCGCTGAAAGAGGGGCTTCTAGCACTGCCTGTTATCCCTTCACCCGCCCCTGTAGGAGCGGCGTCGACGCCATCGGGCTGCCGATCGCCCATCAAAAGGCGCACCTGGGGACGGGTCAGCGGGCCGCGCAAGTAGCTTAAAGCCCACCGGGTCTGGAAGAGTAAGGGTGTGTCTTTGTTGACGTTGTGCAGCAGGAAGACGCGGTTGGCCAACCCGGCAATGCGGGTCCCCAGCTCTGTAGCATCCAAGGACCGGCCGGCTGCTGCTGAAGCTCCCACCAACCCATCTAAAAGCCTCTCCTTATCCCGCTCCGCTTGGAGACGGCCGACGAACCAGGTGCCGGCGTTGGAGGGACCCTTATAATCGAGATCGACCGGGTTCTGGGTGGTCAGCACGACCCCGACGCCATAGGCACGGGCCTGCTTGAGCAAGGTCAGCATGGGCAACTTGCTGGGTGGATTGGCCACCGGCGGAAAGAAGCCGAAGATCTCATCCATATAGAAGAGGGCTCGCGGGCTGGTGGTTCCGGGCTGGCCTCTCATCCAGGCGATGACCCGGTTCAGCAGCAAGGTCACGAAGAACATCCGCTCGGCTTCGCTGAGGTGGGCGATGTAGAAAATGGAGTGACGAGGCTTGCCTTGGGGAGTGGCCAGGAAGCCAGGTATTTCCAGAGGTTGGCCTGTCATCCAACTAGCGAAGGTGGGGGAGGCGATCAGGTTGTTCAGCAGCATGGCCAGTTGGAAGCGATCCTTCTTCGGGAAGAAGGTATCCACATCGAGGACCTCCAATTGGCGAAGGGGGGGCTCCTGAATAGAGAGGATCAGCTTCTGCAGGTCCAGATCCTCCCCTTTCCGCCAGAAGTACTCGAAAAGGTTGGCCAGTAAGATATGCTCCCGCGAACGCAGGGGGTCGGCTTCTACCCCGACCAAGCCGAGGAGGGCGCTGACGGTGCTTTGCACCTCTTCCCGCAAAGCCTCCCCCTCTTCTTCCCAATCCAGTCGAGGGGCAGAGAAGGACTGCAGAATGGAGACGGGGATGCCGAACTCGCTGCCTGGCGTGTAGACGGCGAAATCGACAGCTTTGCGCAATCGCTGGATGCGCTCCGGGCTCTCCCCCCACTGAGCCAAGCCGCCCCGCCACAGATCGGCCTGGGCGGCAGCGTACTGCTCCTCGCTGAGCCCCTTGCGGCGGGCGTCATCGGGACTGATCCAGGGGAGGAAGTCCTCCGGGCGCAACTGGGGAAAGGTCAAGAGTAGGTTGGTGATGTCTCCCTTGGGGTCGATGATCAGAGCAGGCACACCATCGATGGCCGCTTCTTCCAGCAAGTCGATGCAAAGCCCGGTCTTGCCGCTGCCGGTCATCCCCACGCAGACGGCATGGGTAGTCAGATCGCGGGAGTCGTAGAGGACTAGCTCCTCCTGCAGTTTCGCGCTCGCCAGATCATACTCCTTGCCCAGATAGAAGACGCCCAGCTTTTCATAGTCCATGATGCCTTCCTCGTAGTCGGTCCGTTCTTGTCTTCATTGTACGAGAAATAAGCCCGGGCGAAAGGCTTTTTGGATGTGGTTTCTCCAATGCGCCGTCCCTCCCCGAAAGAAGGGCCGGGACGGTATAATGGGCTGGCTGGAAAGGGCCTGAGCAGGCAAGGACCAAGCGGAAGGAGAATTGCCAGGGTTGCGCATCGAGGGTAGTAGACTGATCGATGAGGAGGGACGGAGCCTTCTATTGCGCGGCGTCAATTTAGGGGGTAGCAGCAAGGTGCCGATGGTCCCGGATGGCGCGACTTGGCGTCGGGATGGATTTTTCGATCATCGTTCGGTTTCCTTCGTGGGACGCCCCTTCACGCTGGACCAGGCTGATCGGCACTTCGAGCGCTTACGCCAGTGGGGTTTCAACTGCCTGCGTTTCCTGGTGACCTGGGAGGCCATCGAACACGCCGGCCCGGGGCAGTACGACCAGGCTTATTTGGACTATTTGCAGGCCGTGCTGGAGGTTGCCGGCCGATTCGGCTTCCTGCTCTTCATTGATCCCCACCAGGATGTCTGGAGCCGTTTCAGTGGAGGGGACGGAGCGCCCGGGTGGACTTTGGAGGCAATTGGTTTTGACTTGTCTCGCTTGGACCAAAGCGGGGCGGCGGTCACTCACCAAGCTCTCCAGGATCGCTACCCCTGGCTGATTTGGCCGACCAACGCCGAGAAGCTGGCAGCTGCCACCATGTTCACCCTTTTTTTCGCCGGCAACGACTTTGCCCCCAGCACCCGGATCGAAGGAGAGCCGGCCCAGGAATACTTGCAGCGCCACTACATTCAGTCAGTCTGTCAGGTGGCGGCTCGCTGCCGAGGGATGGCCCACGTTCTGGGATACGACACGATGAACGAACCGGGGCGGGGTTGGATCGGAGCAGAGGATCTGCGGCAGGCCAGGGGAGTCCTGCGCAAGGGGGCGTCTCCCACCCCTTGGCAATCGATCCTGCTGGGAGCGGGCTTCCCCCAGAAGGTGGAAGTGTGGGCTGAGGGTCGCTCGCTTCCCCGCCGCACGGGCGCTCGTCGGGTCAATGATGAGGGCGTGAAGGTTTGGAAGGAGGGCTTTGATTGCCCCTGGAAGGCCAACGGGGTTTGGGACCTGGATGGCAACGGCCAGCCTCGCTTGCTGACGCCGGGTCATTTTGCCCGGTTTGGCGACCGGGTGACGGATTTCACCCGGGACTACTACAAGCCCTTCGCCAACCGCTTCGCCCAGGCCATCCGCCAGGTTCACCCCCAGGCACTGATCTTTCTGGAGACCTACACCGAGGGGAGAGATGAGCTGGTGTGGGAGCCGGAGGATGTCCCGGGGGTGGTCTTCGCACCACACTGGTACGACGTCGCCCTCCTGGTTACACAACGCTTCACTCCCTGGGCGGCCATCGACATCTTCAAAAAGAGGGTTGTCTTGGGACCGTGGGCGGTTCGCCGTTCCATCGCCAGTCAGTTGGCCCGCTTCCAGGAAGCCGCTTGCAAGCAGAGGGGGGGAATCCCCGTCCTTTTCGGTGAGATCGGCATCCCTTTGTCACTGGACAATGGACGCGCCTATGCACGTGGTTCCTTTCGCCGGCAGGAACGGGCTGCTGATCGCAGCCTACGGGCGCTGGAGGAGAGGCTGGCCCATTGCACTATCTGGAATTACACAGCAGACAACCGCAACCAGCACGGAGACCAGTGGAATGAAGAGGATTTCTCTCTTTTCAGTCTGGACCAACAGATGGATCCAGCCGACCTCGACTCGGGCGGCCGGGCCTTGGACGCCTTCGTCCGGCCTTATCCACGAGCGGTAGCCGGGGAGACCATCTCTTTCCGCTTCGATGTCCACCGCCACCGTTTCTTTTTCTCATTTCGCCACGACCCCGCGGTCACCGCCCCTACCGAGATCTTTCTTCCCCGCCGCCACTTCCCCGGGGGAGCCCGGGTCCAAGTCAGCGACGGTCGCTGGGAGGAAGACCGGGAAGGACAACTGCTGCGTTATTGGCCTGGCCACGAACGGGCGCTGCATACCTTGCGAATTGATCCAGCCGGCGCCGGACAAGCATCGTGAGGCAACCGCAAACCAAACGAAAGATGGAGGTTGAAGGATGAGTGGACGGACGATTGGAAGAACGGTGAGACTGCTGGGCGTCTTACTTGCGCTTTTGGCTGTGGTCTCTTGCAGCAGCCTGGCCTCGCCGACTCCAACGGCTCCAATCAAGGTGGGAGCCATCTATAACCTGACCGGAGCCCAGGCCTCCTTGGATGTCCCTTCAGCCAACGGCGCCCAACTGGCCGTCAAGCAGATCAATGCCGCAGGCGGGGTGTTGGGGCGCACCATGGAATTGGTCCTTTACGATGGCAAGACCGATGCCGAGACAATCCGACAGGCTTCCGAAAAATTGGTCGAGGTCGATCGGGTAGCGGCTTTGATCGGCTTCTCGGACACCGACCAGGTTCTGGCCGCAGCTCCTGCTGCGGTCAAGGCTGGGATCCCATTCATCACCAGCGGCGCCAGCTCGCCGAAACTGCCCGCTCAGGTTCCCGGCGTTCTTTTCCTGGCCTGTTTCGGAGACAACACCCAGGCTGCAGCCGGGGCCGAGTACGCCTACAACCGGCTGAACGCTCGAAACGCCTATCTGCTGAGGGATGGTGGCATGGAATACGCCCGGCTACTGGCCGGGTATTTCAAAGAGAGTTTCCTCCAGTTAGGTGGACGAATCCTCCTGGAAGACACTTTTATCAGCGGAACCACGTATTTCACGCCTCAAATGAACCGGTTGAAGGCATTGACCCCTCGCCCTGATCTTCTCTACATCGCCTGTGGACCGCAAGACGCCGGCTGGTTGATCGATCGACTGGAGAGGGCCGGGTTCTACCAACCCGTTTTGGGCGGAGATAGCTTCGATTCCTCGCAACTTCTAGCCGTGGGCGGAATTGCCGTCGAGGATACCTTTTGCACTACGCATGGCTATCTGAAGATGGGCTCTATCCAGGAGTCGACCCGGACCTTCGTTGTGGATTATCGGGCGATGTTCGGGCACGACCCGGAGAACGCCTTCGCCGGGCTGGGGTACGACGCGGTAAAACTGCTGGCCGATGCCCTCCGTCGAGCCGGCACTGATCAGGCCGAACCGCTGCTGGCCGCTCTTGCGTCCACTCAGGGGCTGGAAGGAGTGACCGGCACGATAAGCTACCCATCCAGCAGCCACATTCCATCCAAGAGCGTGACCCTGCTGCGCGTTCTGGCCGGTCAATTCACCTGGGCTTGGGAAATAAAACCGACCCAGGTCCCAGCGCCTTGATCCAAGACGCGCAATCCTGGCAGCTTCCCAAACACGGTGGGCTTTACGGCTTGGCCTCGGTCTCGACAGTCTCGACGAGCGGCCGGGCAACAGCTCTCCGCCGTCCCAGCCAGCCGAGGATGCCGGAAAAAAGGGCAACAGCCAATCCTGCCGCCACCATCCACCAGATAAAGACCAAAAAATCGGTCACCACCGGGGTCAAGGCGGCTTGCAAAATCTGGCGGCCATTCTGCCCGGGCAATGAGGCGATGATACCGTTCACTTGGCTTGCTGCCACCCCATAGAGGATCCCCATGCAGGAAGCCAGGGTGGCTCCGAAGATAATTCCCACCAACCAACGGCGCCGGGCCAGCAGAAAAGCTCCCACCAGAAGGAGGGCGGCCACCGCGAGGAGAGCCACGTTTAACTGGTTGAATAGCGAATAGGCTTGCTGGGCCTGGACGATCAGTTCGGAACGGAAGAGGGGGATAGTGCCGAAGCCCGGTTCCAGGGAAACTCTCAGGGCGGATTGAAGGGCTTGACGGGCTTGCTCGGGATCCACCCATTGCCCGGGTTGAGGTAACTGGATGCTTTCGGGCAAGAGCCCCGCTTTCTGCAGTTCCCGCAGTGCGAACACCACCGGTTGAAAGAGGTTCAAGACCACTTGCCCGTCCGTAATGGAGACAGTTCCCTGCACATCACCGCGCAGCACGGCCATGGCGGCTTGGTGGGCCAGGCGGATCGCTTCAATGGTCAGGTTGGACACCGTTTCACTGGCGAGGATCTCCTGCAGCAAATCTTTGATGTAGCCACGCACCAGGTTAGAAGCAGGAGCAGCGAGAAAATCGAGGTCGTCCGGCAGAAGGCCGGCCAGGCGCTGCTGCAAACGCAAAGCATCATCGATCTGGCGACTGATGACATCGCCGGCCACTGCGATCACTTGTGGGTCACGGGCTACCGGTGAGACGATGGATAGGAAGCGGTCGGTCCGGAAAAGGATCGATCCCGCCCAGAGACTGGTCGCCCCGAGGGTGGTGGCCAGGATGGCAAGGACGGTCAGCACTACGCAAAAGATGGTGCGCAGGGGACTCTTTCGCTTTTTCGATGGACTCTCCATGATCAGATTCCTTTCTTCTTCTGTTCTCGTCCGACGATGCTCAGTTTATCCATTCCTCATGATACAAGCGCAGTCCCCCTCTGCCAATAGAAGGAGCCTCCACCCGGCGTGGTTTCCGAGTGAAGCAGATCATTGGCGAAAGGGAGAAACCCTGCCATAATCGGGCCGACCGCGCTCCCATAGCTCAACTGGATAGAGCGACAGACTTCGGATCTGTAGGTTGCGGGTTCGATTCCTGCTGGGAGCGCCACCTTACTTTAGGAAACTCAAGCGCCTTGGCGAACCGCCAGGGCGCTCCCCGAATGAGGTGGGTACCACTTTCACCGTTTCCCGGGAGATAATCCCACGCTGCCAACAAGCATTTCCAGTCCTTGTCAGGATTTTTTCCAGGAAAATGCCGGTGGCTGGATTGATCCGCGTTGGACTAAGGCGGAGCCGTATCGCCTTGTCAACTTATAGCCTGCCTGAGATCCTCTATGGAATGGATATTGCCTCAATCAGACGGAAGAGCGAGCCCCGAAGGCTTTTCAGCCGAGATCCCATCTTTCGCAGGGTGCTGAAACGAAAAGGAACGGCCACCTCCAAGTGGCGCAGGAAGGCCGCTGAATGGCTACGCTTGGCTGAACCGGCGGCGTTGGCCACCAGGAGTGGGAGGGTCATCGCCATCAGCTCCTGCAGTGGGCGGGCGGAAGGTGGGGCCAACCATCCCATCTCTTCTGCGATGAGCCCCCCAAAAGCCAGGAGTTTTCCGGATTGTGAGTCCAATAGACCCTTTGCCGCGGCCTGAGTAAAGACCGTCAAGCGTCGTCCGCGTCGATCCTCGATCAAATCCTCCAAATCGTCCAAGAGCTGCAGGAATCCCCCCAGCCGGTAGGTTAGCCTCTCCCAAGCGGGTGTGAGGGTACCCGCCACCAGGATGCCATCCGCCAACACCGATGCACCGCCCTTACCCAGGCTGAGGGAAAGTACCTCTGCCTCCGACAAGGGTTGACCCGATTGGAGGCGGATGCTCTCTCCTTGCCTACGGTGGATCATCAGGAGGCTGGAGAAGACTTGGGGGTAGAGGGCACGAGGGTACTGTCCCTCGATCCCTGCGACCAGGCTGAAGATGTCTTTCTCCACCTCATTGGCCGGCGGGGTCAAGGTGCCCTCCAAGCGCCGGCGAAAGCGTTCTTGGAAGGCTCGCTTGGCCAGGGAGGAACGCTTGGGGTTGTCCAGCAGGTTATCGGTGGCGGGGTAGAGCATGCTGTAGGAGAAGATGGCCGGCGTCAGGCGAACCGATTGGCCCAGCAAGGCTTGCAGGCTGTTCATCGCCCAGACGTTGCGCCCGGCTTGGAAGATCTCCGCTCCGGGGATCCCCGGCCGAGTGCGCTGCGCTTCCCGCGAGAACTGCATGGCGACAGCCATGAATCCCTGGGTTTGCACATAGTCGAGTTGGCGCTGCTCCCAGCCAAGAGCGGAGAGAGCCAAGCGGGAAAATCCCTGGAAAAGGCGGTCAAGTGCACCCTGCCGTTCTTCTTCGCTTCGCGGCAGGCGCTTGGCTTCCCAGGCTAGGCCGGCGAGGAAATCCTCCAAGGCTTTCTCTCTGTCCGAGTAGCCGACAGTGGAGAAGGAGAGGAGCGAGGGCGGGGGCTCCGGCTGGCAACCCAGCCAATTGGAGAGCGCATCAGCTAAGAGGTCTTCGTCCCGGTAGGGCTCGGCGATGCGACTGCCCTCGAGCGGTGCGAACGGAAGCTCTCTCGAAGGCTGAAATTGGCTCATTGTCACTCTATTCTACATGCTGAGAATGAACGAGTAGAAGGAAGGAGCGGGCATTTCGGGAAAAGGGCAATACTAACATCAGGGCGAGACCGGCAGCCAGGGCCAAAAAACGCCATCTTCGGGGATGATGAGGGACGCAGTCGGGGAGAGGGTGGTGAAGACCTCGCGTCCTCCGACGGCGCCTAGACGAAGGAGCGGGGAATAATCACTCGCCTCAGGTGCCCCGGCCAGTTGCACCGGGTGATAGGTTCGACCTTCAAAGCGGAGCTTCCGCTGGGCGGTGGAGCCATCCAGGCTTGGCTCAAGCAGGATGTGCGTACCCGTGCGGTAGTCCCAGGGGAGTTCAGCAACTGTTTTTCCCATCGGCGCGGTGTGGGTATCTTGGGCGTAGAGGACCACCGGAAGCGCTGGAAGGGGAGACCCGATTTCTCCCGGGCTGGTATGCAGAGGGAGCGGCTGGGCATCGAAGACGATCGTCAAGCGGTGCCTTTCTATCGCCGACAGGGGTTCTCCATCCAGAGGATGTCCCGCTTTCATGGTCAGGAAATCGGCCGTCACTTTCAAGATGCGAGGGGGTAGGCAGATAACCTCTTGAACGTGGAGAAGCAAAGCTTGAGAACCCACATCGCTGGCCTGGAGAAAGCGCAGGACTTCCGAGCGGGGGTCTAGACGATCACAAGAATATTCTTGGCAGGGGAGCGGCTGGAGCAAAGCAGCCAGGACAGCGGCCAGCAGTAAAAAACTCAAGCGAGCCCAGCGGCCGGCTTCACTAGTCATCACGGCATTCCCTGCGAGGCGGGTGAACTTTCTCGATTCTCGTTAGCAGGAATCATTTCTTCATCCCACCATTGTGCCATCTTGGCGGAATGCGCTCAATCAGCAGGGAAGAGAAAGGCCAAAGTGGGGATCCCTGGTCTTTTCAATCTCCGTATTCGAGAGCGCTACTGCATCTGATTGTAGTAGGTGAAGCAGATGGCGATCACGGCGATATTGATCAGCAAGGTCCACCAACTGAAAGTGCCGTTGATCAGGGAGAAGACTAAAGAGATCACGGCCAGCACAGTGTACCAGATCACACCCCACTTCTTCATGTTCCAGAGGCCGATCAGAGGCCAGAAGTTAAGGAGCATGATGGCCAGGATGAAGATCCCCAGGATCAGGCCGAAGCCACCCAAGATGAGGGTGCCGCCGATCAGGGCGATGATGCCGACCAAGAAACCAACGGCGGTGCCAATGAAACCGATGATGCAAATGATGGTGATGATGAGCGGACGTTCTGGACTAAATGCAGTGCTCACGTTTCACTCCTCCTTCAAAGTTATTCAGTCGTCACTTCGATCTTCCACTTGGAGATGTAATCCACCTATTGAAGCACTGCCGGCGCCCTTGGCGCTGAATTCTGGTTTCACAACAATGAGGGAGAGGGAAAAGAGAGCGGCAGCCGGCAAAGAGAACGGCCGGCATGTTCGTACCGGCCGTTCCAACGTATACCTTGCTCCTAGGCCATTTGTTTGTAGTAGAGGAAGCCGACAACGATCACGATGACGTTTATGATCAGACTAATGATGCTGTCCCAAGTAGTCAAAAAGGATCCACCAACCAGTTCCAAGATAATCGAGATGACGGTCAGCACGGTGAACATGATCGGTCCCCATTTGCGCATGTTCCAGTAGCCGATCAAGGGCCAGAAAAAGATCAACGTGAGGACGAGAGACAGGAGCCCGATCCATATAAGCCCCATCCCGAAGAGACTGGCCAGCCCGATAAAGGCGATCAGACCAAGCACAAAGACAATGGCGTACAAGACGAAACCGAGGATGCAAATGATGGTAATGATGATGGGGCGTTCTGGTGTTTTTTTCAACGCGATATTCATAACTGCCTCCTTACTGTATTGCCAAGTCTGGGAGAGAAAGCCCTCCACCGCTTGGTCATAATCCTTAATATCATCGCAAACCCAAGTACAGGTTGCCGGCTACCCTTCTCAGGCACCTTCTCCTTGTGCCCGCTTCCCGCCCTGCTTTCGCGAGGGTGACTGGGGGAACTCCCCCAAGCCTCCTTTCCGCTACAACTGTACGAGCCTCAGGGCTTCCATGTCAACGATCCGGCGCTCTTTGCAGTGTGTTTTTCAGCCGATCCCAGCGCATCACTTGCATCTTCATGCCGGCCACGCAGAAACGGCGAATGACCTGAAAACCCTCTGAGGCATAAAGGGAGATGGCCGCTTGATTGTTTGTTTCCACCTCCAATTGAACGACTGGGGAGGGTGAGGCGTCCAGCACCTGCCGCAGCAGCTTGCGACCGATGGCTTCCCCGCGGTAGGCGGGCAGCACCCCGAGGAAGGTCAGTGAGAGGGCTTCTTGGCCATAACCAGCCAGGATGGCATAGCGCAGCATGTTCCAACCCATACGCAGGCTGCTCCATCGGTTGATCTGCCAGGCAAGGGCAAGATAACGCCGGAGCAGGGAAGGCGGTGCGCTCCAGCGGGAGGGGATACAGAGCGCTGCGCCGACCCACTGCTCTCCTTTGGTCGCGCCCCAGGCGTAGTAGCGGCCACTGGCCAGAAAGAAGCTGGCCGCCCAGGAGAAGTAAGCCGGGAACTGCTCCGGCCGGCAAGCAACGAAACGCCGCAAGGAATCATCCCGGCAAAAGGACTCCGCCAAAACTCTTCCCAGAATGTCGGCCTGGTGCGCTTCAAGTGGGCTAATCAAGATCTCCGGCACGGCTTGCTCTTCCTTCTATAATACAACATGAACAAAGACGGTGGGCTTTGGGGATCGATTGAGATCGGGAGAGCTTTCAGGCCAAGAGGGGAAAAGCGTGGCTTGGCTGCAGCGACATCGAGTCGTACGAAGGGCTGGCGTATTCCCCCTGAAGAGGCGTCATGGCTGGTCAGGGAGCTGTCCCTGCTTTGCCTTTCAAGTGATGGTATGCTATCGTTTCGGGCCGTGGATCGCTAGCTCAATTGGTAGAGCATCTGACTCTTAATCAGAGGGTTACAGGTTCGAGTCCTGTGCGATCCACCAACGAAAAGCTTGTTCCCACTGGCATATCTTGCTTTCGATCATTCACTCCTTGGCTTTCCATCTGCAAGTACGGACTATTGCTGGCATGACAGTTTTGTAACTTTGACGTACAATAAGCGAGAGGTGATGACATGATGAGAGAGATCGATATTGAGATGGGTAAGCGAATCCAATTCCTCATGAAACGACGAGCTTTGGCCTCACGAGAAGTGGCCCGGGATTTGGAGGTAAGTCCGTCCAAGTTCTTCCACATCATCAACGGGAGAGCTGCCCTCAAGCCAGACCTGGCCGTAGCTTTGGCCAAGTATTTCAACATCACGCTGGACGAGCTCTTCGGCAGAGCGCCGATGCCGAATGAGATCACCATGCGAACGGTGTTGCCGCGCGGCTACACCCAGGAAACGTGGCAAGCCCACCTGCAGAAAATCGCCGATAAGCACAACCAGCGGGTGTTGGATCAGCAAAAGGCCGAGAGAGCGCAAAGGCGCTGATCTACTTCCGCCGAGTCAGCCCCTTGATTGCGATGACCATGCCGCCGGCGCTGGTTTTTATTGTGGTGTCCCCAGCAGGACATTGCGAATATTTGGCGAGGCCTTGAGATGAGGAAGGTGCGATGAAACGAATCGCAGTTCTAACCAGCGGGGGGGATGCTCCCGGGATGAACGCAGCCATCCGTGCCGTGGTGCGCACCGGTATCGACCGGGGGTGGGAAGTTTACGGCATTCGCCATGGGTACAAAGGGTTGATCGAAAGTGAATGCGTACCCCTTGGCTTGCGCGATGTCGGGGGAATTATCCAACAGGGGGGGACCATCCTCGGGAGCGCTCGTTGTCCCGAGTTCAAAGAGGAGAGCAGTCGGCGTAAAGCATTGGAGAACCTCGCCTCCATCGGCATCGAAGGGTTGGTGGTGATCGGGGGAAACGGCTCTCAAGCCGGATCGCTGGAACTCTCCCGGATGGGTTTTCCGGTGGTCGGGGTGGCTTCCACCATCGACAACGACCTGTATGGCTCAGACTTGACGATCGGGGTGGATACAGCTCTCAACATCGCCCTGGAGGCCATCGACCGTCTCAAGGTAACAGCCTCTTCACACCACCGCGCTTTCCTGGTGGAGGTGATGGGGCGGGAATTCGGGTACCTGGCTCTCGTGGCAGGGATCATCGGCGGAGCCGAGGCGATCGTGCTGCCGGAAGTGGAGATCGACCCGGAAGATCTCGCCGACGAGATTCGTCAATCCTACGAGCGTGGCAAGTCTCATGCGCTGGTGGTGGTGGCAGAGGGGGCCACTTATAACGCCGGGTTGCTGGCCCAGTACTTCCAGAGGCACCGCGACCGCCTTGGCTACGATCTGAGGGTGACGATCATCGGTCATGTTCAACGGGGGGGCTCACCTGGGGCCTTCGACCGTTTGTTGGCGACGCGACTGGCAGCCGGCGCTACCGCCGCCTTAGAGCGGGGCGAGTTCGGAGTGTTGGTGGGTTTACAGGGCAACGAAGTGAAGACTACTCCCTTGGAAGAGGTCGCGTCCAGGCGAAAGGAATTGGACCCCGCCTTGCTCGCCTTGGCCAAGGTCCTGTCCTCTTAATCCAAACGAGACGCGCGGACCCTGCCGGAAAGAGCGAAAAGGAAGTAAGATGAAGCCGTGTGTAGACGCATACAATGTTTGGATTGGGGATTGGTCCTGGTTGTGACTGTCTTCTTGGTGGGTTGCACACCGCCCTTTTCTTCCTCGTTGCCGAGTGGAAATGGATCTCCGGCAGTGCCAACAAACCCGGCGATGACGTTTTCACCCACCCAAATCCTACCCAGCCAGACGCTTACTTCCAGCAAGGCGCTTCGTTTTATCAGCAGTACGGCCGCCAACCTGCGAGAAGGGCCGGGAGAGCAATATGACGTGATCGGTCGATTCCTCCGCGGAACCCAGGTCGAACTCCTCTGGCAGGAGGGAGAGTGGGCCAGTGTCCGGGTGGAGGGGAAGACGGGCTTCTTCTATCTGAGTTTCCTCACCCCCATACAGCCGACTCCTTGAGCGTTTTTGTGTCAAGCGAACGGTATGCGAATCAATTATGAAGGTGAAAAAGGAGGCATGATGAACTGCACACACTGTGGCACGCCCTTGCATGAGGGGGACAAATTCTGTTGGAAATGCGGGCAAAACGTCTCTGACTCACAAGGGGAGGTAGAGGAAACGCCGCTGACCTCCGAGGACCGACAGCCGACGGAAGCGGGTGAACCGGCAGCCCCAGCCACCCCTGAAGGGGAAGTCGCGGTTGACCAGCCACACCCATCGTCGCCGGCCACCAAGGAATTAGGTTTAGGGTTGGAACCTAACTTCTTCGACCGCAAGGAAAAAGAGGTTCCCCAAAGCGAGTTAGTCCCGCCCTCTGCTGAACGCTCCAAGCAGATGCTGGGCTCGCGGCCCAGCGGGATCGTCGAGGAGAAGGAAGAGTTCGTTTGGCACGGGCGCCGCTCACTATTAGAGTTCATCGCCCAATGGTTCTTGGCCGCTCTCTTCTGGGTCCTGGGTCTGGTTGTCCTCATCTACCGGGTACCCCTTGCCGACAGCTTGGCCACCATCTTCAAGGCCAATCAGCCGATCTGGTACACCATCTGGGGGTGGGTCGCCCTGGCTCTCTTCGCGGTGGGCGTTTTCCTCGTGCTGATGATTTTCTACTACGTTTTGGGCAGCTATTATCGTCTGACCACCCAACGCTTCATCCGCCAACGCGGTTTCATCGCCCGTAAGATCGACTATGTGGAGCTGATGCGTGTCCGTGACATGGGGGTGGACCAGTCCTTCCTCGACCGCATCTTCGATGTCGGTGACCTGCAGATCCTCTCCAGCGAGCGCCTGGTCCCCGATGTCAAAGTCAACGGGATCCGTCGTCCCTACCGGATGCTGGAGGAGATCCGCCGTCGGGTAATACATGCCCGGGCGGTCCGTGGGGTGGGTATCCTGGAGGTGGACAAGTAGGCGAGTTTGGCCTATCGTTCCGCTGACGCGCGAAGGTGGCGGAATTGGCAGACGCGCTGGACTTAGGATCCAGTGGTTCACACCATACGGGTTCGACTCCCGTCCTTCGCACCATCTTAATTGGTCCCCAGACCACGCGCTTCCCCAGTGAGGGAATGCTGCCCCAGATCGAGAGGTGAGATTTTGCCAAAGCAGATGATCGCTGAACTCAACCCCGACATCCCAGTAAGTAGCTGTTTCGTAGTCCACGAAGTGGAGCTGCGCCCGCTCTCCGGGAAACCCGGAAAATACCTGCACCTGATCCTGGGGGATGCCAGTGGCCAAGTTACCGCTCGTCTCTGGGACGCCACCGTGGAAGCGTTGGAAGCTTGCCCGGTGGGGACGCCACTGTTGGTAAGAGGAACCACCCAACGTTACCAGGAGGAACTGCAGGTGAAGATCCAAACCCTGCGTCCGGCCAAGCCCGGGGAATACAAGGAAGATGAGCTGCAGCCCATGCGTGGGAAGGACCCGGAAGCTCAACACCTGGTCCTCGTGGGTTGGGTGGAAGCGGTTCGACAGCCGCACTTGGCTGCCTTGTTGGAAGCGTTTTTCGAAGACCCTGTTTTCCTTGGCCCTTTCCTTCGAGCCCCCGCTGCTCTCCGCATTCACCACGCCTACAACGGAGGTTTGCTTGACCACACCCTCGCCGTACTGCGCCTGTTGGAGACGACCATGGCTGATCACCCAGGAATGAACCGCGACTTGTTAATCGCCGGAGCTTTGCTCCACGACGTGGGAAAGGTTGAGACTTACTTACCACAAGGACTGGTCTTCCGCATCAGTGACGCCGGGCGCTTGCTGGATCATATCATCCTGGGGGAGCGGCTGGTGATGACCAAAGTGGACGCGATCCCCGGCTTCCCTCCCGAGCTGGTTTTGCATTTGGACCACCTCATCCTCAGCCACCATGGTACGCGGGAGAACGGATCTCCGGTCCTGCCGATGACCTCTGAAGCGATCGCCTTGCACCATGCCGATAATCTCGACGCCCAGGTGCAGCGTTTTCAGGAGTTGATCGGCCAAACCCCTCCAGGGGAGCGCTGGACAGCTTACCAGGCAGCCTTGGGACGAGCCCTCTTCTGCCCGTCCAGGCCTCCTGAAGACGAGCATCGCTGACAGGGAGCGACGATTGTTTTTTTTCACCGACCCCCTTGACAAGGGTTACCCGTTCGAATATATTAGCGTTGGCAAACGAGAAATCGCCTGTCTTCCCACCTCCCCCATGGCAGGGGTTGCCGCCCGGCAGCCCCTGTTTTTTATTTGATGGTGCAAAGACCTCCCGTCATCATCCAGCCAGACTCAATCGTGTTGGACGATTCCCCCATGATCTGAGAAAATAGCCGGACTATCAAAGCGATGCCGAGCGAGGCGTATTCGACCGCTGGGAACTGAAGGAGTCTGAATTGGAGATTGTAACGAGTAGGCAGGACAACCAGATCGAAGCTAAACTGGAAATACCTTTCGAGAAAGTAGCTGCGACGATGCAGCATATCGCTCAGTCATATGCGAACAGAGTAATCATCCCCGGATTCCGCCGTGGAAAAGCTCCACTAAATTTGGTCAAAGCACACATCGGCGAGGAGCGGATTCGCGAAGATGCGTTGGACCGTTTGCTGGAGGAAGCCATCGAGGAGTTCTACCGTCATGAGAAGGTGACCCCTCTCTTTGTTCCACAAACCCAGATTGAGCCCCTTGCAGAGGGCCAACCGCTGCGCATCACGCTGCTTGTCGACCCCTGGCCCGAGGTGGAACTACCGCCTGTCTCAGGCATTCATCTCCACTTGCCGCCGGTACTGGTGGGGGAAGCGGAGGCAGAGGAAGCTATCCACCGCCTGCGATCTAGTTATGCTGATTACCGCACAAAAGAGGGGCAACAGGCGGCGTTCGGGGATTCAGTATTCCTGAAATGGCGCCTGGAAGGGAATGGGGACTGGCGTACCGACTTTTTCGAGCTAGGTTCGGAGCAAGTTCTCCCTGGCTTCGATGAGCAACTTGTCGGTTTGTCCGCCGGTGAAGAGAAAACCTTCCAACTGATTGCTCGCGAGCAGCCGGTATCCTTCCAAGTGGTGATGGTGGAAGTCAAAGAGAAGATCTTGCCCGCAGAGGACGAAGCATTCGCTGGCCATTTCGGCTTGCAGACAATGGAAGAGGTTCGGGTCAAGGTGGAGGGTGAGTTAAAAGAACAGGCTGAACGCCGTTACCAGAAGGCTTTGCGCGATGAACTGGTGCAACACTACCTGGAAAAGATCCCTCTCGACTTCTCCGCCCACGCCCAAGAGGAGGCGCTGGAGAAATATCGGGCTTCTTATTCCGAGATGCTCAAACGAAAAGGACGTACTTTTGAACAAATGCTGTCCGAGTTGGGGATCAGCGATGCGGAGTGGACGGAAGCCATCGGACGAAAGACAGCCGTGGAGCTCCTGAAAGAGCAGGTCGTCCTGGCCGAGATTGCCCGACAGCGTCAGGTGGAGGTCAGCAAAGAGGAAATCGAAGCCGAGCAAGCTGTACATCACCACACCGACGAGGAAGGTGCTTATGGGGCGTTGCGCAGCATCAAATCCATTGACCTGTTGGTGGCCGAGTGGAAAGCTTCCTCTTCTCGACTGGAGCAGGAGGATCCGGAGAGTTCCGGAGATGAACTATAAAGAAGGAGGCCTCCCGTGGTGATCCCTTGGGTGGAAGTGCAAACACCGCGCGGTGAGCGATCGTACGATATCTATTCGCGCCTGTTGCGGGACCGCATCGTTTTTCTGGGCGGGCCGATCATGGACGAAGTGGCCAACAATATCATCGCTCAACTTCTTTTGCTGGAAGCGGAGAATAGCAGCAAGAACATTTTTCTCTACATCAACAGCCCGGGCGGAGTGGTCTCGGCCGGTTTGGCCATCTATGACACCATGCAGTACTTGTGCTCTCCCATCAATACCATCTGCATCGGCCTGGGGGCGAGCATGGGGGCTTTGCTGCTGGCTGCTGGGACACCCGGCAAGCGAATGGCTTTACCCAACGCGCGGATCCTTATCCACCAGCCCTTATTGGGCGGTCAGGGGATCTCCGGCGCTGCCAAGGATATCGAAATTGAGGCCCGTGAGATTCTCGAAACCAAGCACATCCTCAACCGGATTTTGGCAGCCCACACCGGCCAACTTTTGGAGAAGATCGAGAAGGACACCGAGCGCAACTACTATATGTCCGCCGATGACGCCAAGAACTATGGCTTGGTAGATCTGGTCATCCGCAAGCTTCCCTAGTGGATGGCTCGTCTTGCCGATCCAGGCAGGCGGGCGAAAGAGCCTGCTCTCCACCGGATTAGCACTCGTGACCAAAGAGTGCTAATATGCTGGAAAGAATGGAGGTAAGACAATTCATGTCACACCAAGACGCCATCAATACATGGGAATCGATCAGCGAAGCGCCGCTTCTCCCGCTGCGCAATGTCGTCGTCTTCCCATCCATGGTCATTCCCCTGGTGGTGGGGAGGGAGAAATCCACCAAGTCTCTGGAAGAGGCGGTGCAACGGGACCGTCTGGTCGTGCTGGCCACACAGAGAGATGAATCGACGGATGATCCGGCGCCGGAGGAGATCTACGATATGGGTGTCGGGGCTGAGATCCTTCGCTTGCTAAAATTGCCGGACGGCACCTTCTCGGTCGTGGTGGAGGGTGTCTGCCGGGTTAAGATCGAGCGATACCTGCAAAACACCCCTTCCTACCGGGCGCAAATCCATGTCCAGCATGAGACGATGGAGCCCAGCCGGGATCTGGACGCTCTCAAGCGGATGGTGACTGAGCAATTCGAGAGCTATGCCCAACTCTCCCGCCGAGTATCCTCAGACACCGTTGTTACGGTGATGAATATGGAAGACCCGCGCACCCTTACCGATACGGTGGCGGCTAATCTGGTGTTACCCATCCCGGTCAAGCAGGAGTTGTTGGAGATTACCGACATTACTCGGCGCATGCAGCGCTTAGCTGAGCTCCTCTCTAAGGAGTTGGAGGTGCTGGAGCTGGCCAAGAAGTTGGAGGACCGCGTCAAGGAGTCGGTTGAGAAGAACCAGAAAGAGTACTTCCTGCGCGAACAGATGAAGGCCATTCAGCAAGAACTGGGCGAGAAGGACGAGAAGCTGCAAGAGATCGAGGTCTACCGAGCCAAGATGGAGAAGGCCAACCTGCCGGAGGCGGCGAAAGCAAAGGTTGATGAAGAGCTGGCCCGATTGGAGAAAATGCCGCCGATGGTGGCTGAATCCACCGTCGTGAGAACTTACCTGGACTGGGTGTTGGACCTGCCCTGGAGCGCGGAGACAGCCGATATACTGGACTTGAAGGAAGCTGATGCGATCCTGGAGACGGACCATTATGGCCTGAAAGACCCCAAGCAGCGCATCCTGGAGTTCCTCGCCGTACGCCACCTGACGACGAAGATGAAAAGCCCGATCATCTGCTTCGTCGGCCCACCCGGCGTGGGGAAGACCTCCTTGGGCAAGTCCATCGCCCGCTCCATGGGGCGCAATTTCGTCCGTATCTCCCTGGGCGGGGTGCGCGATGAAGCTGAGATCCGCGGCCACCGCCGCACCTACGTCGGAGCTCTGCCCGGCCGCATCATCCAAGGGATGAAGACCGCCGCCAGCAAGAACCCGGTATTTCTCCTCGACGAAATCGACAAGTTAGGAACCGATTTCCGCGGCGACCCTTCCGCCGCCTTGCTGGAAGCCCTTGACCCGGAGCAAAATCACGCTTTCTCGGACCACTATATCGAGGTCCCCTTCGATCTCTCCAAGGTGCTCTTCATCACCACCGCCAACATGTTGCACACCATTCCCCCAGCCCTCCTCGACCGCATGGAAGTGTTGCAGTTACCTGGTTACACAGAGGATGAGAAGGCCAAGATCGCCGAAAAATTCCTGGTTCCGAAACAATTGATAGCTCATGGCTTGACCAAGGGTGACCTGCGCATAACCGAGGGCGCCTTGCTGCGAATGATCCGCGAGTACACACGAGAGGCCGGTGTACGCAACCTGGAGCGGGAAATAGCCAACATCTTCCGTAAAGTAGCCCGCGAGAAAGTGGAAAAACCTGACTTCAGCATGGTCCGGATCACTCCTGTGAACATCACCCGTTACCTAGATATGCCCCGCTTTCACCACGGCGAGAAGGAGAAGAAGGACGAGGTCGGTGTTACAACCGGTATCTCCGTCTCGGAGTACGGCGGTGACATCATGCACATCGAAGTGGCGATCGTCCCGGGAAAGGGAGAACTCAGCCTCACCGGCCAGCTTGGTGATGTCATGAAAGAGTCGGCCCGGGCTGGAATCACTTACGTGCGCGGCCGCAGCAAAGACCTAGAATTGGAGGACGGGTGGTTCTCCAAATATGATGTGCATATACACGTCCCCGAGGGCGCTGTGCCCAAGGAAGGCCCCTCGGCCGGGATCGCCATGGCCACCGCCCTGGTTTCCGCCCTCTCCGGCAAGCCGGTACGGCGAGAGGTGGCGATGACCGGGGAGATCACCTTGCGTGGCCGGGTGTTGCCCATCGGTGGAGTCAAAGAGAAAGCCTTGGCTGCTCACCGAGCCGGCATCAAGACCATGCTTCTACCCAAGGAAAACGAGAAAGACCTGGAGAAAATCCCGCCCCAGATCAAGAAAGAGCTGCGCTTCATTCTAGTGGAGCACATGGACCAGGTGTTGGAGGAAGCGTTCGCCCGCCAGTCCTAAGGAGCTTGTATTCCGCGTAGGGGCGACGCATGTGTCGCCCCTAAATTATACTGAGATCAAACCTAGTCCTCTGTAGGCAAGGACACCTTTGTTCCAGTAAGATAGGCGGCATGATGAAAGCCGCCTATCTTACTTTAGGTAAAGTATATCTGCTGGCAGCGTTGACCGGAGCCATAGCCGGAGCACTGAGCTCGCCCCTGGTTCCGCTGCTGGAGTCGATCCCGGCCGGGATTCTGCTCTTCCTCCTCTTTCTTGGCTTCCCTTGGCTGCTGAAGTCAGGTTTCACCGCTCCCCGGGCGATGCGGGCGGGGATGCTCCTGGGCTTTTGCTTCGGCCTAGGTCAAACGCTGCTCCTCTTCCTGATCAATCGAGAGAGCAAGATCTTTACCGGCTTCTTCATCTTCGACCGCGGTTTTGTTCTCGCCACCTATACCACCCTCGGTGGGATACTCGCTGTTTTCCTGCATTGCTTGATCCAGCGGCAAGCCCTCTTCGCGACCCTCTTCTTTTTGGAAGCCGTGGTTTTAGAGCTGATCACTCTTCACTATTTCTGGTTGCGCCACTGGGTCTTGTTGCCAGCTCGGCCATACGCCCTCCCCTTCGCTGCGGCGGTTGGATTGATCCTCTTCTTTTTGCTTTACCGCCTCTATTACTTTAAAATGCTTGGAATTCATTACCCCATCCGAAGGAGGAACCAGGCATGAGTTCAGAAGAGGCCATCCAGCAACCCCCGGCACAAGCCATCGCAGCTATGGTTGCAGACCAGGTCGTCGACATACCTCAGGCGCAAGGCAAGATCGTGGCCACTTGGGTGACTGTGGACACTTCGGCGGGATTGGAAGTCCTTCGCCACTCCACCTCCCACCTGATGGCGCAGGCTGTTCTTGACTTGTACCCGAAGGCCAAGCTGGCCATCGGGCCGGCCATCGCCGATGGATTCTACTACGACTTTGATCTACCGCAGCCGCTCTCCGCTCTAGACCTCCCGCGGATCGAAGAGCGCATGCGCCAGTTGGCCGAGGAGAACACCCCTTTCGAACGTCGGGAACTCTCGCGTGAGGAAGCCCTGACCTGGTTTGCCAACCACAATCAGGGCTACAAGGTGGAGTTGATCAACGATTTGCCGTTGGGCGAATTGATCAGCCTCTACCAGAACGGCTCTTTCGTCGATCTCTGCCGGGGGCCGCATGCTCCCTCTACCGGGTTCCTGAGGCACTTCAAGTTGCTCTCGGTAGCTGGCGCCTACTGGCGGGGAGACGAGCACAAGACCATGTTGCAACGTATCTACGGCACGGCCTTCGCCAGCGAGGAAGCCCTCAAGGAGCACCTTTGGAAGCTGGAGGAGGCGGCCAAGCGCGACCATCGTCGGCTGGGCAAAGAGATGGACATCTTCTCCACCCACCCGGCCATCGGAGCTGGCCTGATCCTCTGGCACCCGGCCGGCTCGATCGTCCGTATCGAGATCGAGAGTTTCTGGACCGAACAGCACCTCAAACATGGCTATCAGCTGATTTATACTCCGCACATCGCCTCTGAAGAGATCTACAAGATCTCCGGTCACCTGGAGGCCTACAGCGAGATGATGTATGCCCCGATGGACATTGACAGCCAGCCTTACCGGGTAAAGCCGATGAACTGCCCTGCGCACATCTGCATCTTCCAGAGTTCCACTCGCAGTTACCGCGATTTGCCGATCCGCTATGCCGAGCTGGGGACGGTCTACCGTTACGAGCGCTCCGGCGTCCTGCATGGGCTGTTGCGGGTGCGCGGCTTCACCCAGGATGATGCCCATATCTTTTGCCGCCCGGAGCAGTTGAAGGACGAGGTCCATCAGGTTCTTGACCTCACCGAGTTCATGATGAAGACCTTCGGCTACCGCTATCAGGCTTTCCTCGCCACTCGCCCAGCGAGGTCCATCGGTTCACAAGAGGAGTGGGTTTTCGCCACTGATACTCTGCGCCAAGCCTTACAAGAGCGGGGAATGGACTACCAGCTGGACGAGGGCGGTGGCGCCTTCTATGCACCGAAGATCGACATCAAGTTGTGGGACGCCTTGGGGCGCAGTTGGCAAGGCCCCACCTGCCAGGTCGACTTGAACCTGCCAGTCCGTTTCTCCATCACCTACATGGGCGAGGATGGTCGCGAGCATCGCTGCGTGATGATCCACCGTACCGTGCTGGGAAGCATGGAGCGTTTCATCGGCGGATTGTTGGAACACTATGGCGGCAACTTCCCCCTCTGGCTAGCTCCCCGTCAGGCAGTGGTGATCCCGATCACCAGTCGCCACCTGCCCTACGCTCAACATGTAGCCGGCGCCTTACGCGAGGTCGGGATGCGGGTGGAGGTCGACACCCGTTCCGAGAAGATGAACGCCAAGATCCGCGATGCAGAGATGCAACGGATCCCCTTCGCCCTGATCGTGGGCGACCGGGAAGCCGAAGCGGAAGCTGTCTCGGTGCGCCGCAAGGGGAAAGGCGACCTGGGTTCCCAACCGCTCGGCAGCCTAGTCGTGGCGATGCGCGAGGAAGTCGCCGGCCGCAGCCTGGGCTAAAAGAGCAGTGGATAAGTGGTTTAGTGGGTCAGTAGGTAAGTGGCTAAGTAGTTGAGTGATCTAGTGGATAAGCAAATAAGCGGATCAATGATAATTACTCAACCACTTGATTACTCAACCACTTGATTACATCTGTACATTGGTGGGATCGTTGGTTGACGGAATCGAGGTTTTCTGCTAATGATAAAGGAGTGCTCGTGGGTTGCACCACGGGCTAAAGAAGAGGCCGCCGGCTTCTCACCCTGTAGTGCCTGAGGGCTACTCACCGGGTTCAAGCAATAGAACGTGCGTGATGGCATGAGGCGGCACCGAAATAGGTGGCCGCCTTTTCTGCTAGAAAGGAGTGCAAGGCTGACATTGAGAATAGATCAGGAGGTAACGTCCCATCAGTAAGGACTTGCGCGTAAATGAGCAGATCAGGGCCCGGGAGGTACGATTGATCGGTGCTGACGGGGCACAGCTAGGGATATTATCGATCTACGAGGCACTTCGTAAAGCGGATGAGCTGAACCTGGATCTGGTGGAGGTGTCCTCCGCCTCCCGACCACCGGTCTGCCGACTAATGAACTTCGGAAAGTTCAAGTTCGAAAAAGCCAAGAAAGATCGTGAGGCGCGTAAGAACCAGAAAGGGGATATCAAGGAGATCAAGATCTCCCGTTCCGGCATCAGCGAGCACGACC
>JAPLHW010000149.1 GCA_026389425.1 Coprothermobacterota bacterium
TGTCCCGTTTCAATGTCGATGAGCATCACCGGCCCCAGGGCATCCGCTACCTCGACAGCATCCATCCCCCCATCGATCCCTGCCCTGACCCACTCCAGGGTGTTGAGGTGAAAGGTAGGCGAGAGCTTGACGATGATCGGCACCGAAACGGCTTGGCGAACGGCCTTGACAGTCTCGTAGAGCGGTTTGGGATCGTTGATCTCGGGGGGGGGAAGCTTCATCCCGGGGAATTGCGCCTCCAGATTCTCAGCCAGGTGCGGACAGTGGGTAGGCAGCTCGATGATGTCGGCACCGGCCGCGACCGCCTCCTGCGCCAACTGAGCCGTCTCCTCGGGAGTGGTCCCAGCCAGATTGGCGATCAGAGGGACGCCTGCCGCCTTGATCTTGGGGAATTCCTCCATGAACCATTGCTCGCTGGAGAGAACCGCTCCCATCATGCAATTGAGGAAGCCGTTGCGGATGGTGGCGTAACAAGGATGAGGGTCGGGGAGAGCCCAGCGGGTGATGGTCTTGGTGGTGATAGCGGCCGGCCCGAAGCCCGCGATCTGGCAGATGGTGTCCCCATTTCGGCCGTGCTCTCCTGCTGAAACAAGCAGGGGGTTCTTCAAGGTGAGACTCTTGAATTGAACTGACAAGTCCATGACGTGCCTCCTTCTCGAAAGAGGATTGCCTTTTTTCATTTCCACCTTATGTAAATCATTTGCAAAATACCCTTCCGTCAGGTGGATGTCAAGGTTATTATCCTCTTAAAAGCGATGAGTAGGGTGCTTCCCACAAAAGTTTTTTTCATCATCCAAATGGATTGCACAGATTGACCATTTCACAACTTTGCCGATCTCCTATAATAGGGAAAACGCGAGCCAATTTTTCTACCGGAAAGGAGGTATGGCGAGAAGAAGGACACGCGTGAGAAGGATAGAGTAGCTTCGGCAAGTGTCAAAATTGGTCGAATCCCAAGGAGGAATACATTTGAACTGGAAAAAAACGTTGGTTCTTCTGATCTCCGGCATCCTGTTGCTCACTGCCGTAGGCTGTGCGCAGCCGAGCACCCCGACTCCGACTCCCACTCCCAGCCCGACACAGACATCATCGCCCTCCCCCTCACCGACACCTACCATACCGCCCACCCCCAGCAACGTGCGCCTGGGCGTCTTCATCCCTGGCCGCCTGGGAGATAGTCCGGATTACGACAAGCTGGCGGACACTGCCTTGCGCACGGCGATGCGCGATAAGCGCCTCACCGTCACTGTTTTCGAGGCCGGCTTCGACCAATCCAAGTGGACCGAACAACTGACCTCGATGGCCGCCTCCGGCAACTACGATGTCATTTACACCTCCAACGAGTCGATGGGCCCGATGGTGGCTGCGGTGGCCAAGCAGATTCCCAATGTCAAGTTCATCGTCAACGACTCCTGGGTGATGGGTAACGACCGCATCTACTGCTCTTTCACCAATAGGTACCAGCAGTCCTACCTCTACGGTTACATGATGGCTTTGGTCTCTACCAGCACGCTTCCCGGCGTCAACCCGGAGAAGAAGATCGGCTTCATCTACGGACAGCACTACACCACCATGGACGATCTGATCATCCCCGGCATCGAGGCCGGGGCGAAGGCCGTCGATCCGGCCTTCGAAGTGAAGACGGTGATGTTGGGCAACTGGTTTGACGCAACCAAGGCGGAATCCCTGACCAACGCGCTCATCGACGAGGGCGTCGATGTGATGGGGTCGGTCTGCGGCAGCGGTCTGGCCGGCGTCATCAACGCCTGCAAGACGAAGAACATATATATGGCGACCTACGACTCGGCTAACTTCGACAAGGCTCCGGGAGTGATCGTCGGCTCGGTGGAGTCGCAGATCGGCGACATGGTGACCAATGACCTGGACGAGCTGTTGGCGGGAACCGTCAAATGGGGTATCTCGGAGGTCTTCGGTGCGGAGAGAGGCTACGTCTCCTCCCCGCTCAAAGCCCCGGCATGGATGGCCGTGCCGGAGTCGACCCGGCTGCAGTACGAGGCTGAATACAACAAAGTGATCAGCGGCAGCAAAGCTTTACCAATCCCCCAGGCGGTCTTGGACAAGATCAACGCTGCGGCGAATTAGATTACTGGAAGCAAACCTTTGTAGAATCGCCTCTTCGTTCGGCTTGGGCTTGTTGCCCCAAGCCGAACGGGTTTCTGGGGATGCGATGGCTGCAAGGATACGAGGAGGGAACATGAGGACGAGTATCAACACATGGGTTTTTGGTTTCGATCACCCCATCGAGGACGCTGTGCGGCGCATTGCCGGGTATGGTTTTCAGGGTGTTGAGGTCCCCTTTCGCGATACAGAGATGAGGTGGACGGGATCTCAGAAGAAACATCTGCTGGAGTCGACCCGGGGATCCGGGTTGCAGGTGGCGACCCTGTTAGTGGCGTTGGGAATGCTTCCCCCGGAAAATGGGCGCAATCTATCCAGCAGCGATTCGACTCTCCGTCGTCAGGCCGTGGAGTTTTGTCTGCGAGGCCTTGACTTGGCCTGCGAGTTGGATGCTGACCGGGTCGTCCTCAACGTGGGTAAGCTGGAAGAGGGGCAGGGCGAGGAGGACGCTTGTGCTTTTGCCGTCGACTCGATTCGCTCCTTATTGGACCGGGCGCCGGAGGGGAGGTGGAAGGCAGTGCTGGAAAACTTCCCGGACCGCTGGATCGGACCTGCTGCGAAGATGCGGGCGTTGATCGAGAGGGTGGCGAGCCCGCGCTTTGGTGGTCTGCTGGACACAGGTCACCAGAACGTCCTGAAGGAGCCCTTCCGAGATGCGCTGCGTGAGGTTGGAGCCGCTCTATTCCATCTCCACTTGAACAACAATTCGGGTGATCAGGACTCGCATCACCCGCCGAGCGATGGAACTCTCTCCCGAATGGACTTCCTTGACAATTTTCGGGCTCTTCGGCAGGCGGGATACGACGGCTGGTATTCCTTTGAGGTCTTCGGCGCTGATCGCGGGCGTGACCCTGACCTTGTCTGCCGCGACTGCACTGATTTGATCGCCTTCTTCAATCTGGAGGGAGGTCTCTAGGAAAAATGAACGGGCTGCTGATGCAGCCCGTTCGGTGGGATGGCAAGGATGCCGTCTCTAGGAAGGACGGTGTTTGGCCAACCAGATTAATCTCCGATGGTGCGATCCTGCGCTACCTTGCCAATCGCCGTGCGAGCTGCCCCAGTCAGGAAAAAGGAATCGGTCCCTAGGGCAAGAAACTGGAAACCTTCCTGGATGCGCCGGTTGCATTCTTCCGGTGTGGCTACATGGAACCCGGCTGGGACTCCGTACTTCTTCCCGGCGGCGATAATTGTGGCTACCGCCTCCTGGTAGCGAGGGTCGGGATTCTCTCCGAGTACCACGGGGACACCCATCGAAGCCGCCAGGTCGCCGGGACCGATGAAGTAAGCGTCGATCCCTTCGACGGAGAGGATCTCATCGATGTGGTGGACCGCCTCAATGTGCTCGATCTGTACGATCACCAGGATTTCCTCATTGGCATGCGCTTTGTAGTCTTTTCCGGCATAGAGATCAACGCGGCCATAGCCGGAGCTGCGGTTGCCAAGTGGCGGATAACGGCAGGCCTGAACCACCTGAAGCGCTTCCTGGCGGCTGTTAACCATTGGGACAACGATCCCGTAGGCCCCCGCATCGAGCGTTCGCTTGATCAGAGCCGGGTCATTCCAGGCCACGCGGGCCATCGGCACGGCATCTGTGGCGCAGATCGAGACGAAGCAGGACTGCAGCGTCTCCATGTCGATCGGGCTGTGTTCGGCGTCAACTACCAGGAAATCGAAACCAAGGTGGCCCATGGTCTCAGCGCAAATCGGGCTGCAAAGCGAGAGCCAACTGCCAACAGCCGCTTTCTTCTCGCGGAAGAGCTGTTTCACTTTATTGGGTTTCATCGCGGATTCCTTTCCAATTTACAGGTCGTACGGGACGCCGAGCTGCTGACCGATCTCCCGCAGGCTGGCGCTCACTTTCTCGTGCAATGGGATCCCTTCCGTCCTCCGGGCGCGTTCAGTAGCGGCTTCCATCTCGCCGGCCAGGAAGATGTTGGCCACGCCTTCCACCTTCGGCAGCGCGTGATAGGCTTGAATCAGTTCATCCATCTTGGCTTTGAAGGTATCCACCGGGAGGAATCCATCAATGCGGATGGCGCCGAAGAAATGGTCACACTTGTTCCCAGCGGCTCCAGGCTCGACCGTTTGCAGTAAACCGGCCACGGAACCAGAAAGGATGTTGCAAAGGATCTCCACCGCCACAGCCAGGGCGAATCCCTTATAGACACCCAACTCCGGCGTCCCGCCGAGAGGGAGGAGGCCACCGCCGCCGGCGAAGACAGCTCTGGGATCGGTTGTAATCCCTCCCTGGTTGTCGACTGCCCAACCGGCTGGCAAGGGAAGGCCCTTGCGCATTGCCTCCGATACCTTGCCTCCAGCTACGACTGAGGTTGCCATGTCGAGGACGAAGGCGGATTCCACGCCTGCCGGGACGGCTAGGCTGATGGGATTGGTCCCCACGCCGCGGGCTTTGCTCCCGGGCGGGAAGACGATCGGTCCAGTGGAAGACATCGCCAGCCCGATCATATCGTGAGGTAGGGCCATCATCGCGTAGTAGGCGGAAGCACCGAAGTGGGTGCTGTTACGAACTGCCACCAGGCCCACACCGACTTTCCCGGCACGCTCGATGGCTTCGGACATAGCGCGATGCCCGACGACGAAACCGATTCCATTATCGCCGTCGATGATCGCTGTGGCGGGAGCCTGGCTAGAAATCGTGATGTTGGGATGGATGTTGATGAATCCTTTTTGGATGCGTTGCACGTAGAATTGAGCGAGATGCGCGACACCGTGAGACTCCACGCCTCTCAGGTCGGCAGAGACGATTGCATCGGCGGCAATGGCGGCATCCTGGGGGGTGACCCCCAATTTTTCCAGGATGCGGGTGGTAAAACCAATCAGTTGGCCTGAATCAACTCTTTCTTGCTCCATGATCCTATCCTTTCTATTGCTTGTCCCTAGAACTTGCGTCAAAGTCTTGCTGAGATTGGTTTCCTCGTGTACTCTTGATTGCTTCGCGCGCGAGGGTTAGAAGGGAGCCGCAAGACGGCCGCTGGATTGGATGGTCACTGGAAATAGTGGAGGTGCAAGATACGGCGTGAACACAAGCCGAGATCTCGAGGTGAGACGCCCTGCCCTTTTGCGAAGACTTAGGGTGGATCTCGAGATTCTACCTTTCCGGTGCCAAGCCATAGGGCCGCACTTTCCCTTTCTATTGACAAAAGTCAATTTCTCTCAGCATAATTTGGATGTGGAATCATGTCAATGAAGTCCATTTTCGATAGGGCACAGGCGTTTTATGAAAAGCCGTTTCCAAAGAGAAGCAGATCCTCCCTGCCGAAGGAGGTGAAGAGGCGCGGGATCGTTTGGACCTCGAAGGTACCCCGTCAGAGAAGGTTGATTTAGCAAACTAGGAGGCATTCGTATGAAATTAAGCAGAGCAATTGTAGTTCTCATAACGGTGGCCGTATTGTTTTCGGCTATCGGTTGCGCCAGCAGCACGCCTACTCCAACACTTACACCAACACCCACTTCAACTCCCAGCCCGACCCCCTCCCCGACCGCGACGACTCCCCCTCCACCAACCAGCATACGCCTTGGGGTTTTTATCCCTGGCCGTCTGGGGGATAGCCCTCCCTATGATGCGCTGGCCAACGGTGCGCAGAAAGCCGCCCTGCGTGACAAGCGCTTGACGGTGGAGGTTTTCGAGGCCGGCTTCGATCAGTCCAAGTGGCAGGAACAGCTCACATCTTTCGCTGCTTCCGGTAAATATGACGTGATCTATGCTTCCAACGAAGCTCTCGGCCCGCTGGTGGTCAAAACAGCCGCGACTGTGCCGAACGTGAAATTCCTGGTTAACGATTCCTATGTGACCGGCAACGACCGCATTTTCACCGCATTCTTCAACAAGTATCAGCAAGGTTACCTCTACGGTTACATGATGGCCCTCGTCTCCACCAGCACGCTGCCCGGCGCCAACCCGGACAAGAAGCTCGGCCTTATCTACGGCCAGCATTACACGATGATGGATGACCTGATTATCCCCGGCATCGAGGCCGGTGCGAAGGCCGTCGACCCAGCCTTTGAGTTGAAGACGGCGATGCTGGGCAACTGGTACGACGCCAAGAAGGCTGAATCCCTGGCGAGCAGCCTGATCGATGAAGGCGTCGACTGTCTTGGCGCCATCGCCGGAAGCGGCAATGCCGGCGTCGTCAACGCAGCCAAAACCCGCGGGGTTTACATGGTTTGGTTCGATGTGGCCGGCTTCGACAAGGCGCCCGGGACCGTCATCGGCACCGTCGGAAGTTCCAACGAAGACCTGGTGACCCTCGAGTTGAAGAACCTGCTGGATGGGACTATCACCTGGGGCAAACCGCTCATTGTCGGCGCGGAGCAAGGATACATTTCCGTCCCGCTCCTTGCGCCCGGCTATGTCAACTACATGCCAGCCGACGCACAGAAGAAGTTCGCAGAAGTGTACAACAAAGTCGTCTCTGGCACATTACCTCTCCCCGTTCCGCAGGCCATCCTGGATAAGCTCGACAAGGCCGCCAAAGGGAGCTAGGGCTTACACGGAGCCCGTCTTTGGAGCAGACAGCCTGCGGCAGCATGTCCTGATACGAGATAAAATGGCCTGGTCGGGAGAACCCGACCAGGCCATTTCTACCAACGACAAAGCGAAACCGCTGCAAAGAAGGAACCGATGGAATCGACGACACAGGCAGACAAAACTTCTATCCCGAATATCCTAGTGGAGATGCTCGGGATCTCCAAGGTCTACCCGGACAACAATGTCACTGCGAACAGCAATGTGCACTTCAACTTGCAGAGGGGGGAGATCCACGCCCTGGTGGGGGAGAACGGCGCCGGTAAGACGACGCTGATGAAGATCCTCTGCGGCCTGGAACGAGCCGACCAGGGTACTATCAAGGTCGGTGGCCGGCCTGTGCACATCCGCTCTGCCCGCGACGCCGACCGGCTAGGGATCGGCATGGTTCACCAGCGCTTCTGCCTGGTGGAAAATTTCTCGGTAGCAGACAACATCGTGCTCGGTAAAGAACCCCTGCGAGGAGGGATTTTCTACGATCGAGCGAAGGCCAAGCAAACGGTCAAAGTGCTTTCCGAGGACTACGGCTTCGAGATGGACCCCAACGCCCTGGTAGGGACCCTTACCGTCGGCCAGAAGCAGCGGGTGGAGATCCTGAAGGTGTTGTATCGGGGTTCCACCATCCTTGTCCTGGATGAACCCACATCGCTCCTGACCGAACAGGAGATCAAGGTTTTTTTCCGGGTCCTGCGCCAGTTGAAAACGATGGGGTACACCATCGTCATCATCACCCACAAGCTGGAAGAGGTCGGCCAGATCTCCGATCGCGTCACCGTTATGCGTGAGGGCCAAGTGGTGGACAGCCGGCCTTCCGCCAACCTGGACAAGGCCACCTTGGCCCGCCTAATGGTGGGCAAGGAAGTGTTGCTGCAGGTGGAAAAGCCGGCCAAAAACCCAGGCCTTCCCGTGCTCGAAATCCGCGACCTGAGCCTGATCGATCCTACCTGCCCACGCCCTCTGCTGGCCGGGATCAACCTGCGGGTGAGGGCAGGAGAGGTGTTGGGTATTGCCGGGGTGGCTGGGAACGGACTCGGCGAGCTGGAAGATGTTCTCACAGGGATGAACAGTCGTGGCCGCCCTAGCGGGCAGGTGTTGATCGAGGGCTTGGAGGTCCTCGGACACTCTCCCGCCCGCCTACGGCGGATGGGCCTCGCCTATGTGCCGGCTGACCGCCTGCAACGCGGCAGCAGCTTGGCGCTGTCTCTTTCTGACAACCTGATTGTGGTCAATCACCACGTTTTCCTCCGCTTCGGGATCTTGCGAAACCATTCTATCTCCAAGTTCTCCAACGATCTGATTCAGCGCTTCGGCATCAAGGGGAATATGAGCGCTCCGATCGGCACCCTCTCCGGTGGAAACATCCAGAAGGCGGTGCTTTCACGCGAGCTCTCCCGTCGACCCAAGTTGCTGATCATCTCCGAACCGACCTGGGGCCTGGACGTCGCTTGTTCCGAGTTCGTCTATCAGGAGATCATAGAGATGCGCGGCGAAGAGACGGCTATCCTCTTGATTTCCTCCAACCTGGACGAAGTGTTGGCCCTCTCCGATCAAGTAGCGGTGATGTACAAGGGAGAGGTAGTTGCCCTCTTTCCGAACGTGGGCTTGGACCGCGAGTCCTTGGGCGGCTACATGCTGGGCTTGCACCGGCAGGAGGTCAAGGAGAAGAGCGGCTGCTGGGAAGAGAGAGCCCACTGATAGCCTTGGACAGCCGAGCCAAGAGCAGCCTGGCCTCTTTCCTGGGGATTGTGCTCTCCATCCTGGTGGCGTTCATCATCGCTATCATCCTCATCTTCTCTTTCTCCAAAGATCCCGGCAAGACGCTTTACTGGTATTTCTTCGGGCCCTTCACCAATCCCTTTGTCTTCGGCAATATGCTGGAATCAGCCATCCCCTTGCTCTTCACCGGGCTGGGCATGGCCGTAGCTTTCAAGAGCGGGGTGACCAACCTGGGCGGTGAAGGGCAGATCTTTGCCGGAGCGATCATGGCTGTCATCCTGGGGATTCTCCTTCCCAACCTCCCTGGTGGGGTGGGGATCGCCACCCTACTTTTAGGCGGAGCCATCGTGGGCTCTCTGATGGCTGGCCTCTCCGGCTTCCTGCGTATGGCCTGGGGCGTTTCCGATCTTCTCACTACCTACTTGATCTCCACCGGGATGGTCTATGTCATCAATTATTTGATCCTTGGTCCCTTGCGCGATCCCGCCCAGATCACCATCCAATCCCTCTCCATTCCGGCCGCCTACATGCTCCCCCGGCTTCTGCCGCCTTCCTATCTGCATTCCGGCCTCCTGCTGGGATTGGCGGCGGCGGTCTTCATCTGGTTTCTGATCTACCGCACGCACCTTGGCTATGAGCTGCGCGTGGCCGGCTCGAACAGACAGTTCGGCCGCTACGGTGGGATCGAAGTGCGCCAATACCTGGTCCTGCCGATGCTCATCTCCGGCGCCCTGATCGGCTTGGGGGGCGCGGTCCAGGTGGTCGGCCGCTACGGCTCCTGCTTCTCCGATCTCACCGCCGGCCTAGGCTGGAACGGCATCGCCGTGGCTCTCATCGCTCGCTCCAACCCGCTCGGGGTGATCCCGGCAGCACTCTTTTACGCGTACCTGGACGCGGGCGCCAAGAGCGCTATGATCAATTCCGACATCACTTATGAGATCGCTTCCATTATCAGTGCCGTGATTTTTTATCTGGTTACCGCCGAAGCGGCAGTGGCCTTCATCCGCAGGAGGCTTGGCAAATGAACGGATCCTACATTCCAGCGATTGCCCAGACCCTCACTATCATGACTCCCTTGCTGCTGGCAGCCACCGGTGGCCTCTTCTCCGCCCTGGCCGGCGTCTTGAACATCGCCTTGGAAGGGTTGATGCTCTGCTCAGCCTTCTTCTCGGTGGTCTTTACCGTGGCCAGCGGAAACCTTTTTGTGGGTATTCTCGGAGGAATCCTGGCCACTCTGCTCTTGACCGCCCTTTTCGCCTTCATCTCCCTCGGCTTGCGAGCCAATATCTTCATTTCCGGCTTGGCCACTAATTTGTTGGCTGCCGGCCTCTCCATCGTGCTCTCCTATGCCATCTATGGACAGACTGGATCCGTCAGCTTCCCCGATATGCCCCGACTGAATCCAATTGTCGTGCCGGGAATCTCGGACATCCCCATCCTGGGCGACATCTTCTCCGGGCAGAACATCCTAGTCTACATTTCCTGGATCATCCTCATCATCGCCTCGGTAGTGATTTATCACACCCCCTTCGGCATGCGCTTGCGGGCGGTGGGGCACGACATGGAGGCAGCCCGTTCGGTTGGGATCAACCCCAAGCTGATTCAGTTCATTGCCATCCTCATCTCCGGCTTCACTTGCGCTCTCGCCGGGGCGATGTTGACCCTAACCTTGGGAGCTTTTGTCCCCAACGTGACCTCCGGCCGTGGCTGGATCGCCCTGGTGATCATCTACTTGGGCAACCGGACGCCAGTGGGGGTTCTGATCGGATCGATTATCTTCGGTTTGGTTGAGTACCTCAGCAACTTCCTGCAAGCCGTCTCCAACCTTCCCTCAGGGTTGCTCCTGGCTATGCCCTTCTTCGTTACTGTGCTCGCCTTGGTGCTTTACTCCATCCTCGAACAACAACTGCACCATCGCCGGCGCACGGCATCTGCGAACCCTTCCTGCAACCTTCCACCGGAGGATAGCGGTCCAAAGTCTCCCGCATCTGCCATCGAGGGAAGCGAAGCGAGAGCGAGCGAAAGTGGAGGGTGATAACTTGCATAGGGGCGACGCATGTGTCGCCCCTGCTATCTTGCGGCAACTTGACAACCCGCGGCAGCAGCTCTATAGCCCGCGGCAGCGCGTTCTGTGGTAAATAGGAGGATCCGATGAAGCAATTGCAGCTTTTCGCTCCCCGCGACCTGCGCTTGGTCGAGGCCGAGTGTTCCGCTCCGGCCAAAGGTGAGGCATTGGTGCGGATCGAGTCCTGCGGCATCTGTACACTGGAGCAGCGCCTCTTCTCTGGGGCAATGAAGATCTACTATCCGATTGTTCCCGGACATGAGGCCGCCGGCGTGGTTGAGGAGGTGGGTGCGGATTCGATCACTGCCTTGCAGCCGGGGGAGACCGTCTCCCTCGACCTCGTCTATCGCTGTGGCGAGTGCTATTGGTGCCGCAACGGGCAAAGCAACCACTGCGCCAATCGCTTCGCCGAAGGAGTCAACCCCCTGGGAGGTTTCTCCCAGTACATCGTGGTGGGTACTCGGCAATGTTTCCAGCTTCCCGCTGAGATCCCTCCCCGCGAAGCCTGTTTCGCCGAACCGCTGGCCTGTTGTATTCACTCCCTGCGGAAAGCGAGCCTGAAGGTGGGAGAGGACCTATTGGTGGTCGGAGCGGGACCGATGGGCCTCTTGCACGCCCTGGCAGGCAGCAAGATGGGTGCGCGCGTCTTCGTCGCTGATCCGCTCCAAGAGCGCCGTTCGTTAGCGCAAAGACTAGGGGCGGATCTCACCCTGGATCCTGCGGTCCCGCTGAAAGAGCAATTGTTGGCAGAGACCGGCGGTCGTGGCGTTGATGTCGCTGTTGTCACCGCACCGGTGAGTGAGGTCCTGCGCGAGGCAGCGATGGCAGTACGCAAGGGCGGCCGGGTCACCGCTTACTCGGCGTATAGCGACACCTTCGACCTGCCGGTGGACGCCAATTACTTGCACCGCTCCGAGGTCTCCGTCTTCGGGGTGGAAGGACGCACCGAGCGAGACTTCCAGGTCGCGGTCAAGTTGATCGGCACGCACCAGGTGGATGTCTCCCCGTTGATCAGCGCGGAATACAGGCTGGAAGAGTTCAACCAGGCTATGGAGATGGCCGGTAAGCCGGACCAAATCCGCGTCCTTTTCAATCTGAAGGAGGACTGAGGGGGCTTGGCGAATCAACTCATTTGGGCTTTCGATATCGGTACCACCAGCCTGAAGGCGGTAGCTTTCAGGCCTGACGGATCGGCCGTAGCTCGTGCCCAAGCTGGTTATACCCTTACTTTCCTGCCTGGAGACCGCATCGAGACGAATCCTTCCTCCTGGGAACGAGCCTTCCGTCATTGCGCCGCGCAACTGCGGACGGTCCCCGCTGCCGCTAAGCCTGAAGCGATCGTCGTCGGAGGTCAGGGACCCACCCTGGTCCCTCTGGGGAAGAACGGAAAAGCTGTCGACCAGGCCATCTCCTGGATGGATCGCCGGGCCACGGATCAGTCGCTGGAGATACGTGAGCGCACCGGTCTGATCGTAGACAGTTCCTTCTATATGCCCAAAGCTCTCTGGTACAGCCGACACGGATTCGCCAGGGGGCGTGTCCGATGGTATACCTCCTGCCCAGACTATATCGTCGGGCGGCTCACCGGGCAACTGGTGACCGGCCTCCCTGCGCCCGGCTTCCAGGCGCTGGTTTGGCAGCGCCAGGCCATGGAGGCTTTCGGTCTGGCGGAGGCGTGGCCGCCCTTTGTCCCCTGCGGCCAGGTGGTCGGACCGGTCAGTAAACGAGGAGAAGCCTGGAGCCAGGTGAGTCAGGGGATACCAGTGGTGGTGGGTCCTCCCGACTTCGTTGAGTCCTGGCTGGGCACGGCCACTGTCAAGCCGGGGCGAGCAGTGGACCGGGGCGGCACCAGCCAAGGCATCAATCTCTGCACTGACCAACCCGTGCGCGACACTCGCCTACTGACCTTACCTCACATCGTTCCCACCCTTTGGAACTTGTCCGGCATCATCTCTACTTCAGGCAAGGCCTTGGAGTGGGTTCGCTCGCTGGTCGGGTGGGAGCGGGTACCCTACCAGGAGGTATTCCGGCGGGCGATGGCAGTCCCTCCGGGGGCGGAGGGTTTGCTCTTCCTCCCCTACCTGGCCGGGGAGCGAGCCCCTCTCTGGCGGGCTGATGCGCGTGCTCTCTTTTTTGGACTGCACTTGCGCCATACCCCCGCCCATCTCGTCCGAGCCGTCCTGGAAGGGGTGGGTTACGCTATGCGCCACGTTTTGGGCTGTATTCAAGAACACGGACTGGAAGTCATCCAGTTTCGTTGTACCGGCCGCCAGGCCACGAGTATCGACTGGACCCGGATCAAAGCCTCAATTACCGGTATTCCCTGTCTTCTCCCTGGCGAGGTGGAGGCCGAACCGCTGGGGGGAGCTATCCTTGGGGCGGTGACCTTGGGTTGGTATGCGGATCTGGTCAGCGCCGCGGAGGCGATGGTGTGCATCTCCCAGGAGATATTCCCGGAGACTTCTTGGGAGACGCTTTATCGGGAAGGGTTCCTTCTCTACCGCTCCTTGGCTGAGGATTCGCTCGGTCATTTCTCGGCTCTTACGAAGTATCGCCAGGAAAGCAATAATGCTCCTCCGGGAGATGTGGTTGCTTACGGCAGCTAGAAAGGCTGCGGCAGCATGATAGCCCCCGGCAACTTGACAGCTCGCGGCAGCGTGTCCAAGAAAGGTGATTCCAACCCATGAACACGGGAAAACGCATTCGCTTGAAACAGATTCTGCGAAAAGACGGTCGCACGGTGATCGTTGCCCTCGACCACGGAGGCATCGCCGGGAGCATGCCCGGCATCGAAGACCCCGCCTTGGCGATCCGCGCTTGCCGTCAGGGAGGAGCTGACTGTGTCTTGACCACACGTGGCTTTGCCAGCCTCTCTGAGAATGAGTGGGACCGCAGCCTCAGTTTGATGATGCGGCTGACCGGAGGCTTCACCGTCCTGGGCGGAAAGTTCGAAGAGGAGCTGATCACCTCGGTGGAAGCAGCCATCGCCCTGGGCGCTTCCTCGGTGATCGCCACCGTGAAGTTCGGTCACCCCCGAGAGAGTGAGTTCATCCGCAATGCTTCGCTGGTGGCTGACGCCTGCGAGCGTTGGGGAATTCCCCTAACCATCGAGGCGATGGCTCAGGGAACGCTCTACGGCAAACCCCTTTCTGGCAAAGCCGACCCCGCTGGAATCGTTTTGGCCGCACGGATGGCTCAGGAGCTTGGGGCCGACCTGATCAAGACCTATTACACAGGGACACCGGAAAGCTTCGCCGCGGTGACAGCCGGCTGCCCGGTGCCGGTGGTGATCCTGGGCGGCGAAAAGAGCGAGGACGACGCGGCACTCTTCCGTAGCGTGCGTGATTCCATCGCTGCCGGCGGAGCCGGTATCGCCATCGGTCGTAACATTTGGCAAGGTGGTCGTACCCAAACGATGACCGAGGCGATGGTCGGTGTAGTGCACCAGGGCTGGACGGTGGAACAGGCGTTAGCCCATCTGGGAGAATCCGCGGGATCTCGGTGACCGGGAGGGCACGATTTTTTCGGCGACCATTCCGCTAATTTCACCTTACGTAATTGAATTTTGGATTATAATAACTAGGGCAACCCGCCCTGTCTCGCCATGCACCTTCAGTGGCAGGTCGAGGTGGACCTACAGTCAACGGCCAGTAGGAGCAAGGCATGCCTTGCTCCTACTGGCGAGCACATTTGAATAGGAGGAAGTAATATGCAGAACCTGAAGGGACGAGATTGCATCAGCATCGACGGTTTTTCCGTGGAAGAGATCGAGTTCATCATCGATGTCGGCCGGCAATTGAAAAGGGAGCTGAAGATGGGGCGTTACAATCCTTTGCTTCTGGGAAAAAGCCTGGCGGCGATCTTCGAGACACCCTCCACCCGGACCAGCATCTCCTTCGAGACCGGCGTACAGCAGATGGGCGGGCACATGCTCTGGCTGGATCCCCACCGACTGTGGGTGGGCGAGGCCCAGGAGGAAGACTGGCATGACACCATCAAGACCATCGCCCGCTACTGCGACGGCATCGCCTACCGCTCCATCGGCCAGGCGCGCCAGCTCTCCGCTGCCGAGTTCGCCGATATCCCGGTGATCAACGCCTCCAGCCCGGTGGAGCACCCCTGTCAGTCTTTCGCCGATGTGCAGACGATGATGGAAAAGAAGGGAGACCTTCGCAAGGCCAAGGTCGCTTTCTGCTGGGGCTACCGAACCGCCAACCCCCCGGCCGGCTTGACCAACTCCACCATGCTGATGGCTGGGAAGCTTGGATTCGAACTGGCTATCGCTTGCCCGGAAGGGTTCGATCCGGACATGGATGTCTACCGACGAGCCCAAGAATGCGCAGCCCTTTCCGGCGGTAAGATCTCTTTGGTCCGTTCCTATGAGGAAGCGGTCCAGGACGCTGACTTTATCAACGTCTATTCCTGGGTGTCCCCGGAGATGTTCGCCAAGGGCCTGGAGACCCATTTCCAGGGCGACGCTGCCTTCCAGGCGCGCAAGGCCGCACTCCTTGAAGAATGGTGCGTAACAGCGAAAGTCGTGGGGATGGCCAGGAAAGATTGTATGGTCATGCACTGCATGCCCATCTCGCGCAACACCGAGGTGACCGACGAGGTTCTCAACAGCCCCGCCAGCATCATTTTCGATCAGGCCGAGAACCGCTTGCATGTGCAGAAAGCGATCATGGCCTTGACCATGGGCACCACGGTCAATTTCTAGGCGAGCACGCATGGTCAGGTACATCACTCCTCACAGCTTGAACGAGGCCTTACAAATCCTTGATCAGGAGGAGCATTGCCTCCCCCTGGCCGGGGGAACTGACTTGACCTTGCTGGTGCGGGATCGAACGGTGCAAGTGGAGTGCTTGCTGGACATCAGCAAGCTGCCTGAGCTGGTCGGTGTTCATCAGGAGGGCGGAGAGATCCGGATCGGCCCCTCTACGACGTTGGCTGATGTCGCCTCATCGCCCCAGTTGCCCACTGCTCTGCGCACTGGTGCGGGTTGGATTGGTTCCCCGCAAATCCGTGCCTTGGGGACGATCGGGGGGAATATCTGCAACGCTTCCCCCTGCGGTGACACCCTCAGCCCGCTCCTCGTCCTGGGCGGCCGCTTCCGACTGCGCAGTGCAGGCGGAGAGCGCGAGGTGCCTGCCGAAGCTTTCTTCCTCGGGCCCAAGAGAACCATTCTCACCCGGGGTGAGCTGCTGGTGGGGATTCATCTCCCCCGAGAGGACGACCGGCGTTCAACTTTCCGGAAAATCGGCGGTCGTGGCGCCCAAACCATCGCCCAGGTCAACCTGGCCATCTCCGCTTGCTGGAGGGAGGGGATCCTCAGACAACCCCGCCTGGCGGTCGGTTCAGCCGCCCCAACCCCGATCCGCATCCCCGCTGTGGAGCGGATCCTTGATGGACAGAGCCTTGGTGACGAGGTAATCGCTGAAGCTGCTGAGCGAACGGCAGCGGAGATCCGACCCATCTGTGACCAACGGGCTTCCGATCGGTATCGCCGCTGGGTCGTCCGGGCTCTTTTCCGCGATGCCTTGTCATCCCTCACAGAGCAGGAGGTGTATGGATGAGCGAGATCAACACCCGCGGCAGCACGTCAGGGGGGACAGATTTCAAATCTGTCCCCATAGCATTCCGCTTGAACGGTCGCCCTGTTTCTGCCTGTATCGACGGCGGCTTGCGCGCCCTCGACCTCTTGCGCGAGGGATTCGGACTAACCGGGGTGAAAGAAGGATGTGGGCGCGGTGAGTGCGGCGCCTGCACAATCCTCCTCGATGGTCGTCCGGTCAATGCTTGTCTGTTATTGGCAGCTAAATTGGAAGGCTGCGAGGTGTTGACCATCGAAGGCATGGCTTCTCCAGACGGGACACTTCATCCCTTGCAGGCCGCTTTCCTCAAGGCGGGCGCGGTGCAATGCGGATTCTGCACCCCGGGAATGGTTCTGGCCGCCAAGAGCCTGCTCGACGCTAGGCCAAACCCCAACGAGGAAGAGATCGCCCGTGCCTTGAGCGGCAACTTCTGTCGATGCACCGGCTATACCAAGATCATCAAGGCGGTGCACTTAGCCGCCGAGGAGATGAGGCGATGACCGCCCCCTTCCGTACCATCGGTCAACCCGTCAGCAAGATCGACGGAGTCGAGCTGGTCACCGGACGGGCACGCTATACGGCCGACCTGCAGTTTCCCGGCACATTGCAAGCGGTGGCCCGTCGCGCCGGGTTCGCGGCTGGCTTGCTCCATCGTCTGGATGTGGAGGAAGCCCGCCGGTCCCCCGGGGTAGTATTGGTTCTCACCCCTGCGGATCTGCCCGGCCCTAATCTGATCGGTATCCTACCCCCCTTCGACCAGCCCCTATTGGCCGGCCCGGAGATACGCCACGAAGGCGATTCCTTGGCTCTGGTCGTGGCGGAGACCCAAGATCAGGCCGAGGCAGCCGCTTCCCTCATCGTAGCCGAGATCGAGCCTTTTCCTCCGCTCCTCGATCCCGAGGAAGCCATGCGCCCGGAGGCGCGCAAGATTCATCCCAACGGCAACCTGACCTTTGCCAAACAGCTCCTGAAGGGAGATGTCGAGGCTGGTTTCTCCCTAGCCGAAGTGATCGTAGAGGACACCTACCGTACCAGCGTCCAGGATCATGCCTACCTGGAGCCGGAAGCCGTGCTAGCCGTGCCGGAGAGCGACGGACGCTTAACGGTGTACGCCTCGTGCCAGTCACCCTTCCACTTGCGAGGCCACATTGCCGCCAACACCGGCCTCCCCGCCTCTCGTGTGAAAGTCGTGCAGCCCTTCGTCGGCGGATCCTTCGGAGGCAAGGATGATGCCGTTACCGAGATGGGCTCGCTGGCAGGTGCGGCGGCCCTTAAGCTGGGTCGCCCGGTACGCATCGTTCACTCCCGCAGAGACTCTTTCCTGGGCTCGCATGCCCGTCATGCCGCCATCATTCATCTCAAGACCGGCGCTCTGCGCGACGGCACGATCGTCGCCCGCCAGGCCGAGATCCTTCTTGACGGAGGGGCGTACGCCTCGGAGAGTCCCTTCGTGGTCATGAAAGCGTTAATCCACGTGGCAGGCCCTTATAAGATCCCCCATCTTCGGGTGGACTGCCGCGCCGTTTACACTAACAAACGTCAGGCTGGAGCGATGCGCGGTTTCGGCGTACCACAAGTCACTTTTGCCTCGGAATCCCAGATCGATGCTCTAGCTCGCGAGCTGAGCTTCGACCCTTGGGAGCTTCGCCGTCGCAACGCCTTGACGGTGGGCGAAGCCAATGCCACCGGTCAGGTTTTCCAGGAGTCGGTGGGATTGATCCAGACTCTGGAGCTGGTGAAGGTGGAAGGGGAGTGGCCGGCCTGCTGGGAAAAGGCCCATGCTGGCAGCAACCCTCGCTTCAAGCGAGGTGTCGGACTGGCCGCCATGATGCAGGGAATCTCCAACGGGGCGGAAGGAGTCGATGTGGTCGGCGCTTCCGTCCAAGTCAGCCAAGACGGTAGCGTCCTGGTCGGGTTGGGCCTGACCGAGTTGGGTCAGGGCAGCCGAACGGCCATGGCCCAGATTGCCGCTGAGATCTTGGGCGTTCGACTGGAGAAGATCAGCGTCCGGCAAGTGGATACCGATACTGTCCATGATTCCGGCCCGACCGTGGCCTCCCGCACCACCACAGTGGGGGGGAAAGCAGTCTGGATGGCCGCCCAAGCTGTGCGCACATCACTGTTGGAGATGGCTGGGCTGATGTTTAAAGCTCCTGCTGAGGCGATTGAGTTGGGGGAAGACCTCGCTTACCTGCGGGAAAACCAAGAAGCCCAGATTCCGCTTGCCCAGGTCGCTACAGCCGCTTACTGGACTGGCTTTCCTTTGATGAACCTAGCTTTCTCCCGCGCCCCCGACGCGCAGTACGATCACGAGACTCACCAGGGCCAGATCTACATCGCCTATAACTATGGCGCTCACCTGATGGAGGTGGAAGTGGACACCTGGACTGGAAAGGTTCGCGTGCTTAGGCACCTTGCCAGCCACGATGTGGGCAAGGTGATCAACCCCCTGGGAGTAGAAGGCCAAGTGGAGGGAGCTGCCTTGATGGGATTGGGTTTCGCCCACTTGGAGGAAGTCCTTCAGGAGAACGGGAAGGTTCGCAATGCCAACTTCGCTGATTACCAGATCCCGTCCTTTGCAGAGCGACTTCCCACCCGATTCCTTGCGGTGGAAGAAGCGACCCCCAATGGCCCCTTCGGCGCCAAAGGGATCGGTGAACCTCCCCTGGCTGGAACAGCCGCAGCCTTCGCCAACGCGGTCTCGGACGCTTTGGGAATCTCTTTCACGCGTTTGCCCATCACCCCCCAGCGGATCCTGGAGGCCCTGGAGGGATAATTGTTCTCAAAGGACTTGCTGCCGCAGGCTGGATTGTTCCAAGGTTCCTCCAGCGGAGATCCGAAGAAAAGCTTCAAGGAGATCGATTCAGAAGAAGGCGGAGCGCAGCGGGCAAGAAGCCTGCGATGGCTTGGGGACAGATTAGACCTCTGGTCAATCCGGAAATCTGTCACCCTGATAGAAAGGAGATGAAGATGATTGATCTATTGATACGAGGCGGACTCGTCCTCACGCTTGAGCCAAACACCTTGCAAGGACCGGTCTATGCCGATGGTGCGGTCGCTGTAGAGGGCAATCGCATCGTCGCCGTGGGTCCTACGGCGGAGGTGGAGGCTGCTTTTCCTGATGCCCGTGAGGTGATCGATGCGCGGGGACGGATCGTCATGCCCGGTTTTGTCTGCACCCACACCCACATGCCGTACGTGCTGGGGCACAATATGCCGGTGGACTTCAGCCAGTTACATTCCTTCTGGGACATGCTGCAGAAGATGGGATGGAAGTGGTTGGAGGATCTCACTACTGCCCAAGGGGTGTACGCGGCCACCCGCTACGCTGCCGCCAAGATGTTGAAGAGCGGCACTACCACTGTGTGCGAGCTGGTGGAGGCGCCTATCGCCTTGGGTAGATCACCATCCCCTCTGCAATGCTCCGCCCAGGCTGTCGAGGAGATCGGCATCCGTGCCCAGATTGGTTTTGAAGTCACCGAGCGGGTCCTCGGCGTGCCTGTTCTGGAGCGGTTGGAGCGGGCCAACGCAGAGAAGGGCTTCACCGAGAACCTGGCTTTCCTGGAGAAGCACCCGCCGAGGAACGGCAGTCGCGTGGAAGGGCGCCTGGGAGTGCACACCGCTTTCACCAACTCGTACCAGACCCTGCGTCAGGCGCGTGAGGTGGCCGACACCTACGACTGCGGCATTGAGATCCATGTCGCCGAGATCCCCCGTGTCTTCCTGGTGGAGAAATTCGGTAAATCCGCACCGGAAGTGCTGGAAGAGACCGGCTTACTGGGGCCGGATGTGATCGCCGCCCACTGCATCGACCTGACCGACGGAGATTTGGAGATCCTTCGCCGCAACGGGGTGAACGTTGCCCACACGCCGATGAGCAACTCCCTCGGCGGCAATGGCGTGGCCCGCATCCCACACATGCTGGAACTGGGGATCAACGTTACCTTGGGCCACGATTGCTTCTTCACCCTGGATTATTCCCAATACTTCCGTTACATGTATCTGTTACACAAGGCCCACAATGCCAACCCGATGTTGATCCCTCCTTTTCAGGCGCTGGATATCGCCACCGGGAACGGCGCGCGCGCGATGGGCCTGGATGATGAGATCGGCAGCCTGAAGGTCGGCAAGAAGGCCGATCTGATCGTGATCCGACCGGATTCGCCCACCCCGACCACGCCTGAGTCGGTCATTTCCTTTTTCACCATGACCTTCGAGGGGCGGCAGGTCGAGCATGTCATCGTGGACGGCCGGGTGGTGGTGAAGAGCGGCCGCTTGACCACCGCCGACGAGGATGAGGTTCATGCGGCTTGTCTGGAGGAAGCGAAGATCCTCTGGCGTAAAAACGGTATTTTGATATAGACTATCCCATTATCGCCGGGGTCTCTCGGGATCCCCGGCAAAGAAAGCAGGGAACGAAGTGAATATGGAACAAAGCAAAGAAGAGAATGTGAAAGAGGGAAGCGGACGGAAAGTGAATACTATCCAGTCAGTGGACAGGGCTCTGCGTATCCTGGAAGTGATCGCCGGGGCAGGCCGTGACCTCGGCCTGGTGGAGGTCAGCAGGTTGGTCGAGCTGGATCCAAGCACCACCTACCGCTTGCTCAAAACACTGGAAGCCCACCAATACGTCAAGCAAGTACAGAAGAAGGACAAGTACTCGCTCGGTTTCAAGGCGTTCGAAATCGGCAACGCCATCCCACTTTTGACTCATCTACGCGGCGCTTGCAAGGGTCCGCTAGAGGCCTTGCGCGACCGCACCGGGGAGACTGCTAATCTGGCTGTCCGGGATGGGCAGGAAGCCCTTTACGTCGAACAGATCTCCGCCCAACAATACACCCTGCGGGTCAGCTCCGAGGTCGGCCGGCGCGTGCCGTTGCACTCGACGGCGGTCGGAAAAGTCGTTCTCGCCTCTTTCAGCCAGGCAGAGCTGAGCGCTTACCTGAAGCGCCCCCTTACCCCCTTCACCGCCAAGACCATCACCAGCGCAGACAAATTGCGCGAGCATTTGGAAGAGACCCGCAGGCGCAACTGGGCTCTGGACGACGAGGAGTTTGAATTCGGGGCGCGTTGCATCGCCACCCCGGTGAAGAATGCGGCAAATCAGTTCATCGCCGCGGTAAGCATCTCCGGTCCCTCCGTGCGCATTGGAGAGGACCGCATCACCTTCTTCCTGCCTCTGCTGATGCAGACCGCCACGCTGATCTCCAACTCCCTGAATTACTGAGGCGGAGTGTCCTCCTGAGCGAAAGCCCCGCGAGCAGCCTTCTCTTTCAACTCGCGCAGGAGGGTATCAGAAGCGATCCAACGTGCTGGCTTGCTGGGAAGCCGAGCCATCTCCTGAGCAAAGGCGTGGGGCAGATGCTGTCGTTGATAGGAGAGAACAATGAGCTAGTGGATAGTGGACAAGAGATAGTGAACAGACGGATGAACTATCCACTATTCACCATACACTATCCACTGCTCGCGAGAACCAATCCGTTTACTATTAGGGCTTCCAGTTAATTATGACTCAAAACACCTCAAGCGGTCGGCGCTCCTCCGGTTTGGGGAGGGTGACTACTATATGCACGGCTCTCGGCACCAGGCGCAAGTGAACCGGGGTCTCCCCCAGTTCCTCCCCGTCAGCTTGCACCGGCAGAGGCGGATCGGCCTCCACCCGAACCTCGTAGTAGGCCTTGCGCTGTGCCAAGTGACGGTCGATGCGCTGCCAACCGAGGAGCACGTTGGAGGTCAACAGCAGGTATTCAATCAGGTTCTTGGAGAAGATACTGAAGACCTCAAGGCGACCGTCATCGAGGCGGGCTTGGGGGTCCAGTCGTAACAATGGTCCACCGATGGCTGTGCTGTTGGCGACGATCACATCGGAGGCAGAGAACCGTGATTCCTGGCCGTCGATGGTCACTCGAAAGGCGGCGTGCGGAGGGAAAAGAGCCTTGCTGACAGCCGTCCAGACATAAGCAGCCGTCCCGAAAAGGCGCTTCTCACGCTGAGAGGTGTCACGGACCACCGAGGCGTTGAGACCCACCCCTAGGTTGAGGAAGAAATAGCGGCTGTTCACCTGCATGGCGTCAATGGAACGAGTGGTATGCGGCCCGAGTGGCAGCTTGATGGCTCGCTCCCCCTCCAGCGGGATTCCCAGGTCGCGTGCCAGGACATTGCCGGTACCGCAGGGGAGGATGACCAAAGGTGCCTCCATCCCCACCAACCCTCCGGCCACGCCGGCCACCGTACCATCCCCGCCGGCCGCGCAAAAAAGATCGTAAGGTTTTAAGCCTCCAGCTGGATCAGCTGCTTTTCGCACCAAGTAGGAGAGGTCTTCACCTGGATGGACGCAATGAACCCGAGCTTCCCAGCCGGCTTGAATTAGACGTTCCCGGAACCCCTCCCCCAAGGTCAGGGCAGAGCCGTTGCCCGCCTCCGGGTTGAGCACGAGGAAAGCCTGGCGCCCCATTGGTCAGCGGCAGTGGAGGCGGCAGAATCGTTCGATAGATCGGTCGTAAGTGCGTTCCACCGCGACGGGAAAGTAGCAAGCCGGCAACTCCCCCAGAGAGCGGTGAAAGATAAGGCACTGGCAGCAGAGCCCCTTGCGCGGGCAGGGCTCATAGGTGCAGTTACAGCCCTGTTTATTACTTTCTTGCCGGCATACCATCGGCAGTCCTAAGAGAGGATCCCCGCTGCGAAGAGCCCCAATACGATCGCGGCGATGATCAACAAGGCATCCAATCGGGCCAGCCAGAGGTGAAACGGGCGCAAGGTTTTCTTTCGGGCTGCGTCTCGAAGCCCGAGCCAGCGCAGCCCGAGCCAGAGCACGGCGAGGGTGAAGAGGATGGCGGCGAGACCCACCCAGGTGTGGGGTACGCGCAAATGGATCCCGTTGGAAAGCTGAACATTAAGGATGCCCAGGATCAAGCCAATGATCAGCACTCCTCCTCCGGCCAGGCCGAAAGTGCGGTGGCGCGTGAACCAACCTTTCCCTTTCCCCCCGAAGATCTGGGCGACGGCGAGGAGCGCTAAAAGGAAACCGATCGCCATAAGGATGGCGTGATACGGCCAGAGTACGGGGGCAGTCCGCTCACTGGATGTTCCTCCGGCCATTGCCAGGGTGCCTGAACCGCGTACCAGGTGAACGTTTCCCCAGTTATCGTTGGCGCCATAAGCCCAGATCACGGGGAGGTTTCCCTCGGCTGGAATCACTGCATCGTAGCGGTCCCCGGTGGAGAGCTTGCGCGAGAACTCCAGGGTAGTCCATACCAGTGGCCGGCTTCCGGTTTTGGTCAGGAGGTCATCGCTCCCCCCCAGGTCAGTATCGGCGGGATGGTTACTCCCTGTTTCCGCCAGCGAGTAGGCGTCGAGGATGGTAACTGCTCCCTCCCTCGTCACCCAGCCAATGACCATATCCGCGTCTTTCATCTTCACAGTCGGCGAAAAGCCGATGGCCACCCAGCCGGCAGATCTCACCACTAGAGCCATGTTTAGGGTGTCACCCTCGATCTCCCAGTAAACGCGAAAGTCACCTCCCGCGAAAGCCGTTTCATGAGTGTATTCCCCCGGCTGCTGAACCCCGTCGGCGGTGATTGCCAGAGCCGGTATCGCTCCGCCGCCAACGGCGAGGAGCAGGGTAAGGCAGAGGAGAATGAGAAACCTGTTACCTGTTCGGTGCACGCGTTTCCTCCTGGGCTGGTATGGGGAAGAGGGGGATGAGCCTTCTATCCGGTATTCTCGCAGCAATTGTGTTTTCCGACATTGTAGCGCGAAGGGACCCTTCCCTCACAGGTGCGAGATGTCTCTTGCGGTTCAGTTCACCTTCTTTGCCAGTAACGCGCTGCTGCGGGCTATCATGCTGCCTCGGACTATCATGCTGCCTCGGACTATCGTGCTGCCTCGGACTATCGTGCTGCCTCGGACTATCGTGCTGCCTCGGGCTATCACGAGCAGTGGATAGTGTATGGTGAATAGTGGATAGTTCATCCGTTCTGTTCACTATCCCCTGTCCACTACCCACTAGCTCATTGCTGCTCGTCCATCGCGGCATCACCCGTACCTCGGCCTGGCACCTTCGACTTGAGAAAGAGGGGCGGCAGCCGGAGAAACAAGGGGGAGGTCGGCTCATGGATTAGCCCAGACTAACTCCAACCCCCCAGTGAGGGCTTTTAACCAGAAACCGAGCTTGTTCGGGAAAATGTCGCCGGTCCCCAGCGAAACATAGGCGGAGCTGTTCCAGGCCAGAGGCGCTGAGGCCAACAAGCCTCGGCTCAGCGCTTCATCCAGGGTCATCGTCTCGCCGCCGTCGCGCAGGATCACGCAATTCCAGGCCACATCATTGGTGAAGGGATTGCCCAGTAGGTTCCAACCGTTCCCCAACGCAGTCGAATAGCCGGGAGCGGCCAGTGGCGCCCCGGACAAAAACAAGGTATTGGAGGCCGACTTCAGCCAGTAGGCGGCGCCGGGTTGCAGCACCAACTGGGAGCGCCCCAGGTAGCAGGCGTGCAGGGCGTCCCAGCCGAAGATCAGCCAACCAGGAGGAAGCGCCCGCTCGGCTTGCGCGGGGAATAACCGCAGCGGCACCGTGAGGAGGTTCCATCCCGGTGTCAGCAGATATCCCAAAGTGGTCTGGTAGGTTAATCCCCAGCAATCGTTGCACAAGTGGGATTGAAGCTCGCCGCTAGCTTGAGGAGAGGGATTGAACCCGCCGAAGATCAGGCATTGATCAAGGGAGGAATCATAAACCATGGCCATCCCGATCTCAGTGGGGGGCGCTGCAGTGGTGGCGAGCTGCTCCCATCGATTCGTGGCCGGATCGTAGCTCCAGGTGTCGTTGCAGAGGGTCCACTCCTCTTTCTTCTCATCCGGATGCTGTCCACCGAACAGCACTAGCTTTCCCCGGGTGGAATCCCAAGCCATGGCGAAGGCCGCACGTGTGCTGGGATGCTCTCCGATTGGATGCAGCCGGGTCCACTGTCGGAGAGAGAAGTCGAACGACCAAAGGTCGCTCATGCCGGAGTTGGCGGCTTCGGGGTTCGATCCGCCGAACAGCAGAACCTTCTTTTCCTGATCGTCCCAGACCATCTTGTGCCAGATGCGGGGAGTAGGTCCAGTGGGGAGATTGAGCTCTGTCCAAGCCTGAGTAGAGGGTTCGAAGAGCCAGGTATCGCCGAATACATGGTGCTTGTCGTGTCCGCCGAAGAGGAGTAGTTCACCCGTCTCCAGATTGGTGGCTATGGCGGCGGACATGCGGGCCAGAGGAGGATTCTGGGCCGGTATTTGCGCCCAGACGCCGCTGGGGGACAAGGTCCAGAGGTCGTTTTGATAGGGCAGAGCGCCCCCGAAGACGATGGCGGCATCCCAAAACGAAGAGTAGAGGAAGCAGGCGCCCTGGCGGGCGCTAGGCCCTGAATCCGTTTCCGGCAGAACCGACCAGTTGTTGCCCCGGACGTTATAGATACAGGTTTCCCCGCTGTTCTGTTCCAAGAGGCCGTCGTAGGTGGGAAACCCGCCTCCGAAGACCAAGAAGCGGCCGCGCTGGACATCGTAGGCGCCATCGATCCAAGAGCGGGCGCTGGGTGGATCGCCTTCGTCAAGGCGGCGCCAAACGAGGAGGGACTCGTCGCAGGCCCATGTCTCATTGGAGTTTCCCCACCCTTTGGCCTCATCGAGGACGCCGCCAAAGAGCACGAACCGCCCCCCCCGTCGGTCGCAGGCCAATCCGGCAAAAAAGGAAACGCTGGGCGACCCTTCGGTGGGAAGGAGGGTCCACTGGCAGCCGGTGAAATCGAAGAGGTACGTCTGGTGGAAGACATCGGTAGTGGCCAAGTCTCGACCGCCATAGAGGACGACCTTCCCCGCTGCCGGTAAGGTAGACATGACATGACCGGCACGGGGCGCAGGCGCCTGGAAGGGTGAGACCTCTGCCCAGACATTGGTGGAGGGATCGTAGATCCAAGTATCGCCCAAGGAAACCTGTCCCGTGAATCCGCCGAAGAGGAGGACCTTGCCGCTCTGCGGATCGAAGCTCATGGCGGAATAGACTCTGGCTGGAGGGGGATTGATGGGATCCAACTGGGTCCATTCACCGATGGTGGGATTAAAGGACCAGGTGTCGTTCAGCGTTTGATAGTCCCAGTGCTCCGCTGAATCACGGCCCCCGAAGAGGATCACCCGATCCCCCGCCCAAACCATCGAGTGCCCGCCCCTCGCCGCAGGCCACGCCTGGGGAGACAAGGCGCGCCAGCTTTTCCCGGGGAGGTCCAACAGACAGGTGTCATCGAGGACCGCCCCCGCTGAGGAAACCCCTCCGAAGATGAGCGCCGTTTGGCTGTCGCCCAGGAAGACCAGCGGGCACTCCAAGCGCGGGGAGGGCGGATTGTCCGCCGTCAGCGGTTCCCACGCGGATACCCCGGGAGCCAAGGTCCAAAGGTCATTGAGGTCATAAGGTTTCATGCTACTCCCGCCGAACACCACTATTCGCCCGGATACCGGATCGGTGTCCATCCCGAAATTGCTCCGCGGGTCCATCAGCGATCCGCTGCGCAGGCTCCAGGAAGGCACGATACCGCTCGCCCGCACCACTTCAGGGGAGGAAGTCGACACCGCAAGAGTCGAGAGGGGGGAGGCTAACAGCAGACAGAGCACCAGAAAGAGCGAACTGCTGGATTGAATTACAGAACGAGCCATCATCTCACCAACCTTTCTCTACTTTTTCAGATTGTCGATAAATCATGATAACACGCTATCGAAAGCCAATGAGCCCAACCTACGAGGTTACGCTGTCGTCAACCCGTTCACTTCACTGCCTCGTGCTCTTGCCGCTCTCCTGTAGTAATTGGGGAAACCACTCGGCAAGACCCCCGGAGAGATGTCAAATCTGGGTTGAGCACGTATGATAAAACATGATGATCCTATATAGCCTGCGGCCTGAACAACAAGAGAGAATGAGCGTCTTCACCAGCCGGGCCTTCATGACTACTTCAACGGTAGTGATCACTCTAAACCTGGTCCTGGTGGTAGACCCTGCCTACTTTCCGGACGAGATCGCCGAGATCCGCCAATTCGTCGAATCACATCTGGAGGAGCACCAGCTTTACCTCCTTTTCACCCACTCCGATTGGGATCACATTGCTGGATTCCCGCTTTTCCCGGAGGCGGTCATAGTGGCATCCCAGGCTTTCCTCGACAACCCCGACCGGACACAACAGATTGATCTGCTGCGCGACTTCGATGCCCACAATCAGATTCTGCGCCCCTATCCTCTCGCCTATCCGTCGGTTGGGATGGCCATTCGAGAGGAACGGGAGGAGCTTTCCCTGGGGGGCAATCGGCTAATCCTCTTTCAAGCCAAGGGACATACGGAGGATGGCCTCTTTGCCCTGCTCGACCCGCCCGGCCTTTTTCTGGCCGGCGATTACCTCTCGGATATCGAGATTCCCTATGTCTTCCATTCCAGCGCAGCTTACGAACGGACCATGCTCTTGGCGTCAGCCATTCTCGAGGAATTCCCCGTCCGCCTGCTGGTGCCGGGACATGGTCATCCCACCACCGACGTCGGCGAGATGAAGAGAAGGGTGGAAAGCTCGCTTCGCTATCTGCGTTCACTGCGAGAAGGGGTGCGGCGGGCGGATGAGGAGGCAATTGAGCGCGTCCTGTCCGAGACGGGCTTCGGTTCGGACTTCGAGACAGCCCACCGTGAAAACGCCCAGCGAATTGAGCAGGAGTTGCGCAGTGAAGCCCCCTGAAATCGAGGTGCTTCCAGCAACGTGGAGTTCCCGGTGAATCGCCGTTCTTGCGATTCATTGAGGTGTATTCGCCGAACGCTGGGGTGATCTGGAGGGCTTGTTTGGGTAGCAAGGCGCCTATTCAGTGTGTTGGATTCGTCGAAGTCGGACACGCATCTCAGGCTCAGCGCATCATGCGAGACACGATTCACAGACAGGGCTTACCGGTGGGCAGGTTGCCGAGCAAACCTTTCCCTGGATCCGCTCCCTTTCACCTGGAAGCTTGCAAGGCCTGATCGAGCGGTTGTCAATTGTTGTCTGGATCGGCGGAATCGTGCCATCCGAGTTGAACCTCAGGCGCTTCCGGACTATGATCTGCGTCAATGCGATCGTTATAGACCTCCGGTCGACCCGGGGAGAGTTCGCCGGATGTGACCCGTTCATAAGGAGGAAGTAGCGTGTTGGAGACGGATCTGGAAGTATTTATTGCTAGAGCTTGTGAACTCGGGGCCGTGGAAGCGAAGTTGATCCTGGCCACAAGCGTGGTCACAGCGTCCTGGGTGAGGATGAAGTGCCGGTTTGGATGTGGAAGCTATAACACAAGCCATTGCTGTCCTCCCAATACACCTACTCATCGGGAGACGCAGGAGATTCTCAATTGCTACCACCGCGCCCTGCTCATCCGATGTGCAAATGACGAGATTCCCACCATGATCGTTACCAGGTTGGAACGGGAGATCTTCTTGGCCGGCTATTATAAGGCGCTCGGGCTTGGAGCTGGACCTTGTAATCTTTGCGAGAAATGCAATCCCACAAGATGCCTGCACCCGAAGGAGACTCGTCCTTCCATGGAGTCTTGCGGCATTGATGTCTTTGCGACGGTTCGTGCCAACGGGTACCCGATCGATGTTCTCGTGGATCGCTCCTGCGGCGAGAACAGCTACGGCCTTGTCTTGATCGATTAATTCAACGGCTTATTTCAATCCGCTTGGCCATTCTTGTCTTTCCAGTCGCTTGCCAATTGCGCCAGTGACCAGGCGGCCTGTTCAGAGAGGACCGGATCGGGGTGGCCCAGGAAGGGGCGGATGCTCTCCTCAATGGCCGATTCGGCGCTATTTCCAGCCGCCACCAGGCAATTGCGCAAAAAGCGCGGGAAAGGGAGACGTCCGAGGGTGTGACCAGTGAAAGCGGCTTGGAAATGGGACTCATCCATAGCCAAAGAGGAGGGGATGGAGAGCTTCCAACCGGGTCCGGGCGGCATGTCGCCACTGTGAAAGGGCATAGGTGGAGCTTCCTGGTTGAAAGGGCAGACTTCCTGGCAGACGTCGCAGCCGACCAGTCTGTGTCCCAACGCCGGCTGCGCCCAATCGGAGAAAGGGCCTGGCTGGTGCAAGGTGAGGGTGTCCAGGCAGCGCTCGGCGCGAAGACGGAAGAAGGGGGCGACGGGGTGGATCGTACCGCTCTCGTTTTCCTCCAGGGCTCCAGTGGGACAAGCTTCCAAGCAGAGCCTGCAATCACCGCAACGGCGGGCTGGGGCACACTCGAGCTGCCCCTGCGAGCACCCCCTCGAGCGAAGTGAAGGGCCTGACCCAGAGGTTTCATCAGCCTCCAGCTCTTCCCCCAAGAGCAGCTCACCGAGGAGTAGACGCGATCCCCAGGTCGGGTGAAAGAGCAATGTGTTCCTCCCGCGCCATCCCAACCCGCTTCGCCATGCCCAGGCTTTCTCCTGCAGGGGTCCCTCCACCAGGATCTTTACCCGCAGGCCGGGGAGTTGTTCGCGCAAAGCCTTGGCAATGCAATGTAACCTTTCCTTCAATGTCCCATACCAATCATAAGCGGCGAAGGCAGCGATCCTTCCTTCCAGCAAGCCAGGTGGTGCCGCGGGAGCCGGGTAAGGGAGGGCGAAAGAAACTACAGTACGAGCCCAAGGAAACCGTTGTCGGGGGTCGATCCAATCCCCTGGTTCGTCTTCTTCCTCCATCACTGCTCGAATCGGGACCCAGGCGACAGCCAACCCTTTCTTTGCAGCACCCTCGAGGAGGAGCGCCGGCAGCGGGGAGGTCATGGGCGACACCTCCAGGCTAATGCTGGCAGCGAGGGCAGAAGTAAGCTCCTCGCCCCTCCAGCTCGAAGCGGATGATTTTTCCAGGACAGCGCGGACAGGGCTGTCCACCTTTGCCGTGTACGCGGAGGTAAGAGCGAACCTCTCCGCGGATTCCCGCACTCATTCCCTGGATCGATTGAGCTGTTGCCCAGCGCAGGGTATCGGGAATGCACTTGGCCAAGAGGTCCCGCTCCTGGGCGTTAAGGTCGCGACTCTTGCGGGTGGGGAGGAGGCGAGCACAAAAAAGGATCTCGTCAGAAAACGCATTTCCAATCCCGTTGACCAGTCGCTGTTCCATCAGCACGAATTTCACCGTGCCGGGGTAGGACTGCAGCATTTTCTGCAGATACGATGAAGTAAAAGCCGCTTCCAGCGGATCCGGTCCCAGTGAGCGCAGTTCGGCGTAGTTCTGGAGACCTCCCGGGGGGAGGTAGGTTAAGCGCATCCAGCCAGCACGGTCAAGGAAACGCAGCTCTTGATCCCCTTTGAAACGAAGGGCTGCCACGGTGGATTTCTCCGGGGCTTGTGAGGAGGAAACCCAGTCCATCTCCCCGTGCAGCATCAGGTGAATCGACAAAGTTGCACCACCTGCCAACAGGAAAAGAGTGAACTTACCTTGACGTTGTACTTCGCCTACCACCTCCCCCACCAGGCCGGCAACGAATTCCTCACTGGTCGGAAAGACCCGTTTGGGGCGGAACACCTGAACTGCTTCGATGCAGTTCCCCTTAACTTTCGGGATCAAGTTGTGGAGGATCGCCTCCAAATCTGGAAGTTCGGGCATCTCCCGCGTTCCTTAGAAGAGGCTGATTTGAGCAGACACCCGAAGCCTCTCCTCGTGTCGTTCGCGCGGGATGAGGATCTGTCCGGAGCGTCCGTCATAACCCGGCACCAGTTGAATTCCGCCGCTGCGTACTTTGGCGATAGCCTGCACCACAGCCGGGCTGGTGACTTTCTCCAGGTAGGAGAGGGGGATGTCCAAGAGTACGTTCAGTTCATTGCCGAAAGCCTGCACAAGCCGTAACACCTCGTTTTCCACCAGGGAGGCCACGGACTGTAAGTGCAGGGCTTGGGAGAGGATCTCCCGCAACGGCATCAGATGGGTGAAGGGGATGGCACCCGGTGGGGTCTCCTGCGCAGGACGGTCGGCCAGCTCTTCCACCCGTTGCAGCACACCCACCGAGAGGGGGCGCTCACAGACCGGACAAACATCAGTAGGGGCAGTACCTTCACGGCTGACCGCAGGCGGTTGTTCAGCTCCCAAGCTGGACTGGCTTCGTTGCGGGGGAAGAGAGACGCGGCAACCGCGGTGGCCATTGTAATGGTATTTGCTTACTTGGGGATAGTACTCCAGTGTGTACAGCAACCTCTGCGGGTCTCGGCTGTAGAGGGTGTCGCGGAGTTCACCGAAGGAGAGGGGGGCATTGAAGATCGTTGCCTCACGCCCCAAAGAACGGGGGTCGCGGGCATCCGAGCTGGAGAGGAGGGTCTTCCCCTGCAAATTACTCAGGCGCCAAGCCATCGGAGGGTCGGAAGCCAATCCAGTCTCCAGGATGGGAACCTCGACTGCGTCTTCACCGAAACATTCCTCCAGCGAGTTGAAACCGGCCTGCGCGCTAAGCAGCGAATTGAGCGGGTTCCAGATGTGGGCAGGAACCAAGAAGGTTTCCGGAGAGAGATCCTTTAGCAGCTTCAGCAGGTCACGCGCGGCAATGGAGAGGATCGGCACCCCGTCCAGGGAGAGCGAGCCGTAACGGCGTAAACGCTGGCGTATACGCAGCGCTACTTCCAGGCTGGGTGCGAAAATCAGGTTGTGCATCTTCCGTCCCCGCCCCTTTTGGCTGAAGAAGCTAGAGACTTCCGCAGTGAGCACGAAGAGGGTTCCCTTATACTCGTAGAGCCCCTCTAATGCCGCTGGTCGCAGCATCTCCTTCAGCTCGAGGAACCAGGCGGGATGGGTGAAATCGCCGGTACCAAGGAGAGATAGCCCTTTCAGCTTGGCGAAGTGGGCCATCTGGTCCAGGGTCATCTCCGCGCTGGCGCCGCGCGTGTAGCGGGAATGGACGTGAAAATCGCAGGCGAATCGGGTTCCCATACGTTGATACTCCGAGCCAAAGTGTAGCATGAATGAAGGAGCCGGTTGAGGTTCGCCGACAAAGAGCACAGCCCTGCTTTCTTGAAGGGAAGGGGGCTGTCGTTTATAATGAGCGCGCTTTCCAGCGGAGAGGTGGCTGAGTCGGCTGAAGGCACCCGCCTGGAAAGCGGGTAGGCGTTTACCGCGCCTCGCGGGTTCGAATCCCGCCCTCTCCGCCAGTCGAACGATTTAGGGTGCTCGCTTCATTCCTGCTAATCACAGAGGAGAGATCAGGTTGGCGCTCTACCTCGACGGTTTCCTCGTTTCCTTCCCGCCGTCTACTCCGGAAGCGGCTTTCTCCTTTCTAGCCAGGCTTGTAATTGGCGCAAATGAGCCTGGTTGTGCTCGTAAGCATTGCTGGCGATGACCGCCCACGGTTGCCAATCGGGGGGCATCCCCTGGAAACGGCTAGGGTCGAAGAGGTCTTCCTCCGGTAGGGATTCCAAGAAGCCCAGGAGTTGATTGAAGGTTCCTCTCGCCTCTTCGCGGGTCTTTTCTAATGAACGCTCCCGGTTCTCCAGCCTGGGACCGCCGCACCCCAGTGCGGCATCGGAGGACAGGCACACTTTCTCGATTCACACCCGACGATTTGGCCCAGGTATGTTTGGCGTCTGGAGGACGCCGACCATCTCCCGCTGGTACCAGCTAAGGTGGGCGATGAGATCCTTCACCATCCAGTTTCCCCCGCTGGCCACTCCCGCCACCTCCATCTCTTCAAGCGGGATTTCGGCCAACGCCGACTCCCATCGTTGGTGCTCTTCTCTTACCAGATCCAGAAAATCCGCTTTGGTCAAGGCGCCCTCCTCTGTCTTCGATATTGGCACGACACTACGCGATAACTGCCAAGGATGAATCCCAACTTGGTTAGCGCCGTTCATGTGACTTTTCAGGAGGTGAGGAAGCGGGGGCGATAGTGGAGGCGGCCAACGGCAGCGAACAGTGCGCCTTCCGGCCCAGTGGAGGTGGCACGGTCAGGGTGAAGGGGCGAAGAACCAGCAGCGAGGCGACCAAGGCAATCGCTTGAATGGCCGCGCCCGTCCAGAAGGAGAGGGTGGGATAGATGTCGTAGGAGAATCCCGCCCAGAGCGGACCGACCGTGCGCCCCAGGGATTGAAAGGAGTTGCCCAACCCAAGAGCGGTTCCCTGCCCGGTGGTAGCACGCTTGGAGATGAGGGTGTTGACGGTGGGACCCAGCAAGGTGCTGCCGATGATGTAGATGCCGGTGGAGGCGAAGAGCCCCCACAGGCTGGGCATCACAGCCATGCCAATGAAGCCTACGACACTGATGGCCAGACCGGTCTGCATCAGTCGCTCCTCCCCGAATCGCCGGACCAGGGGAGCAAAAAGGATCCCTTGCTGGATCACCGAGAGGATGCCGATCACTCCCATCCAGATTCCCAACTGAGAGGGCCCGATGGCGTATCGGTCCTGAGCGTACAACCCCAGCACGCTCTCCATGTTAGACATGGCGAAAGCCACCAGGAATGCCATGACGAAAAGGAATGCGGTGGGACCCCTGCGCACAGCTTGCCACAGTTGGCTGAACTGGCTGGCCTGGCGCCCTCTGACCTTCTCTCTGGCACTCGTCGCCAATGACTCGGGAAGCACGAAGATGATGAAGGGGATCAGTAACAGAGCTAAGAAGGCGCTGAAGAAGAAGGGGATGGAAAGATTGATGGCAGCTCCGCTGGAAGCGTCCGTCGTCACTTGCATCAAGCCAGCCAACCAGGCTGGTAGGATTGGGTTCCATTTGGTCAAGACTCCTCCCAGAAAGGGGCCGAAGATCATTCCCACCCCCATGGCAGCACCCATCAAGCCCATCCCCCCGGAGCGTCTCTCTAGGCTGGTGGTGTCGGCTACATAAGCGGTGGCGGTGGGCAATGTGGCCGAGGATAGGATCCCGGCGACGGTACGGGCAGCTATGAAGACCCAGATATTCGGGGAGATAGCCTGCATGATGAAGGCGATGGAATACCCGGCAATGCCGATCAGCAAGACCGGCTTACGCCCGATACGATCCGAGAGGCGCCCCCAGAAAGGAGCAAAGAGGAATTGCATGAGGGAGTAGACAGCCATCATCAGCCCCAATTGGCTGCCGCTGGCCCCGAAATGGGTGATGAAAGAGGGCATCAGCGGCATCACGATGCCGAAGCCCAGCATGACGATGACCAACACGAAGAGCAGGATGGAGATGGCGACGGAGGGTGATTTGCTGGTCATGATAGATCCCTTCCATCAGTTTTCTGATACGAATCAAAATCTTGCCTGGGTAGAGATTGGGTTTGTCGCACCAGGTTGCGAAGAGCAGAGGCACTTTCGGCCAGTTCCTGGAGGGAGAGGCTGGCCATTAACATAGGCGAGATGTTAATCATAGTTAATTGAATCCGTCAAGGGTCCTGGGTGGATCAGGGAAGCCGGCGCAACTGGGGAACACCCAGCACAATGGCCAGCGCTACCAGCAATGCCATGCCGGCTCCAATGGCCACCGTCAACGGTTCGCCGATACGATCGGCTGCTGTCCCCGCCAAAAGACTGCCGATGGGTCCCATGCCAAAGAAGAGGAAGCTATAGATGCCCATCACCCGGCCTCTCATCTGGTCAGCAGCCAGGGTTTGCACCAGGGCGTTGGCTAGGTTCATCACCAGGATTTGGGCTAACCCCACCAAGAGCAGGGCGAGGAGAGAGAGGGGGGTCCAGCGCATGAAAGTGAAGAGCAGGATCAT
>JAPLHW010000269.1 GCA_026389425.1 Coprothermobacterota bacterium
CCCGGCAGGGTGTCCTGTGGAGGAGGGAGAGGCTTTCTTCATCTCCTGGTTCGAGGCTGCGATCCAGACCGGGAACCGCTTCCTGGTCAAAGTGGCGAATAGATTTCGCGACCACCTGCCGGGGATCCTGGCTTACCTCAAGCATCGTGTCACCAATGCCGGCGCCGAAGGATTGAACAGCCGCATCCAGCATCTCATCTCTTGTGCTCGAGGCTTCCGCCGTTTCGAGAACCTGCGCATTGCCATCCTCTTCTTTCTCGGGCATCTGGAGCTCTACCCACAGAAAAGCCCATAGCACCATCTTTACTAACGGTGTCAGGGTCCGACGGTCTTGATGGTTTGTTCAGGTAAGACATCACGCATGAGGTCGCGTAGGCGAGCCAAGGAGATTTGCCTCTGGCCGTTCTTTTGCATCTTCCCAGCAGCCGCCCAAGCCAAGGAGCCAGGGCCGTTGAATACTTCAAAGAATTCGCCCTGTTCGGAGATATGCAAGACGAGCAAATGCTCTGGCTTGGCGCGAAGGCCAGCGTACTTACCTTGCGTTACCTTGATTTGAACGCCTCTGCCGTCCGGTGCTTGGGCGTCGTGGGTCCGAGTGGACGCCGCAAAAAGAACCAAGTTATAACGATAGGCAGCAACTACCTCGCCAAGGCTACCAACAAGATGCCCGTCTAGCGTGAACCGACGCCCTGGAAAAAGAGCTGCGAGCTGGCTAATCGTCGCGTAGAGCTCCCTAATCAGAGCTGGGATTCTTTCAACCAGTCGCATTACTGAATCCTTCTATTGCAATTCAACATTCTGAGTGAAGCTAACCGGTGGAGCGCAGCAGAACAGGAGTAGTGCTCGACATGATTGTTCGCCTTCCGATCTCGTTCTCTTTGTCGTTAATCCTATTTTATGGGCCATACGTATGTGACGGCAGTCGCCTCGCAGCAGTTCTCGTCCAGTGTGTCGTCTAGTTTCGTGGGCATGGTGTATTAGATTCCCAGCTTTGTTGCAACTGGTCAGCGTCGCTCTTCAATCTCGCCACGTCTTCGCGCCGTAGTACTGCTGGCGCTTATTAGCCCTCTTAGATGAGTCCTTCTCGTTCCAGCACGCGCCGTACGTCCTCAAACAACGCCGAGATGTTTCCCTTTGGAAAATGGAGCTGGCGCAATCCAGCGATGTTTGAGAATTCCGCGCAGTGCTGTCCCTGTTCAACGTCACGCACTTCGAGGAGCTGGCCGAGTACCTGCGGAGCGAAGCGCTGGAAGGGCTGGGCGAGAACAACATCCACCGCTTTCCTCACGCGCTCACGGCGCAGTTCTTCAACCTGCCGCAGCTGCCCCCGATCTGCTGCTGGAGTACCACCAGAACATCGTCAAGCACACAGCGGCTGAATGAGCGGTGCCTAACTCGCGGCGAGAAGCATTTCACTTACACGTTGAGAACGGGTTTTACCTTTTGGGGAGAATCATCGCAAAAGGAGTGTACCCGACTCCCAAGGTCTCGCCTGTTCGGGCGTCGAAGATGTAGATGTCCTGACGGGTGGTCTCCCTTGGCCTCCGGGTGACATCTACGGTCACCAGATAAACCAGGTCATCCAGTTGCTGGTCGGACAAGGACATGCCGGTATCGATGTAGCGGATGTAATCCGACCACTTCAGAAGAAGGCTCTGAGGATTTCTGGGGGTATCGGCCACTTCAGCTTGCGTGCGGACCAGGATCTCCTGGATCGTCTCCTCGATCGGGAAAAGACCGGGGGAGGCATAGTCGGGAATTTGAATCCCGCTCAGATCCTTGATCTCGTAAGCCTGGGCGGGGGTGCTTGTTCCAGAGCATAAAACGGACAAGAAGCCCAAGAGGATTAGCGAAACTAAAGTTATTGAAATTAAAACTATGCGCCATTTAGCCCTCATTTCCTCACCTCCTTAATAGTCATTCCAATCATTTGAACTATAAAGGGGAGTGACCCAGGAGAAATGATAGCCCGCACTCTGGAAGATAGAGGAGAGATTTCCACTCCAACTCTTCCAAACACCGTCTTCATTTACCTGCAGACCACTGGAATACACAACGTGACAGGAATTTCCCCAATAAAGGCTTTCTAATCCTACCTAAATGTATTTGGCGTACAGGGGCTGGGTGGAACCGCTTTGATAAGTGTTATCGGTGTAGATCCGCCAAGCTCCGTACTCGTATACGATTTTATAGGAATGAGTAGTCCCAGGGCTCCCTACTGGATAGGAACTCCGATATTCATAATATGTCCCATTCGGGTAACACCAAGCATAATATAGGGTTCTCAAAGTGGTATCCCAACGACCGTTTAAGTACCATCCTTTCGAGTAACCGACTTCGTTCCAACTCTGATTGGAATTATTAGTAAAAACCCAGAGGGTATGGTTTGCTGCATAACCAAGGCCTGGCTGCACAACGTAGTCCGGGTTCGGGTTAGCAAAAATAGCGGCACCGCCTATCCAGTGCTTGGTTGAGTTCCAATAAATGTAACCTTCTCCATAGTAGTTGGCATAAATGGCACTAGGAAGAATTAGTGAAATAAGTGGAACGAAAAACAAAATCATTAAAACCATCTTGATTCTTGTTCTCTCCATCATATCACCTCCGATTACCCTTTAGCAAAAAAACTCTGCTTTCGGGCTTTTGTACTAGTACACTACGTTTGATACACATTGGCTCTCTACTTTCTCCAGGTAGTTTACGGGGGTTAAATATCCTAATCCAGCAAGTATCACCAGGAGCAAGAGCAAGCTTCTTTTATCTTGAACACCTTCTCTCCTTGCTTTATAATATATTTTCATTAATTAGAAGAGATATGTCAATGGGATAAACCGTAAACGCTCAAGACAAAGAAAAGTATACCAATCCTGCCACATTCGCTCCTATGAACCCCTGGACTGAACCTCTCCCATTGGACACTCCAGGTTAGGAGAACCATCCACCGGACAGACGCTTAGAATAGAGGCAACGATGAGAAACCAACGAACCTTCAGTATCGAGTTCGAGCGCCAAGTGATCGAGGAATGGCTCAGCGGAACCAGCAGCCTAGCCCAACTCTCCCGCCGCCATGCCATCGCCCCCAGCCTTCTCTATCACTGGAAGGAGCGATACATTCGAGGGAAGCTCTCCCATGAGCCTACCGAGTCAGGAGCTCTCCAAGCCCGCCTCGAGGAGTTGGAGAAGATGGTCGGCAGACTGACCCTGGAGAATGAGTTCCTAAAAAAGGAGCTCTCCAGAGCCCTCTCCCCATCGAAGAGAAACAGCAGCTCATCGCTTCTTCCCACCAACAACTCCCCAGCAAATCAAAGCAGGAGCGCCGACTAATGAGCCTGGCTCGCAGCACCCTCTACGCCAAGAGCAAAGTGAATCTCCCACGACTCAAGAAGGACGCTGATCTACAGGACTCGATCAAGCGGATCGTCCTGGCCTATCCTGGCTATGGCTATCGCCGGGTGACACACCAGCTGCGAAGAGAAGGTTATCCTTTCAACCATAAACGCATCCTGCGGGTCAGGAAAACCAGCGACCTGCTCTGTCGAACGCCGCGGTGTTGGCGGAAGACCACCGACAGCGACCACAGCTTTCCTATCTACGCCAACCTGCTCCGTCACTTCTCCCGACCAGGCCTGGGTTGCTGACCTGACCACCATCCGTATTGGGACTGGTTTCGTCTACCTGGCAGTGATCCTCGATGCTTTCTCCCGAGCGGTGACCGGCTATGCCCTCTCACACCGCCTAGACACCAGTCTGGCCATGGCAGCGCTGGAGATGGCCCTGGGGGAACGGACGCCACAACCTGGCTGCCTTCACCACTCTGCTCGGGGGGTGCAATACGCCAGCGCCGAGTACGTCAAGGTCCTGAAGGATCATGGCTTCCGGATCAGCATGTCCCGCAAGGGCAATCCCTACGACAACGCCTTGGTGGAGAGTTTCTTCAAGAACCTCAAGCAGGAAGAGGTCTACCTGACTGAATACCAAACGATTCACAATGTGCGAGACCGGCTTCCCCGTTTTATCGAGGACGTCTACAATCGGAAACGGCTCCACTCTTTGCTGGGATACCACTCACCGAGTGAGTACGAAACCATCTGGAACCTGGAACGCAATGCTTGTCGGGAGGGGTGCACTCTCCTAACCCAAAGTGTCCAGTCCTAGGGGTTCAGTCCAACATTATTCTATGACACGCACGACTACTTTTGGTTGCAAACGCCTCACTTTGACGCAGCTGGCTCCGCCCAGTGGCCTAACATTGCTAATCAGCCGCGCAGCTTGTTGCGTCAGCTGAATTAGCTCGGTTATAACGCGCCTTCATTGACGCGGCCCTACATCCAGAAGATCTGTTGACAGGAGGTCTGACAACATCACCTCAAGCTGTGCAACTACGCCACTCAACTCGTTGCGGGTCGGAAATGGTAGGTCACCATGAACGAGCCGACTTCTGAGCCGATAACAGCAACCAAAGAAGTCGCTTGGCGTCATTCCTCTGTAGGTTCTTCCATCAAGCGATCCGCTGACGAGTCGCCGTCCAGCTTGCCCGATCGATTCTCGTTGAAATTGTCCAACACCTTGTTTTAAAGCGTCTCGCTCTGCGTCGATTCCGTGTGCGGCCTCAATCATCGCAATAAGTGAGCGCACAAAGGTGCAGACTGCATCGGAGCGAGGCCGTTGAATAATCAGTGCCTCTAGGCCGCTCATCAGAAGCAGGAATCGGCTATCCGCTGTCGTTTGAAAGAATGAAGCATTAAATAGTTCAAGGGCCACACGTTCTCTGTCGTCTATCTCGCGCGGTCGAGATAGTGCAGTTTCGAAAACAGATAAAAACTGCGCAATCGCGACGCCTCTAATCATGTTACACTGCGCTGATATGAATACCACTTGAGGCATTGCTGTCCTGTCGTAAACCATCATTCCATGAACGTCATTCAATGCGGGGCGAAATGTATTCTTGGAAATGAGCGCTAAGCCAGCTTCCGTAACCCAGGATTTCTCTGCTCTCGACCCGAAATCGGCACCTAGTCTCAGCCTGGCGTATGTTCTGGATAGAACATTGGCATAGAACGCACCTATTTCCTTGGCCTTTTCAGGGTGTTCCCATCCAGTACCTCGTAGCACAATTGATGTGGCGCCTTTTATCGATTGGTCAGTTTCTCTCGCTTTTAAAACGACTTCGTGCGATGTTTCCACCGTCGGGAGAGTTATCTCATGCTCATCCACATCCAGAGTATCCCGAGGGGATCTATTGAAACGAAATCGAAAATCGTAAAGCGGAGTCATCTTTTTCTCAAGCGTTATAACGCCGTGCTTTCAGGTGAGCGAACACAGGCAATTTGCTTTTGTGAATAGAGGGCCAAGCGTTTTCCCCGGCGGTTATTCTGCGAGGAAAGGGTAGGAGAAATCTTCGGACGGGCAGAAGGTCTCCTTGATCGTCCGTACCGAGATCCATCGGAAGAGGTTGTAGATTGAACCCGCCTTGTCGTTAGTACCGGAGGCGCGTGCGCCGCCGAAGGGCTGGTGTCCTACCACGGCTCCGGTCGTTTTGTCATTGATGTAGAAGTTACCGGCTGCATCCCGTAGGATATCCTCGGCCAGATGGATGGCATGACGATCATTGGCGAAAACCGCTCCGGTCAAGCCGTACGGTGAAGTCCGGTTGCAAAGCTCGAGCATCTCCTCGTAGGCGTCGTCTTCGTAGAGGTAGATCGTCAGCACCGGCCCGAAGATTTCCTCCTCCATCAGCTTGAAGTGGGGGTTACGGGTCAGAACAAGGGTGGGTTGTATGAAGTAACCAACGCTGTCGTCACAGCCACCTCCGTAAATCACCTCGGCTTCTTCGCTGGATTCCGCATAGTGGATATACTCGCGGATCGACTGGAAAGCGGCGCGGTCGATAACAGCTCCCATGAAGTTGGAGAAATCCTCCACTGGGCCCACCTTGACACGGGCTAACTGGTCAAAGACTTCATCGCGCAAGCTAGGCCAGATCGTTTTCGGAATGTAGGCACGGGAAGTAGCGGAGCACTTCTGTCCCTGATATTCGAAAGCACCACGGATCAGGTTAGCCGCCAGGCCCTTAACATCCGCAGACTGGTGGGCGACAAGGAAATTCTTTCCCCCCGTTTCGCCGACGATGCGGGGGTAAACCCAGTAGCTGGAAAGATTCCTGGCAACGACCTCCCATATCCGGTTGAAAGTATGATTAGACCCGGTGAAGTGCACGCCGGCCAGCTCACGGTGGGAAAGGGTGAAGTCGCCGATCTCACCTGAATCACCAGGGAGGAAATTGATGACCCCGTCCGGCAAACCAGCTTCCATTAAGGCGCGCATGACCTGATAATTGGAGTAGATCGCCGTGGTGGCCGGTTTCCACAAGACCACGTTGCCCATCAGGGCGGGCGTTGTCGGGAGGTTGCCGCCGATGGCGGTGAAGTTGAAAGGGGTGATGGCGAGGATGAAACCTTCCAGCGGTCGGTATTCCATGCGATTCCAAGTGCCCTCCAAGTTTTCCGGCTGGGTTTGATAAATACCCTGCATGAAATAGGGATTGAAACGTAGGAAATCGATCAACTCGCAGGCGGCATCGATCTCTGCTTGGTGGGCGGTTTTGCTTTGCCCAAGCATGGTGGCGGCGTTCAGCAGGGAACGACGCTCTTTGGAGATCAATTCGGCGGCTTTCAGGGAAATAGCCACGCGCTCCTGCCAGGAATAGCGAGACCAGGTTATTCTGGCTTCGCGCGCGACCTCAATGGCTTGAAGAATCTCCTTCTGCCCCGCCTTGTGGTATCGGGCCAGGAGATGACCATGCTCATGAGGGATGCGACACTCGCCCAGGTTGCCGGTACGCACTTCTTTCCCGCCGATGATCAACGGGATCTCCATCGTTTGTCCACGAAGAGCTGCGATTTGTTTTTTCAGTTCGGCCCGTTCGGGCGAGCCGGGTCCATAGCCCTTGGCTGGTTCGTTGAGCGGTTGGGGGACTCGATACGAGGCGCTATCCATTGCTTTTCTCCTTTCCAAACACGGGAGGCAACTCCGTTTCCAGGGATCACCTATCGGCCTGGAAAGCATGGCTTGAGCCGTAGCGCTCCAGGTTCGGAGACTCAATTGTGAATCGATTCTAGGGATCGATTGGTTCAAGCATACCCATACTCTATAGCATGAAGTGAAAAACGCGGTCTAGTTTAATCCGGTACAAGTAGGACCATGCAAGCAGGTTTAGGTTACGTTTCCCATTTTTTCCCAAGCAATGTGCAACCATTTTTACCGAACAACTTGATGCCATGGAACGGGACATGGAGGGTGCTCGATCTATTCATACAGATCATCCCGGCTCCCAATAGCGCGGTTGTTCATGTTGCGTCTGCGTTCTGCAAAAACCCCGCGATGGATTGCTTTGGGTTCAGTATCAATGGCCTCCGCCGCGGATCATTTCCAGAAAGTGAGGAAGGATCGGCAGAAGGAATTTCACCCCCTTGCGCACGGCCCCCGCAGGCTGCCTGGCAGGTTGATCACGAGGGTCTTCCCGCGCAAGCCGGCTGACCCGCGAGAAAGACACGCCGTGGGAATCTGCATCATCCCTTGGGACCGGAGGTTTTCAGCGATTCCGCTGGCCCGCCGATCCATGGTGTCGGTGGTCGCTTCCGGAGTGATATCGCCAGGACCAAAGGGGCCAGCTCCAGGAAAGCCGGACTGGCTATGGCCTACAAGCGATGGTGGCGCAAGATAGCTGGGGTGCAAGATCACCACTCCCCATCTCCTCCCTCTGCTCCGGGCAGGGATCAGGTTCTAGGAAGGGAAGCAAGTGCAAGAGACCCCGGAAGCTGGTAAGACAACCGCGGTCTCTTCATCACCCCCTGGTTCGGCTGGGTCCCCGGTGAATCGCCGTTCTTGCGATTCGTTGGGGTGAGTTAGGGGGTGACCCTCGAAGAGCAGGGAGTTGCGATGGCGGGGGTTGCCGCCTGAGATGGGACGATCCACAACATTGACAATATCCCTGGGATCCGCGGGCGACAGGGCGGATAGCATTCTAGATTTACAGCCAATCTCCAGCTTCAATCCGGGTCCCCTTATCCTTTCGGTTTCGCGGTTGACTCTCTGATTACCAGGTAAGCGGGCAAGGTCACTGTTTCAAATTGATGTTCCTCGCCGAGTTCGATTCGCCTAAGCAACAGTTCTCCGGCCTTCAGGGCCATTTCCCTCTTGGGAAAATGGATCGTCGTTAAACGAGGGATGGAAAAAGCACAGTAGGGAATGTCATCGAAGCCAATCAGGGATAAATCTTCTGGCACCCGCATCTTCTGATCAATGGCGGCGCGCAGGGCGCCAATGGCGGATATGTCATTGAAGAAAACCACTGCGGTGGGCTGTGGTCGATTGCGTAACAGTTTCTTCACCGCTTGTGCGCCGTCCTCATAGCGAAACCCGCCCCTGACAATCAGTTCTGGAGGGAGATTAATATTAGCATCTTGCAAGGCGTCCTGAAATCCCCGAAAGCGCTCTCGACTATGAGGCAAATCGACAGGTCGATCCACATAGCCAATTCGTCGATGTCCTAGGCGCAGGAGATACTGAGCTGCTTCCTTCATCCCCATGAAGTCACCAACCAAGATTACATCAGTATTCACTCCCGGGATTGCCCGATCCATAATCACTACAGGAAGATCGTTCCCAACCAAACGGTTGATTGGTTCGGGATCATTGATGCTCGGAATGATGATCAGTCCATCTACTCGTTTGGACCTCAGGGTTCGAATATGAGCTTTTTCGCGAGCAAGATCATTTGCGGAATTACATAAAACTACACTGTAGCCAGCACCGAACATGACATCCTCGATCAAATGCGCCAATTCAGCAAAGAGTGGATTGGAGTTATCCGGGACGATCAGCCCAATGCTTCCTGTCTTCTTTGTTCTCAACCCCGATGCTACGATGTTTGAATGAAAATCCAGCTCGGCCATTACTTTCTCAACCCGGTTCCTCAACACCTCACTAACAAAACGCGTTTTATTGAGGACGTGCGAGACCGTGGCTACGGATACGTCAGCTTTTTTGGCTACATCTCGGATCGTAACCACATTTCAATCCCTTCTTGCCCATTGGCTAGTGAATCGGTTACGTGAACATTTCAAGAGTATCGATCGAGACCGCTTCTGTCAATGTCGCCTCCTTCGTCTATCCTCAGGGAATGACGGGGTTCCAAGGCGCTGGATCAGCGGGCATTGCTCCGTATTCTTGGCTGTCGGCCTGCCCTCTTTGGCTGCAGCAGGTATGGACCCGGCTGGGGCTCGACTGTACCAGGGTGGGCCGCTGACGTCTTGAAATACGCTATCTAAATCGTTGATGATATCGGATCCAAGCCAAGCAAGCGACGTGGGTTTTCCACCACCATTTTGCGGATTTCCCGTTTGTTCATTCCAGTAGCCAATAAAATCCTAACAAACAACTTCAATCCTTCAACCGGAGGGATATTAACGACAGTACCCAGATCAGAGGCGATAAAAATGTGATCCGCTCCAATCTGATTGATACATTCGATAAAGTATCTCGGGTCGCATTTGGGATTATTGAAGTTGGGAATATCGCCGTAGGCAAAGATTCCAATATAAGCACCCATCCGGCTGATCTCTATCATCTGATCCATCGTCATCTTGGTTACATTCCAATTAGGATGGGTAATCATGAAGTGTTTGACACCCACTTTTTTCGCTTCCCGAATCACAACAAAACGTTGCTTTGTGCTGGCGTGGCAAGGATCCAAGATCATATCGTTGGCTGCGATAATCTCGAATATTTTAACCAGTTCTGGCACCGGTTTGTCATTTTCGTCCAGTAATTCGATCCAATGGGTGCCAGGGTCGTTGATCACCCGATTGTGATGGGCAGAATCATGGCTGGGCAACCAGACAGTTTTAGCGCCTAACCTGGCCGCCATCTCGACTGAATCTGGGTTGAGACCCCCTGAAAAATAGTTGAGTACGATACCACCATAGGCACGAGCCGGTTTTTTACCAATGCTCTTTGCATATTCTTCAACTATCATATTGACAAAAGGTACTGTTACCGCTGAGGGAAACGTATGAGATTTGAAATTACAACCGCCCATACCAATGTCTGTAGCCATCTTGGTAACCTGGACCTGATCCCAACCGGTATCAATTAATGGATCTGGAAACGCGTGGACATGCATGTCGAAAGCGCCGTCCAGCACTTCAAGCACATCATCCTCTTTGAGAAGCCTCACGCGCGCACCCATCGATTCGATGGTTTCATAGGCCCGCAGGGTATCCTGGCGCCACTCCGGCTCCATCGATAACTCAAAATACTCTTCTTTGGCCATAGCGAATCCTTTCTAGGGTTCCTGTGGGCGTGGAGCAAAACCGTATCGTTCCCAATCTTGGGGTATTTGCTGCCCTGTCAGATAAAAACTGGGAACCTCTGGATAAATGCCGACGACCTCGAATGGCTCGTCCCAATCATTGCGCATCCAGTGTACTACATGCTTGGGAATGATCATGGCCGAGCCGGGGGTCATAATATATTCCACCCCTTCCACCCATTGGATCGCCTTCCCATGTAGTGCATACAAAAGCTCGTCCGATTCAGTGTGGTAATGGGGACCATGGTACGCACCCTTGGGAAAGACGACCCGAAACAAGCAGGCTTTCTCAGAACCAACCGTTGTATCGGCAATGACCAAACGAGAATCAACCCCTCCAAAACCTTCCGCATCACCAACATCGGCCGGTTTCACATCATTTACATGGATGAAATATTTCGTTACCATCGCTTTTTTCCTTTCACCATTCATTCCATCTCTGAAATAAGACTCCTCGTGCGAATATGTGCACCATTTCCTGCCATCAAGTTTCTACCAGGGGGGAATTTGCACGAATTCCAAAGAGGAGCAAAATATCGAACAATCGATGCTATTGTTCCAATAATCCAAGCAGACGGGCGGCATTGTTGCCTAAAATATCTGCTTTATTTTCATCACTTAAAAAGTCAAACCGCCTAACGAGTTTCGATTGTGAAACCTTGTAATTGCCTGGGTCGTGGTTCCCGTAGAAGGGAAGGTCCATGTACGGACCCTCTGAGCCCCAGAGCAGACGCCTGGCTCCGATCAACTTCTCTAACCGGCGCATCGTGTTCTCCACCAGTCCAGGAAGCATAAAGGTTTCTTCAATTCGTTCCATGAATGTAATATCGACCCAAATATTTGGATTGGTATAGGCTACTGCGATGAATTCTTCGGTCCATGGATAGCCACCATGGCACATGACGATGCGTAAATCTGGGAAATTTGTCGCCACTTCATCTACAAAGATGGGCTGGTTGAATTTCATCCATTGCCAGCGCACAGCCTTCGGGCCTGTATGGATGACAACCGGAATCCCTAGATTGGAACATAATTCATAGGTCCGGGTTAATCGCGGATCGTTGGGGTAAAAACCTGAATGGGGGTACAGTTTCACCGCCTTCATCCCCAATTCTTTAACAGCGCGCTCCACCTTGCGTTCGGGTTGATAGCGGTCAGGGTGAATTGAGGTGAAACCGATCAACCGTTTGGGATCATAATTGCAGAAATCCGCCAGTTCTTCGTCACCAAAATTGGTCGCAACAGTCATCGACCGATCGTCGCGCCAAGAGGGACAGCTACCAGGATCCGCCTGATCGTTACCGAATAAGCAGGCCCTATCAATACCACCCTGATCTAACCCGGCGACGAATTCTGCTGGAGAATAGATCTCTTTCGGTGTACGAAAAGCAGGATGAGCATGAAAATCGATAATCATCTCATTCCCTTTTCCCAAACTCGGTTTCCATCCGCTCAATTATCGCATAGAAGTGAGATGCCGGTTGTGTTCCGCCCCGACATCTCACTTCTTTCACGATGAAAGCATCAGTGTTCTTGATGTTGTTTTAACGCTCTCGTTTTCTTACCAAGTTCCAAGGTGGAACCGCGTTGATTTATGGCTTGTAGTACGCGCCATATTCAGCAAACTTGGTCATATAGGTATCCACATTAGATTTGTCAACGTAGGTCACCTTCACCTCAGGTTTCTCCTGGAATTTGGCATCTTTCTGCAACTTATAGACGAGATTATAAACGGCCACGTAGCCCTTCATCCACGGGTCATCCGCGGCGGTTGCCAGCATGGTGCCGGCCTTGACTGCCTTGGCGGCATCTTCGTTGCCATCAATGCCGACCACGACAATCTCATTCTGACGACCGGATGCCTGAATAGCTTCCATTGCGCCAAGCGCAACCTCATCATTCACAGTGAAGACGCCCTGGATCTGACCGGAAGGGTACTTTTGCATCATATTCTCCATCACTTCTAAGCCCTTGGCGCGGTTAAACTCGGCGGGTTGCATGTCGAGCAGTTTGGTATCCGGGTTCGCAGCAATGGCAGCCTTGAAACCTGCATCGCGTTCCTCGGAAATGTAGTTTCCGGTGAGGCCGGACAAGATGATGTAGTTGCCTTTTTTCTTGTTGTAATCGATGGCAATTTGGGCAACGTTTTGCGCCACAACTTTATTATCTTGGCCTGCGAAGACGGTGCGATTGGAATTGGGGATATCCGTGCTTAATGCAGCCACGAAGATCCCGGCAGCCACCGCCTTGTTCACCTGGGTAATCACGGCGGTCTGATCAATGATGCAAATACCGATGGCATCCACTTTCATCTGGATGGCATTCTCGAAAATTGCTACCTGCTCCTCCACATTGAAGGTCTGGATGGGCGCCATCTGCTGGATATCGACCTGGATTCCCTTTGCGCGCAATTCCTGCGCTGCCTTCTCAGCTCCCTGGCGCATGTAGACCCAGAATGGGTTGAACATGTCGGGCATGATCCAAGCAAACTTATAGTGCGTAGTTACCGGGACATTAGTAGCAGGGCCAGTGGTAGCAGGTGTGGTTGTACTGCACCCTGAAAGCATAATGGATGCAACGAACATTACGATCACACCGATCCTAAAGAACTTTGACATGCTTTTCTCCTCCTTTTCAATATGTAACTGGTCGAGTTTCGACAGACACTTACCGTTCAGTTCGTGCTCAGTAACTTTTGATTCTATCGAGAATACCATCGCCTCCTTCAAAAAATCCGGGATTGCTAACTTTCATATTTCTTTGCGATCTTTTTTAAGAATGTGTCTCCCAGCACGGCGATGATAATGACCAAGCCGGTTGCTAAGCCCTGCCAATACGGCGAAATTCCAAGCAAATTCATCGCGTTTTGCAACAAGATGATGATCAACGCGCCAATCACCGTACCTTCAATCGTTCCCACGCCGCCCTCGAAGGAAGTGCCTCCAATCAGGGTGGCTGCAATAGCATTCAGAGCAAAACCCTCTCCAAAATCAGATTTGGCCGAGTTGATCCGAGAGATATAGAGCTGGCTGCCAAAAGTAGCCATTAAAGCTGAAATGATGAAAGCGATGATCATGATTCGGTCAATATTGATACCCGAAACCCGGCTTGCAGCTGGATTTGCGCCGATCGCGTAGATCTTGCGACCGAAGGTCGTCTGTTTTAGCAAGATTCGGAAAATGAGATATACCAGCATGGCGATGAAAATGATGACCGGAATATCGAACAACCTTCTGGACCCGAAGAAGCGGAATCCCTCCTCGAACCCGGAGATCACCCGACCATCAATCCATAATACAGTGAGCCCCCTAAACAATAGCCACGTCCCAAAAGTAGCCACAAAAGGTGGCAGTTTGATTTTAGTGATAATCAATCCGTTGATCAGCCCCAATAAAGCGCCTAAAGCCAAGCCCAATGGCATCGCCACATAAAACGGAATCGCGTTATCCACCATTAATGTAGCCATCACAACACCGGTGAGGGAAGCGACTGCATCCATCGAGAGGTCGATGCCGCGCGCCAGGATCACCACTGTCTGCCCGGCGGCAATAATAAAGATCGGCGCTGCCTGTCGCAATATATTGAGCAAGTTGCTGGTCGTGAAAAATGTTGGGCTCAATACCGCCATCAGCGCCACCATGATTGCAAGCACTGCCAAGCGGCTGATCGCAGTGAGAAGTCGCACGAGTGTGAGGCCGGATCGAGCGGGTTTTCTTACGTTACTGATTTCCACGGAACCCTGCGCGGTAAACCGTCTGGGCCAGAATCACTCCCAACATCAATGTCAGGCCCACAATGGCTGAGGTGGTTTCGCTGGGTAACCCAAGCAACGACAAACCGTTTTGAAGCACCGTGATCACAAGTGCGCCAAGAATCGCCCCGGCCACACTGCCCCGCCCGCCCGTAATGGGCGTACCTCCAATCACAACGGCTGCAATGGCGAAGAATTCGGTGCCCTGACCAATCAGCGCATTGCCGGTATTCACCCGGCTGGCCAAAACCACTCCCGCAATGCCTGCCAGTGTTCCGCTCAAGACATATACCAGAATGCGGTAAAGATCCACCTTGATGCCCATCCAGGATGCACAGGTTGCATCACTTCCAATGGAAAAAATGTACCGCCCAAAAACAGCTCGCTTCATCAGGAAAACAACGATCAGGATCAAAGCAACGGTGATCCAGAAGGGCATCGGCAATTGAAGGAAATACCCCTCATTGATCAGAGAGAATGTTTTGTTGTCAATGTGGATCGAACCCCCCTGGGATAATCCCAGGGAGAGGCTGCGAGCGATAAAAAGCATGCCAAAGGTGACCACGAAGGGAAAAATCCGTCCTTTTGCAATGATCAGTCCGGATATCAAACCAGCGATACTGCAGGTGAATATTCCCACCAGTATTGCCAGCGGCCAGCCCAATCCTTGATTGAGCGTGAACGCAGTTACCACCCCAGATAGACCGACCAGCGATCCTACTGCCAGGTCAATGCCTCCGCTGGTGATCGCAATCATCATGCCCAGCCCAACAATACTCAGAACCGCTCCCTGGCGAATCAGATTAAAGGCGTTATCTATTGTTCCAAAATTGGGCTCAGAAAGGGAAAAAACGATCAATAGTCCCAATAAAATCCAGGTAATGTTGGGAACAACCCTCAGCCACCGACGAAAATCAAAGCTAAAACGTGGCTGCATTGATGGCTTCCTGCGTTCCAAACGCACAAGCGGCGACATTTTCGGCAGTCACTTCTCCATGTTTCAGTTCACCGGTGATGATCCCTTGACACATCACATAAATTCGATCACTAATGCCCATGATCTCTGGTAATTCGGAGGAAATAACGAGGATTGCCGCTCCGTTCTTAGCAAGCTGGTTGATGATTCGGTAGATCTCCACCTTTGTGCCCACATCAATACCGCGCGTCGGCTCATCAAGGATCAGGACGGACGATTCCGCACACAACCATTGTGACAACACCACTTTCTGCTGCGTGCCACCGCTTAGATAGACTACCAAGCGGTCAGCTGACGGCGTGGCAATGCTGAGTTCGCGGATGTATTTTTGGGCCATTTCGTTTTCTTTTTTACTCGACACAAAACCCGAATGAAACAATCGGTCGAGCGAAGCGCGTACAATGTTCTCCTTGACCGCCAATGCAAGGCACAGTCCTTCCTGTTTGCGATCTTCGGGCAAAAAACCAATGCCCAGGTTGACCGAACCGCTGGGTGAAAGGTGACTCACTTTCTTGCCATGAAGATATACGGATCCTGCTTCCATTGGTTCCAGGCCAAATACCAGACGCATTGTCTCGGTTCGACCGGCTCCAACCAACCCAAACAGACCCACCACTTCTCCCTTGCGGACATAGAGGTTGATGTCATTGCACACCCCCTTGCGAGTCACGCCTTCGAGCCGGAGGGCTTCCTCACCGATCTGGGTGGCTTCTTTTGGGTACATTTCGGAAATATCACGACCCACCATCATCCGGATGATCGTGCTCAATTTCGTTTGCTTGATATCCAAGGTCTCAATCTTCTTGCCATCACGCAATACCGTGATGCGGTCACCGATCTGGAACAATTCTTCCAAGCGGTGGGAGATATAGATAATCCCGACACCCTCTTCTTTGAGTTTTTTAAGGGTGGAAAACATCAGATCTGTTTCCTGCGCTGTAAGCGAGGATGTTGGTTCATCCATGATAATCACGCGCGGTTTGAATGAAAGTGCCCTGGCGAATGCAACTAGTTGCTGCTTTCCCAGACTGAGGTTGTCCACCAACTCATTCGGGTTGACATCAATGGAAAGGGATTCAAGCAGTTCGCGTGCCTTGCGAACCTCATTGCCAACATCCACGGCAAAGCCAAGCTTGAGAGGTTCGTGGCACAGGAAGATATTCTGAGCGACAGTTAAGTACGGCGCAAGATTGGATTCCTGGTATACAATGGCGATCCCCAATCGTTGAGCTCGGCTTGGATTGGAAATGCGCACCGAAGTACCTTGGACATGGATCGTGCCATGCTCCAGCGAAAGCACTCCAGCCAGGATTTTTACCAGGGTGGATTTTCCAGCACCGTTCTCGCCGACCAACACGTGGATCTCACCCTCGCGGAGATCGAAATCCACATGATCCAGCGCCCGAACGCCCGGGAAGTCTTTGATGACCCCCTGCATGGCAATGATGGGTTGCGAATTCACTGACTGATCCATTTACGCTGGCCGCGACTCCCATGCTTGGAATAGAAATTCCTTGCTGGTTGGGATCTTTTGGGGTGGGTTCTTCTGCGTCTTACCAGCCTTCGGTTTCATCAGACAAGATCCCATCGAAGCCCACCCGGGAGAGAATGCTGATTCATCCCAACCGATTGATCTCGCCTTTCCCCAGAATCGCTGCATACCACATCCTTTCTCATCAGTCCGGATTGTGATTGTATGGAATAAATCGATTACGTAAACGGTTTAATGCTATTGGACAAAAGCGGCCTTGTCAATACCGACTCGCTTGAAATTTGCCAGGGAATGTTGGTGAGATACCGATGATCCTTGGAAATGGAATCTTCATTCATGGTGGTTGTGTTGGGAGCTAAGTTTGACCACATGGCCGTGGGGAATCACAGCGACTTTGGATTCGGATCCTAGTTTATGCAAGGCGGTATGCAGGGCTTCCCCAATGGAGACTGCCGGCATAAAGCCGATCCGGCGGACCAAATCAGCGGGTAAATCGGAAACCAGATATAGATCGAATTTTTTCCGCAATGAAGCGATGGCAGCGGCCTTGTGGCCGCCCAGAACAAATTTCTCCTGAATTCGAGAGATCAGTTGGTCAGGGTCATGCGTTTCTAGGATCCATTGTTCAAATGTGCCTTCACCAAAACCTTCATGGCAACTGGCTACTAGGATCAGGGCTCCATCCTTGCGCAGGATTCCCTTGGCATTGTCAATCGCCTTCTGGGCTTGGTACAGATTGAGGTCCTTCGGGTACCCGCCCGGTGAGGTGATCACAATGTCTACGGGTTGATCGATAGAGAAACCGAAAAGCTGATCGTAGATCGTGATGCCCGACCGAAATGCAGCCTGCGAGTCTCCGGCTACCGCGGCTATGATTTCCTTCTTATCATTGAGGATCACGTTGAAGAGGAACTGGACTCCTACCGCACAACCCACCTCCTCGATATCCTCGCGAACGGGGTTCCCTGCATAAACACCAGCCTCCGCATGGGGAGTAAACATCAGACCGTGGTTCTTCTCGATGGCTCGATGGCTGCAGATTCCAGGCATTACCGCCTTGAGGCCTCCACTGTAACCAGCAAAGTAGTGATACTCAATGTTGCCGGTGCAGATGCGTAAATCAGCCTCCAGGAAGGGACGGAACACCTCGATCGGAGTTCCGCGACTGGTGTGGCCTAAAAGTTGGCAGTTTGCTGGGTCGAAGTCAATGGTTTGGACTTGGTCGAATAGGCGTTCCCCAATCAACTGCCTTTGCTCTTCCCGGCTATGACCCCGATGAATCCCCAAACCGAAAATGATCACTACCTCCCGTAAGTCTATCGGTCGTAATTCGTCCAGGAGGAACGGTAAGAACTTATAGGTGGGGCACGGCCTGGTAATGTCGCTTACCACGATCGCGACTTTGCGTGCGGATTTGATCAACTGGGAGAGTCTGGGAGAGCCAATCGGCTGAAGCAGTGCGTCTACTACCACCTGCTTTTCGCGGTCAACGATCGCCGTTCCAGGCTCGAGGTGACAGGACGCGGCTGCTTCCGTCAAAGTCGGTTTTACGATTGCCAACAGATTCCGCTCTGGTATCTCGAATTCCAGAGTGGTGTGATCATATGGGATTTCCAGCCGCATGGTCAGATCACCGTCCTTTTTTGATCGTGTGCATCACTACTTCCGCAATATGCTTGGCACTCAGGCCGTATTTCTCCATTAGTTCTTGGTTGGAACCGGATTCTCCAAACACATCTGGAATACCCACGCGTCTCATCCAGCATGGCAGCTCTTCAACTAAGACCTCTGCTACTGCGCTACCCAGACCACCAAAAATACTATGGTTTTCAGCCGTGATGATTATTCCCGTTTGCTGGGCTGCTGTCACAATGGCTTGTCGATCAATCGGTTTGATGGTCGACATGTTGATCACTTGGGCCTTGATTCCCTGCTTGGCAAGCATAGCCGCTGCCCGAATGGATTCGCTGGTCATCACGCCACAGGCAATAATGCTGGCATCTTGTCCTTCAATAATGGTTGTCGATTTTCCGATCGCAAACTGGTAGTCTGCCCCAAAAATATCCGGCCACTCATCGCGCGTTTCCCTCAGATAGACGGGCCCTCGATAGTCAGCGATCACAGGCACAGCTTGCCGCATTTCCTCCGCATCGGCGGGATCAATAATCACGATGTTGGGGATCCCCCGCATGATCGAAATATCCTCAATGGCCTGGTGTGTGGCTCCGGTGTGGCCGGAGAACAAACCGGTGTAGGCTCCGATGATCTTGACATTCAAGTTCGGGTAGGCGATGGAAATCGCTACCTGGTCGCAAGCCCTCTTGGTTACGAAGGTGGCAAATGAAGTGACAAAAGGGATCTTTCCGGATAACGCAAGCCCGGCTGCCACTCCCATCATGTTTTGTTCGGCGATGCCCATCTGGAAGAACCGCTCTGGGAAGGTTTTGGCGAATAAATCAGCTCGCGTGGAACTCCCCAAGTCCGCGTCCAGCACGACAACTTGATCATTTTTTCCACCCAATTCCACCAAAGCCTTGCCAAAGGCATCTCGGATCGCGGTCATGCTAATCCCGATCCAGTTCCGCTAGAGCTTGGCAAAGCTCATCACTGGTGGGTGCTCTCCCGTGCCATTCGGATTTGTTTTCCATGAAGGAGCATCCCTTGCCTTTTACGGTACGGGCGATGATCACCGTTGGTTTACCCCTGCAGGATTTGGCTGCGCCTGTCGCTTCGAGGATCTGCGGGAATTGGTGACCATCAATCTCCAGCACATTCCAGCCAAAGGATTTGAATTTCGAGGGCAAGGGTTGAATTCCCATTACTGTGGAAACAGGTCCCGTTAATTGAACTTGGTTCAAGTCAACGATTGCGACCAGATTGTCGACCTTGTAATGAGAACAGGCCATGGCAGCTTCCCAGATTTGACCTTCCTGAAGCTCCCCATCTCCCAGGAGTACGAATATGCGGGAGTCTCGCTGGTCCAAACTGGCCGCCAGAGACACTCCCAGTCCAATCGACAATCCTTGGCCGAGGGCTCCAGTAGAAGCATCGACGCCGGGGACCTTGTTCCGATCCGGGTGCACTTGCAGAGCACTGTTGATCTTGCCGAAGGTAGCCAACCATTCCAGCGGGAAAAACCCTCGCTCGGCTAGTGTGGCATACAATGCAGTGGCAGCGTGGCCTTTGGAGAGAATCAGTTGGTCCCGCTCCAAGCAAGAAGGCTGACGGGGATCGATGCGCAAAACAGCAAAGTAGAGAGCTACCAACAGATCGACGCAGGACAAAGAGCCTCCCGGGTGTCCGACCTGGGCATGGGAAATCATGGTCAGCACGTGCTTTCGTACTGCCTTGGCTCGTTGTTCCAGTGCCCAAATGGGATCGACACCCTGAAGTTTCATTTATCCGGAGCCTTGGTTGTTCGCAAGGAACCTTCTCCCCGCTTTTTGCAGGGCTTCAATCACTGGCAATGGCTCGCCGCCCAGGAAACGGATCATGGCTCCACCGCCCGTGCAAACGTACGAGAATTCTGATTTGACCTGGTACTTTTTTGCGGCCGCGATGCTGTCCCCCCCACCAATCACGCTGTAAGCGGGGGAGTGGGCCACAGCCACCCAAAGGGATTGGGTACCATACTCCGAATCTGATTTTTCAAAGACTCCCGCGGGTCCATTCATGAAGATGGTTTTCGCTTGCCCGATCTTCTCCAGGTATTTCTTCACCGTCTGATGGCCAATGTCTACGAAAAGGCGCTGCAGCGGCAGCTCGGACACCTTGCTCTCTCTTCGTCCCTCTTCCACGTAGCTGAGGTCAACGGGCAACCAGACCCGGGACTCGTGCTTACGCAGGACCTCTTTCCCGCGCTCGACATACTCAGCCAGCTGATTGGTTGCGATAAAATCACGGGAAGGTTGACCAATGTCGATCCCTTTCGCCCACAGGAAGATGTTGCCGACTAAGCCTGTCGTCAAGACTCCATCCGCGATCCCAGCGTCCAGTACCGATGACATCATCAGGAAGGCATCCTGGATTTTGGTTCCCCCCAAGATGAAAAGGCAGGGATGTTCCGGCTCCCGCATAACGCGACTAAGGGCGGAATACTCGGTTTCAAACAGCCTTCCCATCGCGGAAGGAAGTACCTCTTCGAACCCGACGAGAGAAGGTTGGGACCGGTGGATGGCTGCGAAGGCATCACAAACATATAAATCTGCCAATGGAGCTAGTTTTCTCACTATAAGAGTATTCGCTTGTTCCTGGGACGACAGTTTCAGTTTCATTTCGAAGAGGGTCAATTCCTCGGCCAGGTAGCGAACGTTATCCAGCAGAAGGATCTCCCCATTCGCCAAAGCCCCGATCTTGGCACGAGCGGCAGGGCCACAGACGTCATCAATGAATGTCACCTCTCGCTTCTTTAAGAGCTGGGTCAGAACCGGTCTGTGGATTTCGGTGGAAACATAATTCTGATACTCCAGATCACCGCCCTGGTGCGCCAGAAGAACAACCTTGGACCCTTTATCAGCCAATTCTTGAATGGTTGGTATACAACCTTCGATCCGGGTAATGTCCTTGAGCTGGTTCTGTACACGATCCACGGGGGAGTTAATGTCAACCCGGCATAGAACGGTCTTGCCATAGAAGGAAAAATCCTCCAATGTGCAAATCCCGTATTTCATGGAGTTTTTTTCCACAAACCCAAACCGAGGTATTTGTTGGTTAATGCGACAGCCGCTTCTCTCTCTGTCTGCATCCTCAGGCTGGCTCGAATACCATCGATGGTCTCCGGGATCACAACGGCCTCTTGGGGGATGTTGATGGCAAAAAAGATGTTGTTGCCACTCAATTCCACCGTCTCTTCGAAGAGAGCAATTTCATACATGTCTCCTCGCAAGTTGCCCAAATCGCGAGCGTAACGGAAAAGCGATGTGTTGGAGTTGAAACCATCAGCGATCCGGACCGTCCGAATCCGAGGGTGCTGGCTGAATTCCGCTAGTACCTGCTCCTTGCTAGCTGCCTTCTTCGGTGTTGCCAGGATGCTGATGATGTGGCCATGGCTGGTCGGTACGTGCACCAGAAGACCCGTAGCTTCGACATGTGGCATGATTTCCATCAGATCGGTGGCTTGGTGACTGGGGACAGGATCAACTTGAGCCACATCCACCAGCCCACGGTGAGTATCGCCGGGGTCGGCCACGCGGCGAATAATGGTGATCACCACTCTCTCCACGCCAAACGCACGGTCCAGACAATCCACGGCTCGAATCAGGCCAGTGGTGTTGCAGGAAGTGAGTTTCAGGTAATCTTTCCCAACGCCTTTCTCATAATTGGCGTACCCGTGAAAGAAAACCTCAGCCACGCCGCCCTTTTCCCCACCTTGAAAGATGGCCTTGACACCGTGCTTGACGTACAATTCCTTGTTTTTCATGCCCACGCCCGCACTGGTGGCGTCCAGGATCATATCCACCTGCTGGAGTAAATCATCCATGGTTCCAGAAACTGGAATTCCTTCCTTCTCGAATATCTGAGCTTTGTCAGGCAGAGCGGCGTAGAGTGGATAAGGCATCCCTTTTTCCGCCAACGCCCTGATGGCAAGGGTGGGGGCAATATCCGCCACGCCAACCAATTCCATATCCTGTTGTTTGGCTACCCCGTCAGCCAGCCTCTGGCCAATCACGCCGTAACCCACTACGCCGATTTTCGCTTTGCTCATGCCTTTACCTCCGCGTGTTCTATCGATTGGATAAACCCTATGCTTTGCCTGGCTGCATCCTGATCGTTCGGTACAGGCAGCACCTCAACGTTGATAAAACCCTGATAGGCAATGGTTCGCAGAGTACAGACAATGGCGGGGAAAGCGATATGGCCCCAACCGGGCGCCAGCCGATTGCTGTCGGCAAAATGGACCAAACCCAAGTGGTCCCTTGCGCGAAGCAGGCTCTCCTCCATCGACGCCTCCTCGATGTTCATGTGGAAGGTGTCCGCCAGGATCTGGAAATTGGAAAATCCTAGGGATTCGATCAAATCCAGCGCTTGATCTATAGAATTCACAATCATGCTTTCATAACGGTTCAGTGGCTCTAACAGCAAGGTGACCCTCTTTGCTTGCGCAAAAGGTAGTAGCTCTTGTAGTGATAATCGAAACTGACCTTCCCGTTCACTGAGGGGGACTACTGGAGAATGCGGAGCAGCGCCCCGAATGCCCCCGATAATCACAAACGCTTGATAGCCAGAGGCAAATTCAATGAAGGCTTTCATGCGCTGAACGCATGCTCTCCGGTTCTGCTCCTGTGGATCGCCCAGGCTGATGTGATCGTCGTAATAGGAACGTCCCGTAGCAATGGAGAGAAGGGTGAGGTCATGGGCGGCCATGAGGGGCACTACTTTGGCGAAGGCTTCATCCGGCTCTTTTAAGCTGATCTCCACCCCTTCAAACCCCAATTCGGAAATGATGGAAAGCCCTTCCTCCAATCTTCCAGCATAAAGCAGGGGAGCGAATCCTGTTCGCTGTGGACTGAGAGAGACGGATTTTTTGAAATGTGCTGAGGTATTGCCCATTTAGGAAGGAGTGAAGATCACTTTCAGAGCATCCGGTTCATACGCCATTTTCAGGGCTTCCTGAGCCTGGTCCAGTGAAAAGCGGTGAGTGATGATTTTGTGGAATGGAAAGCGTTCTCGGTTTCGAATCATCATGTCCATGGCCTGATAGTAGCCATCATGGGGATGATTGGTGTTGCCGATCAACAGCACATTTTTGGCAGCAAGATGCTTGTGTACATTGAGCAAGACTGTCCCCGTATCGACGAAGTTTCCCGTTTCGCAGTAGGTTCCTCCCCTGCGTAGCATCCGCAAACCGACATCCAGAACTCCCGGCCGGCCAACGCACTCCACCACCACGTCAGCGCCTCTCCCCTCTGTTTGATCCCGAATCAACTGGACCAACTCATCATCGCTAAAGCGGGTGATGTTGATTGCTAGGTCAGCGCCGAATTCCTTTGAGAGCTCCAGTTTGGGATCATAGCTGTCTAAGGCAATGATTTTTCCTGCCCCTAGCAGCCTAGCCTTTGCGACCATCATCATGCCCACCGCGCCCATTCCCTGAATGGCGACCGTATCGCCAAAGCCAAAACCCCGGCCGTCCACTTGCGAATAATTCTTTGCCCGGTCCAGGAGCGCAGAAACTACAAAGATCTCAGATAAAGCGGTTTCCTCGGCGTCAAGCTCTCCTGGAACCTTATAGATGAAGGTCCGAGGGGGGAGATACATGTATTCCGCCCAGCCACCGGTCAGGTAAGGGAATTTGTCACTGGGATAGGTCATCCCTACACCCTGGTGATTAACACAGAAGGGATAGGCATGAATTCGCCGGCAATACCAGCAATGTCCGCAAATGATATTGGGACAATTCGTAACGCGGTCGCCGACTTTCAGATCCTTGCCGGAGTATTCAATCTCGCTTCCCTTTCCGTTCATCTCGAACACAGTTCCCGAGTTCTCGTGCCCGTGGACGCAGGGATAGACCATATCCTGCTCGGATTGAGTGCCAGCATACAACGTCACATCACCATCAAAAGCATGCTTATCGGTACCACAAATCCCCGAGGCCTCCATTTTTAAAACCACCGCTCCCGGTTCGAGGTGATCAGGGTAAGGTAACAACTGCGTTTCAACTTGGCCAGGTCCAGTCATCACCACAGCCTTCACAAAATTTGGGCGTTCCATCGTCTTAGGCTTCCTTTCGGGTAGTCTTTCGGTCATTCATTGCGAATGATCTTGTTTATGGCGGGTATCCAAGCGTATAGAGGTGTTTGCCTCCGTTTCGAGGACCCTTAAGCACTTCCTCAATCTGCTCGCGGCTGCGCATGGTCATCGTCTCTATCGGAGGCAATTGACCTGGAGGATACATGGCCAGAATATCCCGAATGAGTTTTTCAATGTAGTCTAAGATCGCTACCATTCCTGGTCTTGCTTTTTCTGGGTTGGCCAAGGTAGCGTCTCCCACCACCCCTTCTGGCGTGGATACTACTTCGATGGCGGAAGCACCGATCTGTTGCCAAAAGGGAATGGGAAGGCCATACGCACTGCCTGATTTGTCGATGTGCCCTTCCGGGAAAATCTTTATAGGATGAGTGGCACAGGCATGTTCCATTTGAATCATTTCTGGAAACAGTAATTGGGAAAAGGACGTTTCACATTCGTCTCCATGAATAAAAGGAGTCTCGAATGGCCCACCATGGGCTTTGTCTCGGATGTATTCTGGGATAATAAACCACCAGTTGACGTTGACCAGGATTACCGGGACTTGGTATTTCTTGGCAAACTGATGCATGGCTAAGGGGATCACATAATCCTGACCGTGACCATTGAGGAGAATCTGTTTTCGAAATCCTGAATTCCAAAAGCCCGCGATGATGGCCCTTAAATATGCGGCTAAGTCCTCTTCGGGAACGACAATCGTCCCAGGCATTCCTAGATGATGAAAGGGATGAGATCCGTACCATACCGGTTGGGCTACGGTGCATCCTGTTTTCTGCGCCAGTAATTCAGCCATGCGAGTCACAAGGTAAGTGTCTTCCCCCGAACAGGAATGAGGTCCATGGTTCTCCGTGCTACCGATGGGAATGATAATTAAATCGTTCTTTTGTAAACGCTCTTTCGTTTCCAGATCGGTCATGGTCTGATAGTAAATACCTGAGGCACGATCCATGTGGCCACCGTCTGGTGGCAGATTCCATTGACTCATGCTTAGCCTCCTTGTATTTTCACTAAATGTTGAGAAGGATGAAACGGTTACGTAAACGATTTAACCATATTGAAATCCACTTCCCTTGTCAAGGGGAGCGTTTCCCCCTTTTTTTCATTCCGACGGGAAGACAAACCCGGATCCCTTCAGCCCGTCAATGGTTTGCCGCAGCCCGAACAGAAACGGCTTGACCCCTCCCCGTGGGCGCCACAGTTGGTGTAGGAACACCCACGACTGATGGAGGATGATTGCGGACGGTGTGCACGGAAAAGGACTACGAACAGGACAGTTAGCAATAGCGCCGTTCCGATTCCGACGATCAGCCAGACCCACAAAGCCACCCTTACGGAGCTAGAGTTTGTGGGCCTCGGCGGGTCTGATGGTACTACAGTGGAGGCACGGGAGAATGCATCGTGGGACTTGGACTGGGTAGCAGACTTGCTGTTGGAGCCGCTTTGGAGGACTGATAGGTCACCGTCTCACCCTGTTCACTGAAGACCACCGTATCCGCAGATTGTTTCCTGCCATTCGTTTCCCGGATTGGACCTGGGAGGTGGACCGTCATGGTGTAA
>JAPLHW010000074.1 GCA_026389425.1 Coprothermobacterota bacterium
GCCGCACCACAAATCCGTCGGTGGTGAAGGCCAAGCGGCCGTGCGAACTGATCAGGGCGGAGTCGAGCAGCGCATCCAGCGTGGCATTGGTGAAGCGGGGAAGGAAGTGCTCTTCGATCAGCTGCTGGGTCAGTCGACCACCCCCACCATGTGCCAAAGTAACATAACAGGACGCGCTGCCGCGGGCTCTCATGCTGCGCAGGCTATCAAGCTCATGGGATGATCCTTTCGTAGCGGTACGAGGCCGCGCAGGAGCCCTCGGAGGAAACCATGCACGGTCCCACCGGGCTTTGCGGGGTGCAGGCACGACCAAAAAGGGGGCATTCCGGAGGGGAGAGGAGGCCGCGCAGCACCTCGCCGCAGGCACAACCGGGGGTATCGGGAGCCGGTTCGACCTGAAGAGAAAAACGGCCTCTTGCATCATAGGCGGAATAAGCTTGACGCAAGGCCAGTCCGCTGCAAGGAATGTTGCCTATCCCGCGCCAGCGGGCCTCGACCGGCTGGAAGGCTTCCTCCAGCAAGCGCTGGGCGGTGCGGTTGCCCTCCGCTCTGACCACCCGGCGATAGGCGATCTCCATCTCCGCCCGCCCCTGGCACCGTTGACGCTGCAGCATCCATAAGGCCAGCAAGATGTCATCGGGATCGAAACCGGCCACCACACCAGGCAGATGGTAGCATTCCCCTAGGAAACGGAATGGCTCCACGCCGAGGATGGCACAGACATGCCCCGGCATCAGAAATCCGTCCAGAATTGGGCTTCCTTGAGTGACTGGAAGAGAAGGGCCCGATCCTGCCAGGGCTGGAGGTTCACCCAGCAGCGCCTCCATGACCGGGGGGAGCAATTTGTGCAGGATCAGGAAGGAGAGGTTGCGGTACTCTAAGCGAGCCGCCTCTTTTACGACGGCAGCGATCAGGGGAGCGGTGGTCTCGAAACCGACTGACAGGAAGACCACCTCGCTGCCGGGATTCTCATCGGTTAAGCGCAGCACCTCGAAGGGCGAGTAGAGGATGCGCACGTCAGCTCCTTCGGCCTTAGCTTGGGCAAGGCTGCCGTTTGTGCCGGGGACCCGCACCATATCACCAAAGGTGGCCAGCAGCACTCCCTTCTCACGAGCTAAGGCGATAGCTGTGTCGATGTCCTGCTGATCGGTCACGCAGACCGGACAGCCTGGCCCGGAGATCAAGCTGACGGTCGGTGGCAGCAACTTCTTTAAGCCAGACCGGGCAATCGCTACGGTATGGGTGCCGCAAACCTCCATGTAACGGCTGGGCGGCCCCTCACCCATCTCCTCCAGCAGCTTCCTCCGCTCAAGAGGAGAGAACTTCGACCTCGCGGAGCAGGTCCAGCGTTTCCTGGGCTTCCTCCTCGTTCAAGAGGGCGATAGCGAAGCCGGCGTGGAGCAGTACATAGTCGCCCACCCTCGCCGCAGGCAAGAGATCCATGCGGATCCGCTGCCGAACTCCGTTCATCTCCACCAGGGCGTCGGAGCCATCACGCTCTACGATCTTGGTCGGGATTGCTAGACACATCCTTCTTCCTCCAATCGAGCGAAGGCGGTCACGGCCTGCCCCACCGCGATGGCGCCGTCATTGGGAGGCAGCCGCTGCGGGACAAGGACGCGGAATCCCTCCGCTTCCAACATTTCTTGGGTCATTTGTAATAGAAGTATATTCACAAAGACACCGCCTGCCAGTACCACCAGGGATAGGGAATGTTCCAGGCGGATCCGCTTGGAGGAGGCGACGATGGCATCAGTCAATGCCAGGTGAAAGCTGAAGGCCAGGGCAGATCGGTCGATTGCCTCATCGGCGACGACTCGCTCGGCCAACTGCACGAGCATGGGCGAAGGATCCAGCAAGAAGGGCGCTCCTTCCCGAAGCGGCAAGGACAAAGGGATGGAGGGAGAATGCCGCCCCTGTTCAGCCAATCGTTCCAAGCGGATGGCCGCCTGTCCCTCATAGCTGATCGCGCCGGGAAAACCGAGCAGGGCCGAGACGGCATCGAAAAGTCTTCCGGCTGACGAGGTAGGCGGGGAGTGGAAACCAGCTCGCCACTGGCGCCAGAGCACCTCCCAGGTAGAGGGCGATGGCTGCGGGAAAAGGCGGACCAAGAGGGGCAGCGCTCCCTCTCCGACCGACGCGAAGAGGTGGCTAGCCGCCATCCGCCAGGGTTGGCGAACAGCCTCTTCGCTTCCCAGGAGTGGGACATAGGCAAGGTGCCCCAGGCGTTTGGAGGATCCTCGGGAGGAGAGGAAAAACTCCATCCCCCAGATCGCTCCGTCCTCCCCGTAGCCGGTCCCGTCACAGGCTACACCTATGGCTGGACCGGTCTCACCGGCCTCAAAGAGAACGGCGGCAATGTGAGCGTGGTGATGCTGCACGGCGACTTTTCGGCGGGCGGGCAGCGAGAGGGCGTAGCGAGTGCTTAGGTATTGGGGGTGAAGGTCGTGCGCCACCACCTCCGGCTCCAGCGCGTAGAGTTCTTCCAAATGAGCAATGGAACGCTGATAGTGTTGGTAAGTCTCCAGGTTCTGCAGGTCGCCGATGTGGTGAGAGAGGAAGAGCACATCACGCTTGCTGAGAGCGAAGGTGTTCTTTAGCTCGGGACCGCAAGCCAGAGTCGGTGGGAACGACTGAACGAGGCGGAAGGGTCCCGGCGCATAACCGCGGGCGCGGCGCACCATCATCGGCCGGGCGCCGGCAATGACCTGCACCGAGTCGTCCAAACGCTGGATGATAGGGCGGTCGTGCAGGAGGAAAGCGTCGGCGATCCCTTCCAACTTCATCAAGGCCTCCTCATTACTAGCCACGATTGGCTCTTCCGACTCGTTGGCCGAGGTCATCACCAACGCCGTGAAGCCCTCCAGCAGCAGGTGGTGGAGCGGAGTGTAGGGAAGCATCACCCCCACCCGCCCGTTGTCCGGGGCGATGGAGGGGGCAAGAGTTCCTTCCCGGCGCGGCAAGAGCACAATCGGCCGTTGCCAGGAGACGAGGAGTTCTTCCGCAAGAGGGGAGAGCTCGGCGATCTCCCTCGCCTCAGCCAGTGAGGGGACCATCACCGCCAACGATTTTGCTGGACGGCCTTTGCGCCGGCGCAGGCGGTCAACCGCCTCCTCGCAGGTAGCGTCAGTTGCCAGATGGAATCCACCCAACCCCTTCACGGCAAGAATCCGGCCGTCCTCTAGCAGTCGCCGGGATCTTTCCAGGGCTTCTTCCCCATCCCAATGCCGCGTTCCCTCAATCAGCTCCAATCGAGGCCCGCAGTGCGGGCAAGCCACCGGTTGGGCATGGTAGCGGCGATCGCGCAGGTCGGCATATTCCCGGGCACAGTCCGGGCAGAGGGAAAAGGCCTTCATGGCCGTCCGTGCTCGGTCGTAGGGCAGGCGCTCGATAATGGTGAAGCGAGGGCCGCAGTGCGTGCAATTAAGGAAAGGGTACTGGTAGCGCCGGTCGGCCAGGTCGTTCATTTCCCGCAGGCAGTCCGGGCAGGTGGCAACATCCGGCGGGATCAGGGTGATCGGCGCCTCGTCTTCGCTGGAGGCGAGGATCTGGAATCCCTGCGCCCCAATCGGGGGAAGTGGCTCCGCTTCCACCTGCTCCAGTAAAGCCAGGGGCGGCGGGCGCTGCCGTAGCTCTTCCAGAAACTCTTGCACTCGCTCCCCCTCGACTTCGATCTCCACCCCAGCTGAGGAGTTCAGCACCCAGCCGGCCAGGTTCAACCGCTCGGCCAATAAGTGCACGAAAGGTCGGAAACCGACCCCCTGTACAATCCCTTCCACACGAATATGAAGGCGAGAAGTCATTCTACTATAACAAAGTCAAAGGGGGGTTAATTCGGCAGGGAGACGCACCCAGGCTTGGACCCCTCTTCCTGGCTGGCTCTCCAGCCAGATCCGGCCGCCATGCCCTTCCACGATCAGTTTACTGGTATAGAGGCCTAGGCCGGTTCCAGCGACAGCTGCGCGAGTGGCGTTGGCTGCGTGGAAGAAACGCTCGAAAACATGGGGTAGATCCTGCGGGTCGATACCGATCCCTTCGTCGGCCACACAGAGGAGCGCGTCTCCTTCCTCACGGCGGAGGCTGACTGTGATCCGGGGCGAGGACCTCCGGTCGCCCCGGAGATCCCCCCCGACTTCGGAAAACTTCACGGCGTTGACCAGGAGATTGGAGAGAACCTGGCGCATGTAATCCCCATCCAGGTTCAACACCATCGGCTTGCTCTCCAGTCCCTCCACCACCTCCAAACCCTTGGGGCCGGCTAAAATACGGGCGGCGGCGCATTCCTCACGCACCAAAGCGACCAGATCGAGCGGGCGAAGGGCAAGATTGGAGAAGATCTCCCCGCGCGAGGTGATCAGGATGTTTTCGATCAGAGTGAGCAGCCGCTTTAAATGTCGCTGCAGGATGGTTCCATATTCCTCTACTCGCTCCGGATCTTCTCTGTAAGACCGCAACAGCTCGAGCGAACCGATGGAGACCATCAGCGGCGTCTTCAGCTCGTGGGAAACCATGTAGAAAAACTCCTCCTTGGAGCTGGAGAGCTGGCTGATCTGCTCGAGGTCTCGCTCCAGCCTCCGCACCATGCGTCCCTGCTGGCTGAAGAAAAGAGCATTCTCGATGGCGATGGAGGCTTGTTGGGCAAAGAGCCAGAGGGTATCTTGGGCGGCTTTGGAGAAAGCGTCAGGCCGCTCGAAATTGTCCAGGCTGAAGAAGCCGAAGAGCTTTCCTTGCACATGGATCGGGGCAGAGAGGATCACTTGAATCTGGTCGCTGCGACCCACTTCAGCCAATTGCCTGCGGATCGCCACCGGCAAGTGCTCCTCATCGAAGGGGGGGTCCAACAACACTACCCGGTTGTCCGGGTAGCGGGCGGCGACATAGTCATTGGGCAGGACGATCGAACGAAGCCGAGCCAAGTCATAGCCGACCGAACCTCGAAAAACGAAGCCCTCCTCTTCCCGCACCAGGATCGAACCGGACTGAGCACCAGGGATCACTTCTACAGCCAGGTCGAGGATCTCCACCAGCAGCTCGTCGATCTCGGTTTGACGGGTGATTCGACGGGTCGCTCGCACCAGGCTCTCCAACAGTTTCTCCTTTTCCTGCAGGGCTTGATAAAGGTTGGCGTTCTCCATCGCCACCCCGACGGAAGCGGCAAATGTGTCCACCAGATGAAGATCGCGCTCACTGTACATTCTCTGCCCTGCTTTCCCGGTGGCGATCACTCCCTGCACTTTCCCTCGGATACGCAAGGGCACGGCCAGGAATGACTCCTCAGCCATCTCCACCCCCTCGATCAGATAGCTGCGGGGATCCTCTCGCACATCCGGGACGAGCAAGCTCTCCCCGTGTTGGGCTACCCAGCCGGTGATTCCTTGACCGATGCGTTGTGGCAAACGGGGAAGGAGCTCGGCCTCACCCACTTGATAGAAACCGGGGTCATACTTCCAGACAAGTGGACGGAGGCGGTCCCCCTCCACTTGGAAGATGAAGACGCTGTGGGCACCCAACACTTGGTACAGGTCGACCACAGCCCGCTCCAGTGCAGCATGTAGGTCGAGGCCGGAAACCAAGGCCAAGGAGCTCTGGTGAATGAATTGAAGATCGCGCAATCGCCGCTGTAACAATTCCCGGGAGCTAGCAAAAAGCTCTTCGGTCTGGACGTGCTCCAACTCCATGGCCACCATCCCTGCAACCAAATCGTAGAGGGCGACGATATGTGTGCGATAGGGGATGCGAGGCGGTTGGCGCTGCTCGCCGAGTACCAACAAGCCGAGGGTGTTGCCGTGGCCAACCAGAGGGAAGAGAGCCACCGCTCCCAGCGACACCCCGAAATCTTCGCTGGCTGCATCCAGCAGCGGCTGCGGAGCCTCCCCCCGCACATAGACGCGTGGCTGGCCGCTGGCCATCGCATCAGCCAGGGCGGGTTGGTCAGCCAAGCGGTAGCGACGTCCTACAGCGGGATCCCAATGAATCGGGCGTAAAGTACCTGCCGTCTGAACCTCCAGATCTTCCCCCTTCCGCAGCAACAGACGGCAAAAGGTGGTGGGGACTCTTTGGGTAACCATCGTCACCAGTCGTTCCAGCGTTTCCTGGTTGAGAGAGCGTTGCTGGATTACCTGGGCAAAGTCGGCCAGTTCTCGTACGGAGCGCTCATCTGCGGGGTCCCCGGTGAATCGCTGTTCTTGCGATTCATTGGGGTGAATCTGCGATTCATTGGGGAGAATCTGCGATTCATTGGGATGAATTTCACTGTCTGGACCGGAGAACGGGTTGCCCGCGCTCACCCTGTTACCTCCTGCTTTCTCAAGTGCAGGAAGCGGAGTAGACGATTACTAGACGATTCCCTGACGATTAAGGGTTGCTCTGGAGCCCGGTTACCAACCAAGGACCCTTCTCCCACAAGCGGCCTAGCTGAATTTGCCAGACGCTGCGGTCCCCCTGTAGGACCAGCGCTACCGCCATCTTGGTGGCCTTGGCGTCAAAGGTCTGCGGCCCCTCATAATAGCCGACGATCTTATGGTCGGCGCCCAGGACCATCAGGCCGGCCCCCTTGGTTACTAGTTCGAAGGGTTCGCCCTCCGGCAGCTTCAGCAGGTCGGCGGTGAAGTAGAAGGCAGCGTTGAGCGGGCTTTGCCCCCACTGGCCAAGTAAGGCCGGGTAGCCACTGGGGGTATCGCTGGTGAGCGCCTCAATCTTCTCGCGGTCGACGCTGACCCACGTTCCTTGATCGTAGATACGATCCCCGCCAGCGTTGCCATTGCAGGCGACAAGGCCGGCAAACAGCAGGACGGCGAGCAGCAGAATGAGTGGCGTTCTGCTCGCTCGCGTGGAGGAATCCGCCTGGGGTGCTTTAATAACCCGCAGCAACATATTGGCCTGAGGCGTTTTGATAGCCCGCGGCAACTTGATAGCCCGCGGCAACTTGATAGCCCGCGGCAGCTTGATAGCCCGCGGCAACTTGATAGCCCGCGGCAGCGTGTTCCTGTTCATGTTCTCCTTTATACCGAAGCCCCAGAAGGTGGTCAAGCGATGTCTCATGTCTCGGCTGCGATTGCTTCCAGGGTGGATAATTGGGTAGTGTAAAGCTCGTAGTAAAAACCCTTCCTTTCCATCAACTCTGTGTGACTGCCGCATTCCACCACCCGCCCATCCTGTAGGGCGATGATCTGGTCAGCGCCGATGATAGTGGAGAGACGGTGGGCGATGACAATCGAGGTGCGGCCATGCATCAACTTGGCGACTGCTTCCTGCACCAATTTCTCAGTGTCCGAGTCGATGTTGGCGGTGGCCTCGTCCAGGAGCAGCAGAGAGGGTTTGCGGTAGATCGCCCGGGCGAAGGAGAGCAATTGACGTTGTCCAGCCGAGAGGTTGGCGCCGTTCGGCGCCAGCAAGGTCTTCTCCTGCTCCGGCAGCTCGCTGACGAACTGAGCGTTGACGTATTCCAAGGCGCCGGCCACGCCGGTCGGGTCTTCCTCCCAAAGTGAGACATTACGGGCGATGGTATCGTGAAAGAGGGTCACATCCTGCAGCACCAGTGCACTCTGCCCCCGCAAACTTGCCAGTGAAAGGTCGCGTAATTCTACCCCATCCACTCGGATCTTCCCTTGGTAGTCCGACCAGAAACCCAAGAGCAGGCTGAAGAGCGTGGTCTTGCCGGCCCCGGTGGGGCCGACAATGGCCAGCGACTGGCCGGGCTGCACGGAAAAAGAGACTTCCTGCAACACCGGCGTCCCCTCGTAGGCAAATGAGACTCCCTCGAACTCCACTCGGCCGCGTAGATGCTCGAGGGTCACCGTACCCCCGCGGTACTCGCGGTCGTCATTCTGGAAGAAGTCGAGGATCTTCTCCAGCGAGGCGAAGGCCGTCTGGAAGATGGCAAATTTCTCGGAGAAGTCAGCGATCGGCTCGAAGAACATCTCTACATAGGTAAAGAAGGCCACCAGGATCCCCACCGTGGCTTGCCCTTGAGCTACCATCAGCCCGCCGAAGATCAGCACCATGGCCCGGGAGAGCTGCTTGAGGAAGTTCACCGAAGGGTAGAAGAGGGTGCGCAGGCGCATCGCTTTTAGGTTCTCGTTCAGGTAGTGGCCGTTGATGGCGCTGAACTCGCGGCGGTTGTAGTCCTGGCGGTTGAAAGCCTTCACCACCTGGAAGCCGGCCAGATTCTCGTTCAGGTAGATGTTCATCTCGGCCACGATCTTTCGTACAGCGCGAAAGATGGTCCGCATGCGAACCCCAACGATCTGCAATAAGAGGCCCACTGGCAAGGCCACGGCAAGAGAGATCAGGGTCAGGCGCCAATCCATGGTCAACATCACCACCAGGATGCCGATGATCAGGGCGATGTCTGCCACCAGAGAGGAGACCCCGGCGGTGAGCATCTCGGCTAGGTTCTGAATATCGTTGGTCAAGCGGGTGATGATTTTTCCCACCGGGTTCTCGTTATAGAAGCGCACCGAGAGGGAGAGGAGGTGTTCCATCAGTTCACTGCGCATTCGCCACATCAACCGCTGGCCGAGTACATTGGTCACAATAGCACGGAAGAAGACCAGCACGAACCAGGCGCCGGCGGCACCGAGGGCGATCCCAATCAACGGGTAGACGCCGGCGAAATCCCCGGGGATGATGTATTGGTCGATGGCGATACGCAGAACGTACGGGAGTACCAGGTTGACCAAAGCGGAGGCCAGGATCACCAACACCGAAGTGACCAGCAGGAGAGGGAAGCGCTTCAAGTATCCCCAGAAGAAGCGCAGTAACTCGCCGTCGCTGTGTGTACGAGGTTCTTGGATCCTAAGAGCCGGCGCTTCCACTAGGCGCTCCTTCCGCGATCTGGGCGAAGTAGAGGTGAGCGAAGTAACCGTTTCTCTCCAACAGCTCGATCGGTGAATCGTTTTCCGTCACCCGCCCGCCCATTAGAACCAGGATTTGATCCGTCCATAGCAAGGTGGAAACGCGATGGCTAATGGAGATGGCACTGCGTCCCGATCCGCGGATGTATTCCTTCAGGTTGGTTACCAATCGCTCCTCGGTGAGGGTGTCCACCGCCGAGAGTGCATCATCCAAGAGCAACACCGGCCTCCCTGAGACGATCGCCCGGGCGATGGCTACGCGCTGGCGCTGGCCGCCGGAGAGGGTTACCCCGCGCTCCCCGACGAGTGTCTGTGTTCCCTCCGGGAACTGGGCCACCTCCTCCTCCAAGCAGGCGATGCGCATCGCTTCCTCCACCTCTTCCAGTGTCGCCTCCGGCCGGGAGTAGCGGATGTTCTCCAAGAGGGTGGCGGAGAAAAGGTAAGAGTCCTGCGGTACGTAGGCGAAGGCGCGTCGTAATTGCACCAGCGGGATGTGGCGGGCATCCGCGCCATTCACCCAAACGCACCCCTCCTCCGGTTCTACCAAACGTAGAAGCAAGCGGAAAAGAGTAGTCTTGCCGGCGCCGATTGGTCCCACCACGCCCAGGGTGTGCCCCTCCTGCAGACGGAAAGAGACTTGCTCCAGCACCTTGCGCCCCTCCAACAGATAGGAGAGGCTGCGCACTTCCAGCTCCTGGAAGACTTCCGGCGGGTTGGCGGGGGGATCAAGGGCATCCTCCTCTTTGGTGGCGAAGAGGATCTCCTCCACTCGTCGCATCGAGGCGCGCGAACGCTGGAGAATGGTCGTAGTGAAGCCGAGGGCCATCATCGGCCAGGAGAGCATCCCGACGTAATTTACGAAAGCCACCAGGATCCCCAAGGTGAGCGCTCCGGCCTGAATCAGCCCGACACCATACCATAGGGTGAAGATGGTGGAGAGGGTAATGAGCAACCCCATGGCCGGCTCAAAAACGCCCTCCAGCTTGACCAGCTTCAGGTTTGCGCGATAGTACTCCTGGTTCACCTGGTTGAAAAGCCGCAACACTTTGGCTTCGCTGGCAAAGGCCCGCAGCACCCGGATCCCGCCAATGAACTCCTGGGCTTTTTCGGTCAGCTTGCCGAAGATCTTCTGCACTACCTCGAAGAAATGGAAGATATAGCGACTGAAGAAGAGGGCCAGGGCGGCAATCACCAGGATCGGCCCGACCGAGACGAGAAAAAGCGAGCCGTTCAAGCTGAGCATCAACACCACCGTACTGATCCCCAGCACAACGACATCGGTGAGGCCCATCAGGCCAAAGATGAGGAACTGGCGGATGGCCTGCATATCGTTGGTGGCGCGAGCCATGATGTCGCCCACATCCTCCTTTTGCAGGGTGGCCAGGGGCAAATCCATCAAGGCGCTGAAGAACTGGTCGCGCAGGCCGCGATCGAAGAGCAGTGCCAGGCGGCCCATCCACCAGCGGTAGGTATAGCGGCCGATGGTCACTCCTACGGTGAGAGCCAGGAAAACGACGCCATAGATGGTCACGTTGCCCTTACCCGCAGTGACGGCATCGATGAAGGTGCCGAAGACCAGCGGCAGTGCAAGCTGCATCAGATCCACCACGATGAGCACCGCCAAGGTGGAGGCGTAGGCCCTCCAATTGGTGCGGATATATCCCCAGAATCGTTGCATAGACTTTTAAGGTTATGACAATGGGATGGGAAATGCAAAATAACCAAACAACCAGGAAACAAGCGCCTTGTTCGGTGATCTCCCGCAGCTGCTCTTGAGCGAAGCGAAGGTCGAGGGCACGCCTTGGTAAGGCAACAAACTTCTGTGGGTTGCCTGGTTCAATGATTCAACACAAGGAGCGATTCCGCTTCCGTTGGGAAGCCTCCCAGCGTGGGATTAGGTAGAGAGGAACCGCTGGATCCCTTCATGGTAGACGGTAAAGAGGGCTGCGCTAATCGTGCCGATAAGGCCGTCGCCCACCAGCACTCCATCGATGCGGGTGACTGGCAGGACCTCGCGAAAGGTGCTGGTGAGGAAAGCCTCCTGGGCCAGGCAGAGCTCCGAGGCGGGGATGTCCCGCTCCTCCGTCGGGATCCCCTCTTCACGCGCCAGTTGCAGCACGATGGCTCTGGTGACGCCAGGCAGGATGCGCCAGTCGGCAAGTGGGGTGATGAGCGTCCCCTGGCGAACGAGGAAGAGGTTGCTGCTGGCCCCTTCCGTGACCAGGCCATCACGCACGAAGAGGGCTTCGTACGCGCCGCTGCGGTGAGCTTGCTCCGCAGCCAGGACATTTGGCAGGAGGGCAATGGACTTGAGGTCGCAGTGTCGCCAGCGGTCATCGGGAACCGTCGCCAAGCTGACTCCGCGTTGCCGCGCCTCTGCGGGCAAGGAACGCGGCGGTTTCACTGCCAGCAGGACGGTCGGCGCCGGAGAGAGGGGGAAACTGAGCAAGCGAGGAGCTACCCCCCGGGTCACCTGCAGGTAAACCTCCGCTTCGGCCAAGCCGGCGCGTTCAATCATCTCGTGGGTGATCTCTGCGAAGCGCTGGAGCGGGAAGGGCAGCTGCAGTCGAATCCCCTCGGCACTGCGAGCCAAGCGCAGGAGGTGTTCCCGCAACAGAAAGGGGCGGCTGCCGTACACCCGGATCACCTCATAGATTCCATCGGCGAAGAGGAAGCCACGGTCATCGGCCGAAACCCGTAACTCCCCGAGGGGTCCGATCTCTTCATTCAACCAAGCCAGGCAGCTTTCCATTGGTCATTCCTCCGTTGGGTGCGTATCTGTGCGTGACTCTCGCACCTCTTCCTCTTCTTGTCTCCATCATTGTCGGCCAACGGGCGACAATCGGCAAAACCGTAATGCACGAGGCTGATGCTTTGGTAAGATTGCACAGAAGCAAGGAGGGCAATGGAAATGAACGACGAAGTCGTGCGCGTGGAAGAACTGACCAAGGACTTCGGGGCGCTGCGAGCGCTGGACCGGCTGAGCCTGGTCATCCCGAGGGGGACCATCTACGGCTTGGTGGGGCCGAACGGCTCTGGCAAGTCCACCCTGATCAAGATCCTCACCGGCCTGCTGCGACCCACAAGCGGCCTGGCCACCCTTTTCGGCAAGCCGGCAGGAGCCGTTTCGATCCGCCGCCGCATCGGCTATATGCCACAACTGGAGGGCCTCTACCTCGACCTCACGGTGGAGGAGAATCTTCAGTTTTTCGCCTCGGTTTATGGTCTAAAAGGGGCAGATCAGAGAAAGCGGACCGAGGAAGTGCTCTCGCTGGTAGAGCTACTTCCTCGGCGCGGCAGCAAGGGTGAGGAGCTCTCCGGCGGATTGCGCCAGCGCCTCTCCTTGGCCTGTGCCTTGCTTCACCGGCCCGAGTTGCTGCTCCTGGATGAACCCACCGTGGGAGTCGATCCGGAGTTGCGCCAATCCTTCTGGGAGGCCTTCATTCGGATGGCCGGGGAAGGGACCACCTTGATCATCTCTACCCACTATCTGGAGGAGGCCGGCCGCTGCCTGCGCCTGGCGATGTTGCGAGATGGACGGTTGTTGGTGGAGGAGAGCCCGGCGCGGATCCTGGAGAGCACCGGGGAAGCATCTCTGGAGGAAGCCTTCCTGCGGTTGGGAAAGGAGGATCGTCATGTCGGCCTCGCTTGACCGTATCTGGGCTCTCGCCCTGCGGGTAATCCGCCAATTCCGGCGCGATCGCCGCACCCTGGCCTTGCTCTTCCTGGCACCGCTCTTCGTGATGAGCTTGCTGGCTTACATGATCCAATCCCCCAGCGCCTCGGTACGCTTGGGGCTGTCCCTCCCCTCTGCTGCTGCCCCGTTGCAAGGGGTGGTGGAAGAAGCCCTCCGCGCCCAAGGTTTGGAAGTAACCGCCATTCGGGTAGAGGAAGCGCGCAAGCTGCTGGAGGAGGGAACGCTGGACGCTGCCCTGCTGTTCCCCCAGGATCTGCTGCAGGTGCTGGCAGGGGGCGGTCAACCCAAGGTGGAGCTGTGGCTGGAGGGAAGTGAGCCTTCCATCAACGGTGAAGTGATGGCCCGGCTGTCCGCCTTCCTGCACAACCTGTCGGGCATCCTGCCAAACCTTCCCGCTTTGCCCGAACTCGTCACCACCTATCTCTACGGAGGAGCCGACTTCAGCACGGTCTCCTACCTGGCTCCGGCCTTCGTCTCCTTCTTCATCTTCTTCTTCGTCTTCCTGCTTTCGGCTGTCTCTTTCCTGCGCGAGCGATCCCGCGGAACGATCGAGCGTCTCCTGGTCTCCCCCCTCAGCCGCGGCGAGATCGTGCTGGGTTACGCCCTCGGCTTCCTCCTCTTCGCTTTGGTTCAGTCGGCCATCATCCTCTTCTTCTCCATCTACGTGCTGGGTATCCACTATTTGGGCAGCCTTTGGCTGGTCTATCTGGTCAATTTCCT
>JAPLHW010000239.1 GCA_026389425.1 Coprothermobacterota bacterium
GTAATGGGTGTGGTGAACAACATCCAGACGGCTCTGGTAGCCCTGGTCGGATCGATTATGGCCATCGAGGGAGCTTTCGGCTTCGGGACAGTAGTGATCTTCCTCACTTATGCCATGCAGTTGCAAGACCCGATCCAGGAGTTGGGTCAAATCTACAACTCCTTCCTGGCAGCGATGGCCGGCGCCGACCGGGTTTTTTCCATCCTCGACGAAGAGCCCTCGGTGAAAGACCGGCCGGATGCTGTGCAACTTCAGCCGATAGAGGGGCTGGTCCACTTCGAACACGTAGATTTCAGCTATCTGCCGGGCCGCCGCGTCCTGCGGGACAACAGTTTTGAAGCGCTCCCCGGGCAGATGATCGGCTTGGTGGGACCTACCGGAGCCGGGAAGAGCACAATCATGAATATCCTCACGCGATACTATGACCTGGATCGCGGAAGTATCTCCATCGACGGCCAAGAGATCAGCGGTATCTTCCAGGAGAGTCTTCGCCGGCAGGTTGGGGTGGTTTTACAAGAGGCCTTCCTTTTCTCCGCCACGGTGATGGAGAACCTGCGCTACGCGCGGGAGAACGCCACCGACCAGGAGTGCATCACCGCGGCCAAAGAAGCCAACGCCGACGATTTCATCATGCAACTGCCGCAAGGCTATGACACCCTCTTAACCGAACGCGGCGCCAATCTCAGCCAGGGACAGCGCCAGATGATCACCATCGCCCGGGCGATGGTCGCCAACCCGCGCATGCTGATCCTGGACGAAGCTACCTCCAATGTCGACACCCGCACCGAGAAGCTGATCCAAGAAGGGCTGCATCGTTTGATGGAAGGCCGCACCAGCTTCGTTATCGCCCATCGCCTGAGCACTGTCCGCAAGGCCGCCGTGATCCTGGTCATCAAAGAAGGAGAGATCATTGAGCGCGGCTCGCATGAGGAGCTGATGGCTCGTCAAGGCTTCTATTACGAACTCTATATGAGCCAGTTCAAGGGCGCCCTGGCGAAGGGAAAATGAACACATCCGCAGCAGAGGAGGAATCGAGGATGAAGATCGAAGACGCGATCCAGCTGTTGATGGTCGAACCCGGATCGAAGATTGACCTGGAGAAGGATTACGATCCGGGCTATACGGCTGAATACCTGAAGAAGGCAGATGCTGGGAAGATCCTGGCAGAGGGCGTGAAAGCGCTGGCCAAGCTACAGGATAAGCTCTATGCGCAGAACGACTATGCCTTGCTGATCATCTTCCAAGCTTTGGATGCGGCCGGCAAGGATGGCGCCATCAAACATGTGATGTCCGGTTTAAATCCCCAAGGTGTGCAGGTCACAAGTTTCAAAACCCCCTCGGCCGAGGAACTGAGCCACGACTTCCTCTGGCGTTGCGCCAAGGTCCTCCCGGAGCGCGGCAAGGTCGGCATCTTCAACCGCTCCTACTACGAGGAGGTGCTGGTGGTGCGCGTCCATCCCGAATTCCTGAAAGTGCAACGCATCCCACCAGCTCTATTAGATAAGGGGATCTGGCAGCAACGCTACCGTTCCATCAATCATTTCGAGCGCCACCTCAACGACAACGGCATCGTCCTCCTCAAGTTCTTCCTCAACCTCTCCAAGGGCGAGCAGAAGAAGCGCTTCCTGGCTCGGATCGACGATCCCGACAAGAATTGGAAGTACTCGCCCGCTGACATAAAGGAAAGAGGTTACTGGGACGATTACCGGGCAGCCTATGAGGATCTCTTTAACCACACCAGCACCAAGTGGGCGCCTTGGTACATCATCCCGGCTGATCACAAATGGTTCTCCCGCCTGGCCATTGCCGCTGTCATCTACACCAAACTGAACGAGCTGCACCTGCGCTATCCCCAGGTCGATGCAGCGCGG
>JAPLHW010000174.1 GCA_026389425.1 Coprothermobacterota bacterium
GCAGTCAGGGCGAAGGCAGCGTTCTCCAGTTGGTGCCGGCCCAAGAGCGGCAAGAAGAGCTCGTTGTATTTCCTGACCCCTGATCTTTGGCTTCCGCTCTCCAGCGTAACTTGCTCCAGATCAAAGCGCTGTCCGTAAAGATCCGCACTGTTCCGATGTGCTTGCCAGTTTTCACTGGGGAGGATCGGCGACCCCACCTCAGCAGCCCGCTTGCTGATGGCGATGAGTGCCTCTGGATTCTGGGGGGCGAGTACTACCGGGACGCCCGGTTTGAGGATACCGGCTTTCTCACCGGCGATCTCGGTCAGGGTGTGGCCCAAATACTCGGTGTGGTCGAAACCGATCGGGGTGATGCCGGTCAGAATCGGCAGCAGCACATTGGTAGCATCCAGGCGGCCGCCGAGGCCGACTTCCACCACCGCCAGATCTACCCGCTTCTGAGCGAAATAGGAGAAGGCCAGCGCAACGCCCATCTCGAAATAGGTGGGTGCTCCCAAGGGCGTCGCAGCCAGCTCTTGAGCTAGAGGCACGATGCGCTCGACGATGGCGGCCAGAGAGGACTTGGAGATCCGCTGCCCGTCGATCTCCACTCGCTCTCGGTAGCTCTGCAGGTGAGGCTTGGAGAGCAACCCAGTGTGGAAACCGGCTGAGCTGAGGACGGAGGCGATCATGCGGCAAGAAGAACCCTTGCCCGAGGTGCCGGCGATCAGCGCTGAGGGGAAAGACCTTTGGGGGTTCCCCAGCAGTTCCAATAGGCGCTCGATGCGGGCCAACCCCAACCGCGGGGAAAAACGAGCCGGCGATTCCAAGAAGGCCAAGGCCCGCTCGTAATCCATCAGTTGCGCAACCCTTTCACCAAGCGGCTCAAGCGGTCGGCCTGGAAAACCATCTCCGCTTGCACCGTCCGTTGTTTCTCGACCACCTCGGCCGGAGCTCGACGGAGGAACTCCTCGCTGGACAGTCGTTCCGCGGTTTTGACCAACTGAGCGCGGACTTTCTCCAGCTCTTTCTCCAATTTTCGGGCTACGTTCTGGGCTTTCTCACCGCCCAAGGGGAGATAGATTTCCATGCCATGAGCCACCGCAGAAAGGGAAGACTGGGGCCGTGCTTCCTCCCCGCCCAGCCCTGCAGCCACGCTCGAGGGCAGGCCCTTCACTTCGTTCGAGGGCAAACGCAACTCACTGATGCGAGCCAACGGGCAGAGATAGGCCCCCGCCCGGCGCAGCGTCCTTTGCGTCTCTTCTGTGGCGACCACGACGACGGGCGCCTTCTCGCCGGGGGGGACTTGCCCCTCGGCTCGTAGATTGCGTACGGAACGAACCAGCTCCTGAACCAAACTCATCTCCCCCTCGGCTGCGGGATCCAGCAGGCGCGGGTCGGCTTCCGGCCAGGAGGCTGTGATCAAGGCCTGTCCTTCCTTACCTGGCAACTTTTGCCAGAGTTCTTCGGTGATGAAGGGCAGCATCGGGTGGAGCAGGCGAAGGATCTTTTCCAGCGTCTCATACAGCACACGCTGCGCGCCGGCTTTGTCTAGCCCCGGCTGGAAAAGGTCGGTCTTGCACATCTCCAGGTACCAGTCGCAGAAATCACCCCAAAAGAACTCCTCCAGGTTGTGCGTGGCCTCAGCGAAGTTGTACTGCTGCAAGGAAGCGGTGGTGGAAGCGATGATTCGTTGCAGGCGGGAGAGGATGAAGCGGTGAGGAAGCCCCTCGACAGGACATGCTGCTGCGGGCTGTGTAGGGGCGGGTTTCAAACCCGCCCCTACCGGGAGCTGTTCAGCGTACATCTCGTCCCGAGCGCCTTGTTGGTCTGGTTGCATCCCTTCCAAGTTTTGGAGGGCGAAACGGGCAGCATTCCACAACTTGTTGGTGAAGTTACGCCCTCGCTCGAAACGTTCCTCGCCCATCGGGATGTCCTGCCCGCCCAGGGTGGCCGCTGCGGCCATCGAGAAGCGAAAGGCGTCAGCACCGAACTGTTGCACCTTCTCCAGCGGATCGATGACGTTTCCCAGCGAACGCGACATTTTCCGCCCCTTGCCGTCACGGATCAGGCCGTGGATATACACCTTGCGGAAGGGGATCTCTCCTTTGAAGCGGAGGGAGGCCATGATCATCCGCGCCACCCAGAAGAAGATGATGTCGTAAGCAGTAGAGAGTGTCTCGTTGGGCAGGAAGAAGGCCTGTTCGGCGGTCTCTTCCGGCCAGCCGAGGATGGCAAAGGGCCAGAGGTTGGAGGAGAACCAGGTATCCAGTGCGTCGGGATCCTGTTCGATCCGGCTCGAGCCGCAACGGACACACTGGTCGGGATCCTCGCCGGCGGCAAAGACAGCGCTGCAATCCGCGCAATACCAGACCGGGATGCGGTGTCCCCACCAGATCTGGCGGGAAATGCACCAAGGCTGGATATTTTCCATCCAGTCCATATAGATCTTGGTCCAGCGCGGCGGGATAAACTCCACCTGCCCCGAGCGGACCGCCTCCATGGCCGGTTTGGCCATGCTATCCATGCGGCAATACCATTGTGTGGAAAGGATCGGCTCGATCGCCTGATGACAGCGGTAGCAATGACCGACGGCATGACGGTAGGGCTCCTCTCGCTCCAAGAGGCCCTCTTGACGCAACCGTTCGACGATTCTCGCGCGCGCCTCCTCGCGGCTAAGACCTCGGTAGGGGCCGGCCTGCTCGTTCATTCGGCCGGCCTCGTCGATCACCAGGATCTTCTCCAAATTGTGGCGTCGGCCGATCTCGTAATCGGTGGGATCGTGAGCCGGGGTCACTTTGACAGCCCCTGTGCCGAAGTCCTGTTCGACGGCCTCGTCGGCTACCACCGGGATCGTGCGGCCCAGCAGGGGGAGCGTTAAGGTGCGACCGATCCACGCCTGGTAACGTGGATCCTGTGGGTGCACGGCCACAGCGGTGTCGCCCAGCATGGTCTCCGGCCGCGTGGTGGCCACCGCGATGAATCCCTCGCCGTCGGCTGCCGGATAGCGTACATACCAGAGGAAGCTCTCTTCCTCCTCGTGCTCTACCTCAATGTCGGCGAGGGCTGTCAGGCAACTGGGACACCAGTTGGTGATCCTAGTGCCGCGGTAGACCAGGCCTTCCTCGAAGAGAGCCACGAACTGGCGGCGCACAGCGCGCTGGTAACCCTCGTCCATGGTGAAGCGCAGTCGCCGCCAGTCGGGGGAAGCTCCCATCCGGTAAAGCTGCTCCAGCACATAGCCGGCCTGTTCTTCCTTCCAAGACCAACAGCGCTCCAGGAATTTCTCCCTGCCCAGGTCGAAACGGGTCAGCCCTTCCTTATGTAGCTCTTTTTCAACGGCGTTTTGAAAGGCCAACCCGGCGTGGTCGAGGCCCGGCACCCAGAGGGAGGCCTTGCCCTGCATTCGCCACCAGCGGGTGAGAAGGTCCTGTAAAGTCAAGTTGAAGCCGTGCCCCATGTGCAGAGAGCCGTAGACGTTGGGCGGGGGCATGGAAATGACAGTCGGTTGGCGAGCCGGGTCGATCTCAGCGTTGAAATACCCGCCGTCCAGCCAGAAGCGGTAGATCCGCCCCTCGACGTCCTTCGGATCATAGGCAGGTGGCAGTTCCATATCAGTCCTCTTTCCTCCGGTCATCCCGGAACCCCCCGCTTTCCCCCCGCTTTCGCGAGGGTGACAGGGGGCAAGTCTACATTGCAGGGAGGGTGGAAACAAAAAACCTCCGTCAAAGGACGGAGGTCCGTGGTCCCACCTTCATTCCCCCTCGTTTTACGAGGGGCTCTTTTGGCAATAACGCAGCCAGCGGGAGCGCTTGATGGATTCGGCGCCCAGCTCCGGGAACGACGTTCAGCTTCACTTTGCCGGAGGTCTCACACCATTCGACCTTCTCTCTGGGGCAAGGGAGAAGCCTACTCCTTTCCCTTCAACGCTTTGCGCTTTTGTAGCAGGTTTCCCCGCCCGCCGTCAAATACCGAGGCGATCAAGTGGTCTAGTAGTCAAGTGGTCTAGTAGTCTAGTAGTTAAGTGGCTAAGTAGTCGGGACTGGCTTTCTTGCTCCCCTTGCGCGTTTGCGCTACGCTTTGCCTGACCCTGCGAAAGCGGGGGGACACTAACTTCGAAGCGAGAAGCGAGGAGAGAGAAGCCACTCCTCTTTCCTTTCTTCGTCAATTTCAGAATGGGAGATTGCCGGCATGAAACAAAAGAAGTACCTCTTTACCTCTGAATCGGTCACCGAAGGCCATCCCGACAAGATCGCCGACCAGATCTCGGATGCCATCCTTGACGAGATTCTGCGCCAAGATGAGATGGCGCGCGTAGCTTGCGAGGTGATGGTTTCTACAGGCTTTGTGCTTGTAGCCGGAGAGATTACCACATCGGCCATTGTTGACTATCCCAAGGTTGCCCGAGAGACAGTCAAGGCGATCGGCTACGATCGCCCCGAGTTGGGCTTCGACGGCAACACCTGTGCCGTCATGATCGCTCTGGACAAGCAGTCCCCGGATATCGCCCAGGGAGTGGACAGTGCCCTGGAATGCCGAGAGGAAGGGGCATGTGATCCTTACGACCGCGTCGGCGCGGGCGACTCCGGGATGATGGTCGGCTTCGCCTGTAACGAGACCCCCGAGATGATGCCGCTGCCCATCTTCCTGGCCCACCGCCTCTCCTTTCAGTTGGCCCGCGAGCGCAAATCGCGCAACATTCCCTACCTGCGGCCCGACGGCAAGACCCAAGTGACGGTAGAATACAAGGACGGACAGCCTCTGCGGGTGCATACGGTGATCGTCTCCACCCAACACGATGGGGACGTGAAACACCCCCGCATCGCCCAGGATATCGAAGAGCGGGTGATCCGCAACGTGATCCCAGCCCACCTTCTGGACAAGAAGACGAGGATTATGATCAATCCCACCGGACGTTTCGTCATCGGGGGGCCGGTGGCTGATGTCGGTCTGACCGGGCGCAAGATCATTCAAGATACCTATGGCGGCCGAGGCGCCCACGGCGGCGGTTGCTTCTCCGGCAAAGACCCCACCAAAGTGGACCGCTCCGGCGCTTATATGGCTCGTTATATCGCCAAGAACGTGGTGGCATCGGGTCTGGCCGACTCTTTCGAGATCCAGGTGGCCTACGCTATCGGCGTGGCTCACCCGGTCTCCGTCTTCATCAATAGCTTCGATTCAGCTAAAGTCCCGGACGATGAGTTGCTGCAAGCGATCCAAACTACCTTTGACTTGCGTCCACGAGCGATCATCGAGCACCTCGGCCTGCTGAAGCCGATCTACAAGCAGACCGCCGCCTACGGGCACTTCGGCCGCGACGATGGGGAATTCCCCTGGGAACGCACCGACATGGGGAAAGCCTTGCGAGAGTCGGTTGGCCGGTGATCCAAGTCACAGCGCAGACGCTGGGAAGACACATCGGCCAAGAGGCAATCCTCGAGGGTTGGGTGCACCGCGTTCGGGCCATGGGCAACTTCGCCTTCTTATTGGTGCGGGACGCCCGTGGCGTGGTTCAGACGGTGCTGGAGGACCCGCGTTTGGTGGAGGGGTTGAATCTGGAGAGTGCCGTGCGGGTTACCGGCCGGGTGGTCGGCGAGCCCCGCTCAGCCAGCGGTGCCGAGTTGCACGTGACCTCCATTGAAGTGCTCTCGCCGGCGCTCGAGCCGCCCCCCTTCGATTTGAACAAGAAAGTTTTGGAGGTGAAGCTGGACGCCATCCTCGACCACCGCTCCCTCTCATTGCGCCACCCCAAGGAACGAGCCGTCTTCCGCATCGAGGGAGAGCTGGTCGACTGCTTCCGCAGTTACCTGCGCGGGAAGGGGTTTATCGAGATCTTCACCTCCAAGATCGTCGCCGCGGGCACCGAGGGCGGCGCCAACCTCTTTCCCATCGAATACATGGGCACTCGAGCCTATCTTGCCCAAAGCCCCCAGTTCTATAAGCAGATGATGATCGGTGTCTTCGGCCGAGTCTTCGAGGTGGGTCATGTCTACCGGGCCGAGCCTCACTATACTTCGCGCCACATCAATGAGTACCTCAGCCTGGATCTGGAGATGGGCTTCATCGACAGCGAACAAGATGTTATGCGTATGGAGATGGGCTTTCTGGCGACCCTGATGGGGCGCCTCCAAGAGACCTGCGCCGAGGAGATCGCTTTGCTTGGTGCGAGGATCCCAGCCCCCCAGGCGGAGTTGCCTCAAATCACCCTGGCAGAGGCCAAGGAAGTATTGCGCCAACGCTTCGGCAAGGAATTGAGCGAGGAGGACGACCTGGACCCGGAAAGCGAGCGCTTGCTTTGCCAGCACTCCGCGGAGAGGCTGGGCTCGGAGTTCCTCTTCGTTACCCGCTACCCCATCTCGGTACGTCCGATGTATGCCATGCCGGACCGGGAGCATCCCGGAGCGACGAGGAGTTTCGACCTGCTCTTCCGCGGGATGGAGGTGACCACCGGCGGGCAACGCATCCACGAACACGCCATGCTGGTCGCCAGCATTCAAAGCCGCGGCCTGGACCCGGAGGACTTCGCTTTCTACCTGGAACCGTTTAAGCACGGCATGCCTCCCCACGGCGGTTTGGCCATCGGCACCGAACGGTTGACCTCCAAGTTGTTGGACCTGGAGAACATCCGGCAGGCGGCTCTTTTCCCGAGAGATATCAAGCGCTTGACGCCTTGATTAAGTAATCAAGTAGTTAAGTAGTTAAGTAGGTAAGTAGTTACTAAATTATTAAACCACTTAATTACTAAACCACTTAATCACTTGACAGCCCCCGGCAGCTTGATAGCCCCCGGCAGGGTTTTTTGTAGTACAATGAGTTACTTGGAAAGGAGGGGATGACGTATGAAAGCGTACATTCTGATTGATGCCGAAGTGGGTTCCATCCCGCATGTGCAGGCCTCCTTGCTGGCCTTTGCGGAGGTCAAGGTCGCCGATGTGGTGACCGGACCTTATGACGTCATCGCCGTTGTGGAGACCGATGACCCGGCGGTGATGTCCAGCCTGGTGACCTCAAAGGTTCACCAGATCGAAGGGGTTGTGGCAACCATGACCTGCATGGTGATGTAGCGGCGAAACCACAGCGCACCCCATCGTTTCACCAAAAAGCAGCCCGGAACGCTTCATCCTTCCAGCCGGCCGGGGTTAACCAGCGGAAGAGTGATCAGCCGGCCGTTCAGCGGACGAGCCGGCTGATCACTTGTTGCATTTTCCCTGGCGCCTGGCCGATCAAAAGACAGCAGGGCGGGTAGAAGGACGTGTTTTACTAAGGAAGCCCTGGCCTGGGCGCGCCGGCAAGCGCGGAAAGAACACCACAGTTTCTCCCAGACAGCGATGAAATCGCTGTCGCGTGTGGCCGAAGAGGTTGGACCGGGAGCAGACCAGATCGAGAAAAGTTCTGCTCTTTCTCATATTGAGTGGGTAAGGCAGTCGGAAGGTAACAAGGTTCCTGGGATCATCGCCTTTCCTGGGTCTTCTTCCAGGAGCCGGCAGTGGAGGCACAGGTTCGTGTAACAAGACCTCTGGGATCATCGCCTTTCCTGGGACCGCTGCACCCCAGTGCGGCATCTGCAGTGACAAGGGAGAAACAACCGCACTGGAGAGCAATCACTCCGAAGGCAGTACACCCGTGGCTATCCGCCCCACTTTGGTACAAAACACCCTGCCGGGAGGTCTCGTTGAATCGCTTAGGGGGGGTCTCTTTGGGGAAGATTGCATTGTCGTGGAAAACGATGCAGCGTTGTGGATACTGAGAACAGGAGCCGCACTGGGGTGCGGCGGTCCCAGGTTAGAAAAGACTCTTTAGATCATCATTGCCATGATTACAGAGATGCTGGACTGAACAGCTTGCGGCAGAATGTCATAGAACACCCTGCCGGGGGCTATCTAGCTGTAGGCTGGTAGGTTACCCACTTGAAATGAAAAGGAACCAAAAGTTCTGAGGTTGTAGGCCGGTTTTGCAACTCTTGTCGTTCGCCCTCACGTCAAATTATAGAAGATCTTGGCGGCGCTGTCCCGGCAAGGACAGCTCACCAGGTTATGCTTTTTTCGTTTGGCGAATCCATAAAGGCTGCGGGTTAGCCACCGCCTCGGCGGGGGCTTTTCACGCGGACCGAAACGAGGTGATCATGGAAAAGATTAAAATCATCACCGATTCCACAGCCTCCATGCCGGAGGAACTGCTGGTAGCCAACCCGGAGATCGGGACCATCCCTCTTTATGTTCATTTCGGCCAGACCGGCTACCGCGAGGGGGTCGACCTGAAGCCGGCCCAGTTCTACCGCCTGCTGAAGACGGCAAGCGATCTTCCCACCAGCTCTCAGCCCTCCCCTGGAGACTTCCTCAACATCTACAAACCGCTTCTTGAGGAAGGTTATGCCATCGCTTCCGTCCACATCTCTTCTCTCCTCTCCGGTACCATCGCCTCTGCTGAGCAGGCCAAAGAGATGGCCGGTGGGAGAATCGAGGTATTGGACTCTCAGCAGACCGGAATGGGTCTCGGCCTGATGGCCCTGGAAGGGGCCCGTGCGGCCCGCGCCGGGCATTCGCTGGAGGACGTGGTAGAGCGGATGAGAGATGTCGGCCGGGGCATCTACAACCTTTGGGTGGTGGATACCCTCGAGTATCTGCGCCGCGGAGGCCGCATCAGCGGCACCCAAGCCCTGGTCGGATCGATCCTCCATGTGAAGCCGATCCTTGGTTTGCGCGACGGCCGGATCGAATCGTTGGAGAAAATCCCGTCCAAGAAGCGCGCCGTTGGCCGCATCATCCAAATTATCCGTCAAGCCCGCGCCGAACACCCCCAAGCCTGCCTGCACCTGGCCATCCACGAATCGGACAACCGCGCTGAAGGCGAGGAATTGCTGACTCGCATGAAAGAGGAATTGAAAGCCGAGGAAGGGTTCGTGGCCACCTTGGGAGCGGTGCTCGGCACCCACACCGGTCCCGGTGTCCTGGGGATCGTAATGTTTCAAGAGGAGGGCGGAAAAGTCATCCCTGCCAAGCTGGACTGACCCTTCCCAACCTTTGCCGGCCAACCAGCCGTAATTTACGCCCAAGGAGGCATTCTACCCTATGTCAGTTCCCCCTGTTCGCATTGTCACCGATTCAACCGCCGCCTTGCCGGCTGCGCTGCGCACCGCTTACCCCGAAATCGCGGTGATCCCTTTGACCGTTCACTTTGGGCCGGATTCCTACCGAGAAGGTATCGACCTTGAGGCGGCTGCTTTCTATTCTCTGCTGGCCACCTCCCCACACCATCCCACGACCTCACAGCCCTCTCCCGGCGATTTCCTGGCCCCGTCTACCAACCTCTCCTGGGGGAGGGTCACGAGGTGGTTTCAGTGCACGTCTCCTCCCTTCTCTCCGGCACGGTGGCCTCGGCCCAAGCTGCCAGTGAGTTGGCCGGCGGTACGGTAGATGTCATGGACTCCCAATTAATTGGGATGGGGCTTGGATTCATCGCTCTGGAAGGAGCGCGACTGGCCCGTGCCGGAGGGGATCGGCGATCCGTGCTGGAACGGATGAAGGCGGTGCGGGAGGGCATCTCTCTCTTCTTCCTGGTGGACACCTTGGAGTACCTTCGCCGTGGGGGCCGCATCGGCAATGCCCAAGCCCTGGTCGGCTCGATTCTGAAAGTGAAGCCGATCCTTGCCGTGCGAGGCGGGCGCATCGAATTGGCGGAGAAGGTGGTCAGCCGCAAGCGGGCTCTAGCCCGTTTGTTAGGGCTTGTTGAGGGTGCCCGCCGAAATCATCCCCAGGCGGAGTTTCACTTGGCTGTGCACGAAGGAGGGGCGCCGGCGGAGGGGAAGGAGATGCTCGATCGATTGACCGAGAGCCTCCAGCCGGTGGAAGCTTACTGCAGCCCGCTTGGCAGCGCACTGGGGGTGCACGCCGGACCTGGTTTGGTGGGATGTGTCTTCTACTTTGAGGAGGAGGGCCGGGTTCTCCCGGCCCAGATCACTTAGGCGGGATGAACTTGCGATTCAGTGGGGTGAAGTTGGGATTTGACTACCGATCAAGCCAATTCGCCAGAGGGCGGTCTGGTCGATATTGGTAGCGGCATAACGGCTGGAGGCGTCAACCAGCGCCCAGTCCGGAGAGCGATCCAGAGGGATCCAGAGAAGAAACCGGTTGCCGTCGCGTACCAGGCTGCTACCGGTCGGGCAAGACGTAAGATCGCCGGAGCGCACGGCGTAGACCGTACTTCCTTCAGGGTAGAGCAAGAGCAAATCGAGGTTCAGGGAGACGCTCTCCGGTGACCCGCTGGCGGTGGTCAGGCAGATGCGTAACCCGCTCTCCTGCCAATCCATCGATACCCCTTGGAAATCAGCTCCGCCGAAGAGGGTGCGCCACAGGGTGTCCCGCACCGGCTCTTCCCAGGAGCGGGTCCCTTCAGGGAAGGGGCGGAGGTAGAGCTCGTTGGCCCGCAGGAAGGAGAAGAGGTAATCGTTCATCACCGTCAGTTGGGTGGCATAGTCGCGAATAGCTCTCTCTTTGCGAACTTGGGTCTCTGTGGAGAGGGGGAAGAGGGTCCAGTTTTCCTTCAAGTAGCGCAAGGGGTAGGGCGGGAAGAGGCCGGCCTGTGTTTCCTTCCCCACCTGCCCCGGCCAATTGCCCCGGTGCACCAGAAATTCCAACCGCTGCGGCTGCTGGAAATCCGGCTCGTCCGCCAGACGCGCCAACGATTCCAGCAGAAACCCCTCCGTGGCCCAGTGGTCAGGATGGGTGTCGAAGGAACTGTGCGTGATGACCAATGCCGGCCGGGTGATGCGCAGGATCCGTTGCAGATCGGCGAGGACGTTCTCCCCGGCGAAGACCGGCTGCGAATAGGCATTCGGGTAGGGGCTGGTGGTGCCCCCCAACAGGTCGGAGAGGTAGGGGTCGGAGAGCGAGCGGTGTTGAAGGAAGAGCGGCTTCAAGCCGCGGTCAGGGTAACCGAGAAAGTAAACCGGGGCTTCCTCCTGACCAAGGTCAGCCAAGGCCCGGCGCACCTCTTCCTGCCGCTTTACTCCATAGGCCACATAGGCCGCGGGAACAAGCAACAGGCTCTCGTTCTCCTGCTCGACGGACCACTGAAAAGCCTCCCCATTGGTTAAAAAGACGAACGAACAGGGTACCCCCGCTCGAGCCAGCTCGGCCAGGAGGCCACCCGCTCCCACTGTCTCATCATCCGGGTGCGCTAGCACAACCAACACCGGGCCTCGCGTGGGGAGGTCCAAGCGTGGGTAATCGTTCCCTTCGGCCGAGGGCTGGCGGAGGGTCAGACCAAGGACCACGGCCAGGACAGTCAAGGAGGCGAGCAAGATCACCGGTAGTCTTCGCTTCACGTACCCATTTTATCTTCTTACAAGCCTAAGATAAAATCAGGGAGAGATGAACCGATGAAGTGGAAGGGATCCCTGGAGAGGCTCGACTCGTATCGGGTGCGTATTCCCAGTCAGTACAAAGAGGGGATGCGGGTGCCTGGTTTGATCTATGTCTCCGAAGCGCTGCAAGAGCAACTGCTTGCCGACCAGGCACCCGAGCAAGTGGCCAACGTCGCCTGCCTTCCCGGCATCGTCGGAGCCTCCATGGCCATGCCCGACATCCATTGGGGGTACGGCTTTCCGATCGGCGGGGTGGCCGCTTTCGACCTGCAAGAGGGGGTTGTCTCCCCCGGGGGTGTCGGCTACGACATCAATTGCGGCGTTCGACTATTGGCTACCGACCTTGAAGATGCTGAGTTGATGCCCAAGTTGGAGAAGCTGTTGGACTGCCTCAGCGAGAGAATCCCAGCCGGAGTCGGATCGGAAGGCCGGGCTCGGCTCACCCTCCCCGAGATAGAGAAGGTGATCCAACTTGGAGCGGTCTGGGCAGTAGAGAGGGGCTACGGCACCCGCGACGATTTGGAGTACACCGAGTCAGGCGGCCGGATGGCCGGAACCGACCCAGCCGCTGTTACGCAACGCGCTCTCCAGCGTGGTGCCCCTCAGCTCGGCAGCCTGGGCGGCGGGAACCATTTCCTGGAGGTACAGGCGGTGGAGGAGATCTACGAAGCCTCTGCAGCCGCAGCCTTTGGCCTACATCGGGTAGGTCAAATCACTTTTCTTATCCATACCGGCTCGCGCGGCTTCGGGCACCAAGTCTGCACCGATTCGCTGGAGATCATGCAGCAAGCGGTGCGCAAGTACGGGATCTCCTTGCCCGACCGCCAACTGGCCTGCGCCCCGCTCAGTTCGCCGGAAGGAAAGCGTTACTTGGCGGCGATGGGGGCAGCGGTCAACTTCGCCTGGGCCAATCGCCAGTTGATCACCCACTGGGTGCGCGAGGCTTTTCAGCGGGCCTTCCGTGACCGCGGCCTGCGGGTGGCGGTGGTCTACGATGTGGCCCACAACGTGGCTAAAATCGAGGAGCACAACGTAGCGGGGAAGATGCGCCCGCTCTGCGTCCATCGCAAGGGAGCGACGCGAGCCTTCCCGGCCGGACACCCTGAGTTGCCCGCTGCCTACCGTGAAGTCGGCCAGCCGGTCTTAGTCCCGGGAGACATGGGACGTTGCTCCTATGTCTTGGTAGGGACCGAACGGGCCATGACGGAGAGCTTCGGATCCACTTGCCACGGCGCGGGGAGAATGATGTCGCGCAGCGAGGCCAAGCAGCAGGTCACTGCCAGCGCCCTACTGGCAAGGTTAAGCGAGCGGGGTATCACGGTGCGGGCACAGAACAAGAAGACCCTGGTGGAGGAAGCCCCTGAGGCCTACAAGGATGTCACCGCTGTAGTGGAAGCCACAGTCGGAGCCGGCCTGGCCCGCAAAGTGGCAAGGATGCGCCCGATCGGGGTGATTAAGGGTTAAGAAGAAGCAGACAGGTGGCGAGGGCAGCAAGCAGGTGAAAGGAAACAAGTGGCAAGGAAAACAAAGGAGTCAGGAGATCGGAGAATAGCTGTAGATTATAGGTAGAAAAAAAGGGAGGGGTGAAGGTTGAGATTCCATATGGAGGTTACGCAACGATGATCGTAAGTTTCTGGCATTGGCTGGTGATCGTTTTGGTGGGGGGGACGGTGGGACTGATCACGGGGTTCTTAACCACACGGCAGATCGCCGGCGGTGGTTGGCTCTTCCCGGTAGTGGGGATTGTGGGCGCTTTCTTGGCTGACTGGGGGCTGTGCACGGTCTTGAAAATCTACATCGACCTGCCGGTCCTCTACAACCTGAGCCTGCTCTTTTGGCAGCTTCTCGGGGCCATCCTCCTCACCCAGGTCCTCAACCTGATGGGAAAAAGACCCTAAGCAGATATTTTCTTTCCCTAGTACGACTTGGCGAAATAGGCCCAGTGAGCGGCGGGCCGGTCGCAACAGAGGCAAGTTGCTCCCTCGGCCGTATCCGTGGTCAGGCAGCGTACTGTAGCGGTGGTGTCCGCCTTGATCCGGTCCTCGCAAGCGCTCTCTCCGCACCAGGGAGCCAAAAGGAAGCCGCGCTGCTCCTCCATCACCTTTTGAAACTGGGCGTAGTTGGTGGTCCGCCGCGTGTTGGCGGTGCGGAATTCTTTGGCCCGCTGGTAGAGGGAGGATTGGATCTCCTCCAGCGCGACCGGTATACGAGAGACCAGCGCATCCCAGCCCACCTTCTCCTTCTTGCGATTATCGCGACGCACCAGGATGGCTGAAGAGGCGGCCAAGTCGCGCGGCCCCAGCTCTAGCCGCAGCGGCACTCCGCGTAATTCCCACTCGCTGAACTTCCAGCCGGGAGTATACTCGTCGCGGTCGTCCACTTTCACCCGGAGGCCGGCGTTTACCAACGTCTGAGCCAGCTCGTGGGCCTTACGAATTACTTCCTCCTGCTCGTTGCCGTAGAAGATCGGCACCACCACCACTTGGATGGGGGCCACGCGTGGGGGTAGGACCAGGCCGGCATCGTCGCCGTGGACCATGATCAACCCGCCGATCAAGCGGGTGGAAACGCCCCAGGAGGTGGTCCAGGCGTATTTCTGTTCCCCATCGGAGTCCAGATACTTGATCTCGAAGGCCTTGGCGAAGTTCTGCCCGAAGAAATGAGTGGTGCCGGCTTGCAATGCTTTGCCGTCCGGCATCAACGCCTCTAGGGCAAAGGTGGCTTGGGCGCCGGCGAACTTCTCCTGTTCCGATTTCTGGCCGATGATGACGGGGATGGCCAGCTCGTTCTCCACCAGGTCACGGTAGATCTCAGCGATGCGAAGGGTTTCCTCCATGGCATCCTCGCTGGTGCGGTGCGCGGTGTGACCCTCCTGCCAGAGGAATTCGGTGGTGCGGAGGAAGAGACGGGTAACCTTCTCCCAGCGTACGACATTGTTCCAAAGGTTGATCAGGATGGGCAGGTCGCGGTAGGAGTGTACCCACTTGGCATACATGTGCATAATGATCGCCTCGGAGGTCGGCCGTATGGCGAGCCTTTCCTCCAGCTCCTCGCCGCCGCCCTGGGTGACCCAAGCCACCTCCGGGGCAAACCCCTTGACATGCTCGGCCTCCTTGGCAAGGAAGCTCTCCGGGATGAAGAGGGGAAAATAGGCGTTCTGGTGGCCAGTGGCCTTCAAGCGGCGGTCCAGGGCGCCTTGAATGAGCTCCCAGATGGCGTAGCCGTAGGGGCGGTAGACCATGCAGCCCTTGACGGGAGTATAGTCGGCCAGCTCGGCTCGCCGTACGATCTGCACATACCACTCCGAGAAGTCCTCCGACTTCTTGGGAATGGCGGTGACGTATTCTTCTACCATTGTTCTCTCCTCGTCCCTGGTGGTGGCCAGGATATGCCGCCCCACGCTTCCGCGAGGGCAGGCGCAGGCTATGTGCTACCGCACCTACTCCCGCAGCGGAAAACAACACTGGACGGCCGGGTGCGGCGCGGTATCTGGCATCCGTTTTACCAGCTTGGCAGGCGAGGGTCAATCGAGACGGGACCTGAAGGTTATCTGGGCAAAGGCAGCCCGCCCCCTTCGCTTCGCTCTAAGGCAAGCCCTTCACTTCGTTCGAGGGCAAGCCTACGGCCAGGTGTCGGCCTGGTGGCCGGGGCGATGGAGGACGCGGTTGAGCGCGGCAAGGGTGGCCTTAACGGTGGCTTCCTGCGCATCGTCCCCGGTACGAGCCACCCCTACCAGCTTCTCCTCTACGGAGCCGTTCAGCCAGAGTATGATGACCAAGACGAGGGGTGGGTCGCCGGTCAGCTGGCTGACATCCTCTGGACGAAAGCGCTCTTCCCCGGCGTACTGGTTGACAGCAGCTAGGGTAGCGGTGGAGATGGCTTGTAGAGAAGAGGAAGGATCGCCCTTGGCTGCGCTGCCGGTATAGGAAAGGCCGGTGGGGGTGCTCAGGACAACTTCCCAGTAAGGCCCATCCGAGGTGGGGGCCAGGCGCAGAGCTTCAATTTTCAGTCGCTGTTCGCCGGTTGGAACCTTCTCATCGGCCTCAGCTTGCTGCACGACGCCGATCTTGCGGTGGTCGACCCGCTTGCTGAATTTGATCAAGAGGGTGGATTCGGCGTCACGCACAACTTGTTTGGGGTTGCGCTCTTCAGTGGTCAGGATATGAACCTCCTGAACTTCCTCCATGGTGTCAAGAATCACCCGAACGCCTAACACGGAGCGAATCCGTGCCAGTGCGTTCTCCATCTGCGTAGCTAGATCGCTCAAAATCCTCTCCTTCGCTTCAGTCATTCAACCATGGAAGTTTACCATTTTTCCTTCCACTACCCAATCTCCGGTTCGCCTGTGAGGATCGGTGCTTGCCCCCGGTCACCCCCGCGCCACCCTTCGACCCGTAGCAGTACTCGAGGGCTGCTCTGGGAAGGCGGGGGTTATTCGTACTCTGCTACAATCGGGAGCGTGGTTACCCGTCTTTTGCCGCACACCGCTGACTTGAGCGTGGAGGTCGAAGCGCCCACCAAGCGGGCGCTCTTTTGCGAGTTCGCCCGGGCCCTCACCAACCTGATGGTGGAGGGCGAGGTGCGACCCTCTCGCCAGGAGGCCGTTTCGCTAGTGGCCTTGGACCAACCATCTTTGCTGGTGTGTTTCCTCAATGAGCTGATCTTCCTTTGGGAGGACCAAAACTTCCTGACCAGAGACGTTCGTTTCACCGTGTTGAAGTCTCTCTCTTTGCAGGCCGTCTGCCTGGGTGAGCCCTTTTCCCCGGACCGCCATCGCATCTGGCATAGTATGAAGGCGGCCACCTATCATCAACTGCAACTGGCGCGGATGGGGCGAGTTTGGCGAGCGCAGGTCCTCTTCGATGTATGATCAGACGCGCTGCTGCGGTGAAGTTCTCACGAAGTCAATGATGTCCAGGTGGCTCGATTGCGCTAGAGAACGCGCAAGCTGTGGGCACAGAAAGGAATGAGGGATGAACGATAGAGACACGATCGAGGAAAAGATCGCAGGACACCGAGCCCGCCTTGCGGTGATCGGGTTGGGTTATGTGGGCTTGCCGCTGGCCCTGGCTTTTGTCGAGGAGGGCTTCTCGGTGGTGGGGTTGGAGAAGGATGAGGAGAAAGCAGCTCGTCTCAACCGGGGGGAGAGCTATATCGACGATATCCCCTCCTCGCGACTGGCGCAGGCGGTGGAGAGCGGGTTCCACGCCACCCTGGAGGAAGGAGAGGCGCTGGAGGGCGCCGATGCCATCCTGATCTGTGTGCCGACGCCGTTGAAGGTCACCAAAGACCCCGACATCTCCTATATCCTGGAGGCCAGCCAAGCCGCCTCCCGCCACCTGGGCAGGGCCTTGGTGGTCTTGGAGAGCACTACCTATCCCGGCACCACCGAGGAAGTGGTGTTGCCTATCCTGGCCGAGGGAGGGCGAACGGTAGGGCTCGACTTCTTCCTGGCTTTCTCCCCGGAGCGGGTTGACCCCGGCAACAAGGATTACGGCGTACACAACACTCCAAAAGTGGTGGGCGGGGTCACCGCTCGCTGTACCGAACTGGCCGTTTTGCTCTACGGGATGGTGGCCGAACAAGTGGTGCCGGTCTCCTCGCCCCGCGTGGCGGAGATGAGCAAACTATTGGAGAACACCTACCGGGTGGTCAACATCTCCTTGGTCAACGAGTTGGCTCAGCTCTGCCAACGGATGAGAATCGACCTCTGGGAGGTGATTCGCGCCGCCTCCACCAAGCCCTACGGTTTCACCCCGTTCTACCCGGGACCGGGCATGGGCGGTCATTGCATCCCCATCGATCCCTTCTATCTCTCCTGGAAAGCCAAAGCCTACGACTTTGATCTGCGCTTCGTCGAGCTGGCCGGCCAGATCAACGACTCGATGCCCTACTTCGTCCTGGATCTGGTGGCCGAAGCCCTCAATAACCAGTCCAAGCCGGTGCGTGGCAGCCGCATCCTAGTCCTGGGGGTGGCTTATAAGCAGGACATCGCCGACGTGCGCGAGTCGCCGGCCCTAAAGATCCTGCCGATGCTGGCCGAGCGGGGAGCTACGGTGGAATACTGTGATCCACTGGTCCCCTCGATCAAGCTGCAAGATGGAGTTCTAGTCAGTACCCCCTTCACTCTGGAGAAGGTGGCGGAGGCGGATTGCGTCTTACTCCTGACCGCCCATCGGGCTTTCCCCTTTGCGGAGATTGCTGCTTGCAGCCGCCTGGTGGTGGACACGCGCAACGCCTTCGCCGGCATTGCCGGTGAGCAAATCGTTCGGTTGTAAGGAGGAAACCATGGCTGGCATCTTCAAAGCATACGACGTGCGCGGCGTCGTCCCGGAGGAGTTGGACGAACCCCGCGCCTACCGTCTGGGGCGGGCTTTCGTTCGTTTCCTCACCCACCCCAGTGAATCGCAAATTCACCCCAATGAATCGCAAGACCGGCGATTCATCGGGGACCCCACAGACCGGCGATTCATTGGGGGCCCCGCAACCCACCCCAATGAATTGCATATTCACCCCGATGAATCGTCCATCCACCCCGCAATCCACCCCACTCCAGCCTTATCGGTGGTTGTGGGGCATGATGCCCGTCTTTCTTCTCCATCCCTGGCAGAGGCTTTCACTGCTGGAGCGACTGATGAGGGGGCGGAAGTAACCAGCATCGGTCTGGTCGGTACCTGCCAAACCTATTTTGCTTTGGGAGCCCACCGCTTCGGGGCCGGGGCGATGGTCACCGCCTCGCACAATCCCAAGCAATACAACGGCTTCAAACTGCTGCGCGAGGGCGTGGCGCCCCTCAGCGGGGAGAGCGGGCTGCCCGAGGTGAGCGCCCTCTACCAAGGAATTTCAGCCGAACCCTTCGTTTCGTGCGAGGGCAGGCGCGTAGGGGCGCGGCATGCCGCGCCCCACCTGGACATCTACGCCGAGTACAGCCGGCACGTCCTCAGCTTCATCCAAGCGGACCGCATCCTCCCCTTGAAGGTCGTACTGGACGCTGGCAACGGGGCAGCCGGTCTGGCCGCCCAACGCGTTTTCGAAGGTCTCCCCCAAGTACGGACTATCCCGCTCAACTTCCAACCGGACGGCAATTTCCCAGCCCACGAGCCGAATCCTCAATTGGCAGAGAACCGCCGGGAAATCGAGGAACGGATCCGTGCCGAGGGAGCCGACCTGGGCATCGCCTGGGACGGCGACGGCGACCGCTGCTACTTTCTCGACGAGGAAGGGCGTTTCATCGATGGTTATTACATCACCACCCTGCTGATCGAGGCCATCTTGCGCCAACACTCGGGGGAGAAGGTGATCTTCGATACGCGCTTGACCTGGGCCAACCTGGACGCTGCCCGCGCTTTCGGTGGAATACCGCTGATCAACCGCGCTGGCCACTCCTTCATCAAAGCGCGGATGCGAGCGGAGGGAGCCATCTTTGGCGGGGAGGTCTCGGGTCACTTCTATTTCCGTCGAAACTTCTTCGCCGACGACGGGATGATCCCCGCACTTTTAATCCTCGAGTTGCTCAGCACGCGCCGGGAGAAACTATCCCAGTTGGTCGGCCCGCTTGAGGAGAAGTACCCCATTTCGAGGGAGATCAACGTCCAGGTGGCGGATGTGGAGGCCCTGCTGGCTGAAGTGGAACGGCGCTATGCCGATGGGGCGATTGACCACTTGGATGGCCTCTCGGTTGAATATCCACAGTGGCGTTTCAACTTGCGCTCCTCCCAGACTGAGCCCCTGGTACGCCTGAATGTGGAGGCGCGGCAGCGGGAGCTGGTGGAGGAGAAGACGGCCGAGCTGATGGCTCTGCTGAGTACGGACCTCCGCTCACCGCAGCAGCTATGAGGACAGAGTTGAAATCTGTCCCCAGAGCTCTCAAATCCGTCGCCATAGCTTGGAAGAGTTGAGGACCGCCTGATTAATTCCCTTCGCGGACTGCTGGCCAAGATCGGGAACTCTCCTCTGCTGCGCCGGCAGACCGCCGCCCAGGCGGTCATCCTCCTGACCGCCCTCAACCTCCTCTCCAAGCCGTTGGGCTTATTGCGGGAGATGGTAGTGGCCAACCAGTTCGGGGCCACAGCGGCCAAGGACGCCTTCGTCGTCGCTGGGAACTTGCCCACCATCTTCGGTGGGTTGGTGGCCGGTGCCCTGGTGGCCTCCTTCATCCCGGTCTTCATCTCGGTGCGCGAGCAGGAGGGGGAAGGAGTGGCCTGGGCCCTTTTCTCCCGCGTCTTCTCGCTGATGGCTGTGGTAATGGGTTTGGGCTACCTGCTGATGTGGTTTTTCGCTAGCCAGGTAGTTACCTTCATGGCACCCGGCCTGGCTGGGGAGACCGCCCTTTTAGCCACCCAGCTCTCCCGTTTCATGGTACCGCTGGTCCTCATTTCCACCTTCCTGGGCCTTTTCACAGCGGTGCTCAACGCCTACCAGCACTTCCTCCTGCCTCGCCTGGCCGAGCAGTTGAACAACATCTTCCTGATCGCCGCTGTGCTGCTGCTGGCCTCCCGCCTGGGCATCGTCAGCCTGATCGTTGGCTCGTTAGGCGCCTCCTTCATCCAACTACTGCTGGTGGGTGGGGTGCTGCTGAAGCGCAAGCCCTTCCTACGCTTGGACTTCGGCTGGCGTGACCGGCACCTCGGTAGGGTTTTCCGTTTGATGGTGCCGATGCTGATCGGTGGCTCGGTGGGGACGCTGAACATGATCGTTGACCGCACTGTGGCATCCTTCCTTCCCGTCTCCTCAATCTCTGCTCTGGACTACGCCGCCAAGATCATCGCCATTCCCAGCGCAATGTTCATCGGCAACCTGGCTACCGCCATCTACCCCACCCTGGCCCTCTACTGGGCGCGGAAAGAGCCTGATAACTTTCGACGCTCCCTGGGGAAGGGGCTTTACGCCGTCTGGTACGTCATTCTCCCAGCAGCTGCGGGGTTGATCTTCCTCGGTAAGCCGATCATCTCGGTGGTTTTCCAGACCGGAGCTTTCACTGCCGAAGCCACTGCCTTGACTGCTTCGGTCCTGCTCTTCTACGCCCTCGGCCTCTTCGCCTCGGCCGGCGCCGGCCTTCTTTCCAATGCCTTCGTCATCCTGGGCGACGCTGTCACCCCCACTTGGCTGGGGATTGCCGCCCTTCTCGCCAACATCAACCTTAACCTTCTCCTGGCCGGACCGCTAGGGTTGGGTGCTCCCGGGTTAGCCCTAGCCACCTCGATTGTCGGCACGCTGAACTTCCTCGCCCTCCTCTATTTCTTGCAAAGGCGTGTCGGGGCTGGAACCTTCCGCGATTTGGTGCGACCGGTGGCAAAAGTCGCATTGGCCTCCTTGATCATGGGCGGAGCTTCCTGGGGGCTGTGGCAGCTCATCTCTACCTTCCTTCATCCGGACGGCTACTGGCTACGCCTGGTTCTCGTTTTGGCCGTGGTGCTGGTTGCGGTGACCCTTTATGCTGGCCTCAGCGTACTGTTGAAGATCGAGGAGTTCCAGCGCTACAAGGGCTACCTGGATCGGATCTTGGTTTTACTGCGACGCAAACCGGCAGCCACAGGATGAGGGAGCGCTCCGCAGCACGGCTGATTCACCGGGAGCCCCGCGCTTGAAATTGCTTCCTTATCATCTTATCCTTCCACGCGAGGGGCGACACGAAGCTAAAGTGGCTAAGTAAGTAAGTGGCTAAGTAACTGAGTGGTTGAGAAGGAGTAGATGAGATTCGACTTTACGAACAAAATAGCCCCCGGCAGGGGGTTCAATCACTAAGCCACTCAACCACTAAACTACTTTTTTTGAAATCTGTCTCCATAGCTTCTGTTCCCATGCGGCTCGAGGGCAGGCACGCTTCGGCTTTACCAGGTTTAGCAACCTTTTTATAATGAAAGTAGGCGAAGACATGATGATACGACCTAGTGGAACACCTCAATGTCCGAGGCGACTGGAGGTCCTCCAGTCGCTCGTGGAAACCGCCGGGAGGAAGGAAGGGCCATGATTTACTTCACACTGTCCCTTCTTCTGATCTTCGCGCTCCTGGCCATATTCTTGAAAGACAACCTGCTCAGCATACTCTCCCTGGCAGCCGTCTCCGCCCTTTTGGCGATCGTCTTCTTTCAATTGCAGGCGCCGGTAGCCGGGGTCTTCGAGCTGTCGGTAGGGGCAGGTTTGATTACCGTGCTGGCCGTTCTCACCATCAGCTTCATCCAGACCAAGCACGAGAAGGCCCAATCAGGCGCCCTGCTCTGGGCGTTGGTCGGCCTGGCAGCAGTCTCCATTCTTTTCTTCCTTTTTCAGTTGTTCAGCCCGGGTGCCTTCTC
>JAPLHW010000271.1 GCA_026389425.1 Coprothermobacterota bacterium
ACCGGAACCTTGACCATCGTCCTGCACTTCAACCACCAACTGGGGGAAGAGACTTTCGTCCTCTTCCGCTGGGACAAGATGAATGCGGAATGGGTCAAAGTGCCCGGCATCCCTCTATCTCCCAACCTAGTCGACCACACCTTCACCTTCACCATCAACGCTGCCCTCCTCCTCGGCACCCCCTTCGGCTTGGGAGGAAACCCGGCTGCGATGCCTGGCATGAGTCCCTGGGCGCTGGCCCTTCTCTCCCTTGCCCTCCTGGGCCTGGGCGGTTGGTGGTTCTCCCGCAGGAGAGGCCTGGCCTGAAGGCAAAAAGAAACAAAAGGGGATAGGCTACTTTTACAGCAGCCCCCATAGCCATTTCTCAGGCACATTTCATTGCGGACCACAGGCAGACCCTTCGCAAGGGCGGCTCAAGTGACAAAAAAGAGCTCCTGAGCACCTTCCCCCGTCATCCTGAAGCACGCAGTGCTGATGGATCTTGCCTGTGACTTTTACATGCATGGACCAACGGCTGGACCCTTCGTCGCTGCGCTTCTCAGGGTGACATAGAAGTGTAAGATTGGGGACAGCCACTAATGAAAGAGAAGAGTTACCGTCCCCAATGGATGCTTGCCAATAAACGTTATATCGTTTATAAAGCATAGAGAATAACCGATATGTTGGACATAACAATGAATCTCACCCAAGACAAGATCATCGAAATCCTGCTGGACGTTAATTTCTGGCGGGAGGATCGTTTCTGCGGCATTGAGCGGGGAGCATACCTGGAGAGAATTTTCCGCCTCGCTCAGGATGGACTGGCCGTCACCCTGATCGGTCCCAGACGGAGCGGCAAGACGACGATCATGAATCAGTTGATCAGACGCCTGATTTCCCAAGGAGTCCCCCGCCAAAACACCCTCTATGTCAACTTTGAGGATCCCCGTTTCTTTGGCGAACTTACTCCGGAATTCATGAACCGGCTGTTGAGCGCCTATATGACCTTCCTGAAACCGGAGGGCAAGACGTATCTTTTTCTGGACGAGGTGCAAAGTGTGCGCGGCTGGGAGCGGTTTGTCCGCCAAATGATTGATCAGGGCGGACGGCAGGTATTCGTTACCGGTTCTTCGTCGAAACTGCTGAGCCGGGAATTGGGCGCCCTTCTGACGGGCCGTCATCTTGATGCGCCGATTTATCCCTTGCATTTCGGCGAGTTTCTGGCCTTCAAGGGAATCGTCTATGACAACCGCCTCGATAGGATCCGCCGGCGCGACGAGATCCGCGGAAAAATCCGGGAATTCATGCAATGGGGAGGATTTCCCGCCGTTGTCCTGGGGGTGAATCAACAGGAGATCCTTCTGAACTATGCCGGAGATATCTTGTCCCGCGATATTGTCGAGCGTTACGGAATTTCCAAGCCAGACAATCTCCGGACGCTCTGCAAATATTACATGACCAATGTGGCGTCGCTCATCTCTTACAATAGCATCAAGGGCTTTTTGAGCATCCCGGTGGATACGGTCGAGAGGTGGTCCGACTATTTCAATCAGGCTTTTCTCTTCTTTTTCCTCCGGCGTTTCTCTTATTCTTTGAAAGAACAGGAAAAGAATCCCCGCAAGGTGTACTGCATCGACACGGGCCTCCGCAACGCTGTCTCCTTCCGATTTACCGAGGATCTGGGGAAGCTTCTGGAGAACCTCGTCTTTCTGAAATACATGCAGGACGGGGCGGATGTTTTT
>JAPLHW010000146.1 GCA_026389425.1 Coprothermobacterota bacterium
TCCTTGCTGAGGTTGGTCTTGTTCTGCATCATCGAGTACTCGTATTCGTTCATCACCAGGATCCGGGCGCCGTTGATACCTTGCACCAGTTCCTCTCGGGAGAGACGGGGAATCTGCATCCCCGGGTCGAAGAGATAGGGAAGACCTTTGGCCTGGCATTCCAGCGCCCATTTGATCATTGCCCCCGGTTCAGTGGGGGCAATCACCACCATCGCCACCTCCTCAGTAGGTATATCCGCCAATGAGATCTCCCCATCGCGGCTCATCGCGCCCGGGTAGAAGCTGGTGATCTGGTTATGGCCGAGGTCGGTCATGATGGTACAAAAGGCGGTGTAGTCGTCATTCACCGTTCGCGTCAAGCGGGTATTCACTCCCTGTTGGTGAAGCCAGCGGCGGTACTCGGCGAAGTCTTTGCCGACCGTGCCCATTAAGACCGGCTTTTCCACGACCAAGGCGAGGTTGTAGGCAATATTGGAGCCGGTGCCCCCCTTGATGCGCTGCATGCTGTCCACTAGAAAGCTGACATTCAAGGAGCGGATCTTGTCCGGCAGGAAGCTGTCCTTGAAGTAGCCGGGAAAACGGACGATGTTATCATAGGCAATCGAGCCGCCAACGATGATTTTGCGGCTCATGGCCGGACCACTTGGGCATTGATGAGAGCGGGGATCGTCTCTGGGAAAGGAGGGTGAATCACCCCTCGTTCGGTGACGAAGCCGCTGATCAGATCGTTTGGGGTTACGTCGAAGGAGGGGTTGTAGGCAGAAGTACCTTCCGGGGCGATGCGCCGGCCAGCGCAGGTCAACACCTCTTCTGGGTTGCGTTCCTCGATGGGGATAAGCTCACCGTGCAGTGTTGACGGGTCAAAGGAGGAAACGGGCGCTACGACATAGAGGGGAATCCCGTGGTAGCGAGCCAGAATAGCCAGCGCATAGGTGCCGACCTTGTTGGCCGTGTCGCCGTTGATGGCGATGCGGTCAGCCCCGGTGAAGACGGCGCTGATCCCCTTGCTCTTCATCGTCCAGGCTGCCATGTTGTCGCTGATCAAGGTCACCGGCACCCCCTGGTTGTGCAGTTCCCAGGTGGTCAGGCGGGCCCCCTGCAGATAGGGGCGAGTCTCACAGGCATAAACCTCGATCTGTTTCCCGGCGGCGTGGGCGTAGAGGATGGCGCCCAGGGCGGTGCCATACCCCCCAGTCGCCAAAGGGCCGGTATTGCAGATGGTCATCAGGCGATTACCGTCCGCAATGAGAGTATCTCCCAAGCGCGAGATCTGCAATGTCCATTCAACGTTGAACTCTTCCTGACCTTGGGCTTCCGCCAGCAAGGCATCGCTCCAACTTCCCACCGGCAGGCCCGCAATGGCTTGCATGGCCCGGTCCACAGACCAGGCCAGGTTGACGGCGGTGGGCCTAGCTCCCTTCAAGTACTGGGCAGCTTGAAAAAGGTCTTCTACGATCAACGGTCGTTGCGCCTCAAGGTGACGGGCTTCTAAGTAGAGACCGTAGGCGGCTACCGTCCCGATCAGCGGTGCTCCTCGTACAGCCATCTCACGGATTGCATCGTGTACGTGGCGAGCAGTGGTGCAGGTAATCTCCACTTGTTCTTGGGGTAGACGGCGCTGGTCGAGCAGGTAAAGGACGTCTCCTTGGAAGCGGAAGGGTTGAACCGGGAGGGTCCTCATCCCTTCGCTTCGCTTGAAGGCAAGGTCAAGATCAGGTTGGCCTCCGGGCGTTTCTCGCAGGAACAATCCCATTGTGGGGGCAGCGTTTGCAGGGTAGCCATCAAGAGAGTCAGGAACTGTTCACCGTTCTTCCTCATCATCTCCACCACTTCTTCATGGGAGAGAGGGTGGGGGGAAATACCAGCAGCATAGTTGGTAACCAGGGAGACGCCGGCATAGCAGATTCCTGCTTCGCGAGCTAGGACCACCTCAGGGACACCGGTCATGCCCACTACTTGTCCCCCCAGCTTGCCGTACATGCGAATCTCCCCGGCGCTCTCGAAACGAGGCCCCTCCGTGCAGACATAACACCCAGAGCGGTGAAACGCGAGTCCCAGCCGTTCCGCGGTAACGGCGACTTCCCGACGGAGGAAGCTGCAATAGGGGTCGCTCATATCGGTGTGCACGACCGGAAAGCCTTCTCCTTGGAAAAAGGTGCCAGGCCGGGACTTGGTGAAGTCCAGAAACTGATCCAGGATGACCAAGTGCCCTGGTTCCATCTCCTCGGCCAACGAACCCACCGCCGTTGTGGCGAAGATGGCCTGCACCCCCAGTTCCTTCAAAGCAGCGATGTTGGCCCGGTAGTTGACGAGATGGGGTGGGACACTATGGCCGGCGCCGTGGCGAGATAGGAAATAGATCTCCTGATCGGGCTTATGCCCCTCCAGCAGGCGCACCTCACCATAACGGGTCCCGACGAGGATCTCCTTGGGGTCGTCCAGGAAGGGGGCGGCATAGAAACCGGTTCCCCCGATGAAGGCAATTCTCATGGTCATTTCAAGCCTTTCGTTCGTTTTCGCGCTTCATTGAGGACAGCCTCTCGATCCAGGGTCAGAAAGCGGCGCTCCTTATACAGCCAGCGCCCTTGCACCATCACGGCGGTGACGTCGGAGGGGAGGGCGGCGTAGGCCAGGTGCGAGTAGTGGTCGAAGCAAGGGGTGAGGTGGGGGGCGTCGAAGTCGAAGATGGCAATGTCGGCTTGCTTGCCCACCTCCAAGGTGCCGATTTGTTCTTCCAAACCGAGAGCTCGGGCTCCCCCCAGGGTAGCCATTTGTATCGCCTGAAATGCGGGCAAAGAGGCAGGGTTGTGATCATCGACTTTGCTGACCAAGGCCGACAGCTTCACTTCCTGCAACATCTCCAAGCGGTTGTTGGAGGAGGCGCCATCCGTACCCAAGCTTACATTCACCCCCTCCCGTAGGAGACGGGTGGTGGGGCAGATCCCTGAGGCCAGCTTCAGGTTGGAGACTTGGCAGTGCGCCACACCGCGCACTTGGCGCAAGGAGACGAAGTCCTGGTCCTGCAGCCAGACGCAATGGGCAGCCAAGGTGGGGGCTTGGAACAAACCCAGCTCTTGGACCAGTCCGACTGGCGTCTTGCCGTGCTCGGCCAGGCAATCATCGACCTCTTTGCGGGTCTCACTGAGGTGAATGTGGATGCCGAGGCCACCTTGCATGGCCGCTTCCAGCACCTGGCGGAGGAAGGCCGGTGGGCAGGTGTAGACGGCGTGGGGAGCCAGCATGGTGGTGATCCGGCCACTCGCTGTACCGCTGAAGGAAGTGGCGAAGTCCAGCCCTTGGGCAAGTTCGGTGCGCTCTTTCAGGGGGCCCAGAGCGACCATGCCATAGCCGAGTGCGGCTCGCAAACCGCTTTCCTCGACGGCACGGGCGACTTGATCCATGAAGAAATACATATCCGCAAAGCAGGTGGTACCGGAAGCGATCATCTCCAACGCCCCCAAGCGGCCGGCAGCGTAGAGATCCTCCGGGGTCAGCTTCGCTTCCCGCGGCCAGATCTCCCGCGAGATCCAGTCCTGCAGGTTCAAGTCACCCCCGATCCCGCGCAGAAAGACCATCCCCAGGTGGGTGTGGGTATTGACGAAGCCTGGGAGCGCCACTTTCCCTCTTCCGTCATAGACCTCCAGGTCATCCGCCTGCTCCAGCGGTTGACTGGGTCCCAGGGCAAGGATGAGGCCATTCTCGATGAGGAGATCTCCGCAAAGGACCGTGTCCTCGGCCTGGGTCATGGGCAACAAGGTGATCTGTCGGAGGAGGATCTTGCTCATCGCCGGGCGAGACCGAAAAGAGGGGTGCTCACCGGGACATCAGCTTTTGCACCCGTTCAACCGCTTCCTGCTGTACGGACGGTCGGTCGAGGGTGAGATGGCGGCGGTTCTTATACAGCCAACGCCCTTGCACCATCACCGCCGTGACATCGGAGGGAAGGGCGGCGTAGGCCAAGTGCGAGTAATGGTCGAAGCAAGGAGTGAGGTGGGGAGCATCGAAGTCGAAGATGGTAATATCAGCTTGCTTCCAAGCCTCCAGGGTGCCAATCTGTTCCTCCAAGCCGAGGGCTCGGGCTCCCCCCAGGGTGGCCATCTGCAGTGCCCGAAAGGCAGGGAGGGCCTTTGGGTCACGGGTCCGGGTCTTGGCCAGGAGAGCCGCTGTCTTGATCTCCTGCAGCATCTCCAAGCGGTTGTTGCTGCAGGCGCCGTCGGTGCCCAAGGCCACATTGCTGCCGGAAGAGAGCAGCTTCGTCACCGGGGCGATCCCAGCGGCGATCTTCAGGTTGGAAGTGGGACAATGCACCACGCCTTTGGCTTTGGCCAGGATAGAGAAGTCCCCCTCCTCCGGCCAAATGCAATGGATGGCCAGTATCGGAAGCTCGAACAAGCCTAAATTCCTCAACAAGCGAGGCGGTGTCGCGCCGTAGGCGATGCGGCAGTCCTCCACTTCCTTGCGAGTTTCACTGAGGTGGATGTGCAAGCCCAATCTCTCGCGTATGGCAGCCTCCCGCACCAGCTTCAGAAAATCCGGCGGGCAGGTGTAGACAGCGTGAGGAGCCAGCATGGTGGTAATGCGGCCCTCCGCGGCGCCTCGGTTCTCCAAGGCGAAACGAAGCCCGCCCTCCAGCTCCCGCTCGGGATGATCCTTGCCGGCCACGATGAGGGCCTGGGAAAGACAAGCTCGCAAACCGCACTCAGTCACAACCCGGGCAACCTCTTCCATCGACCAGTACATATCAGCAAAAGTGGTTACCCCGGCTGCGATCAACTCCAGCGCTCCAAGTAGGCTGAAACAATAGACATCGCCAGGCCGCAACTTGGTCTCCATCGGCCAGATCTTGTCCACCAGCCAGGTGTGCAGGTCCATGTCGTCGGCGAAGCCTCGCAGGAAAGTCATCCCCAAGTGGGTGTGGGCGTTGACGAAACCGGGGATGGCTACTTTGTTTTTCCCTTGGTACACTTCCAAGCCATCCTCGTCCACCCAGTCCCGCGAAGGTCCAAGGTAGGCGATGCGGCCCCGGCGGATCAGGAGGTCTCCCTCCAGCAGGTCTTCTGCTCGCGTCATCGGCAAGATAGTGATCCTTTTTAGAAGGATAGCCGATTCCATCACTCGTTCCCCTTGCGCGGCAGGTAGAAGGGGTGATCGTCTTCCATCAAGACCGAGGGCTGCGCCAACAGGCGGCGCAGGTCCTTCGATAAGTGGAAGAGGGCGAGATGAGTCTCCCCATCGTACCAACGAAGCTCGTCGCTCACCCGTTCGGCCAGGCGCCGATCCACCTCGACCGGGTCCAGTGCCGGCGGCTGCCAGCGATCTGAAGCCAGGATGAAGCCCCAGGGTGTATCCAGGCTAGGGACATAGGGGGCATAGGAGAAGGTCCCGCTAAAGACCGTCTTCAGCGTGTTGTGGATCACTTGGTGCATTTGGTAACTGGTGTTGCGCAGGATCGAGGATTGCAAAGCGAAGACCCCCTCCGGAGCCAAGCGCCGGCGCACCAGGGTGAAGAACTCGCGGGTGAAGAGCCGGTAGGAGGGGCCCTCAGTGAAGGGGTCGGTAAGGTCGGAGAGGATCACATCGAAGGGTTCCCCCTGGTATTCTTCCAGCATGGCCCGGGCATCACCGATGCGCAGCGTGAGTCGCGGGTCGTCAAAAGAGCCTGCACTCCACTCCGGCAAGAAGGTACGGCAGGCCTCCAGGACCTCCGGATCGAGGTCAAACATCCATGCTTCCCGCACCGTCCGGTGTCGCAACACCTCTCGCAAGGTAGCCCCCTCCCCGCCGCCCAGAATCAGAACGCGCTGGGGATCCGGATGCGTGACCATAGCTGGCTGCACCATCGCCTCATGGTAAATATACTCGTCGGCGGCGGAAGACTGGATGTCTCCGTCCAGCAATAGCATCCGGCCATAGGCCGGGCTATCGATGATCTCTACCGTTTGATAATGTGTCTGCTTTTGGAAGAGAAGGCGGTTGAAGCCGTGCAGGTGGATTTCTGTGCGTCCGAAATAATCATAATACCATTGCCAATTCGGTTGAGGGCTCGATCCCATTTCCATCCTCCAGATCAATGATCTCATGAGAGAAGGACTTCCCGTCGGTCTCGATCCCTCGCCGCACTAAGGTCGCCTTCAGACTTGTCGCCCCGAACGCCCGGGCAACCTGCTGGCAGGCTGTCCAGGGGAGCGTGTGCTCGCCGCAAGTGTAGATATCCAAGGCGGCATAACCGTACTCCGGCCAAGTGTGAACAGAGAGGTGGGATTCCGAGATCACTACCACACCTGAAACGCCCTGTGGAGCAAAGTGGTGAAAAGCCCTCTCCCGTACTTCCGCATTGGCGGAAATGGCGGCGTCGGTCAGGATCGACCGCACGACGTCCAAGTCATTTAGCACATCCGGCCTGCAACCGGAACACTCCACAATGATGTGCCTTCCGAGGGTGTACATCTTTTCACGCTCCTGTCTCCACGCAAGTACGCGAAACGTTACTCTTTTATGGAGGAAAAAGCACGGATGAAAGGCGGATCCGGGCGTGTTCCAAGGTATTCCCCAAGCTTTGCGAAAATCTCGCGAAATCGACGAACAAACCCCCACCAGGGCGATTATCCAGTCTTCCTCTCTGGGACCGCCGCACCCCAGTGCGGCAAAGTCCTCTCCAAGGCTTTCGGTAAACGTGGGAGTAGATCCGAGGGAAGGATCCCCCGGTGCCCCAGTTCCGCGGCTGCCAGGTCACCAGCCAAGCCATGCACGTAGACTCCTAGCAGGGCTGCTTCCAAGGGAGTTGCCCCCTGTGCCAGGAGCCCACCGATGGCGCCGGCCAAGATATCCCCCATCCCCGCGGTGGCCATGGCCGGCCCTCCGGTGGGGTTGATGTAGAAGCGCCCGGTGGGATCGCTCACCACTGTACGGAAGCCCTTCAGCACTACGACGCAGTCGTAACGGCTGCCGGCCTCCAGGCATCGGTTGATGCGCTCCTCCTGTATTGCTTGGGTGGAGACGGCGAGCAGTCGCCCCATTTCCCCCGGGTGGGGAGTGAGGACAAGGGGTGCCGGCGTTTCCAGGAGGATCGTCGGGTTGGAGGCGACGATGTTCAG
>JAPLHW010000066.1 GCA_026389425.1 Coprothermobacterota bacterium
TGCGGAGAGGTTTTTATATTAGACCCCGTACTCTGAGCGAAAGTCGATCTCGACAGCAAGAAAAGAGCAAGCAAGAATCCCTGCGTCTGCTAAGCTATTCAAAGCGTAAATGAAGAGGGCGATTGGGCAAGAGCTAGCCAGCGGAGAACTGGCGCAACTATACCGGATGATTCAAGTAGGATTCTGGACCCTCTGGCCGATGTTGGCGCTGTTTTTTATCAGCAGCATTCTTACCGACTCCTCCACCATCTTGGCCATCATGATTCAGTTTGCCGCCTCCATCGCTGTCTCTCTCTTTGCCCTCATCACTCTCCGTGCGGCGTTGAACCAAAATATCTTCAACTTCCCCTATGGAGCCGGCAAACTGGAGAATTTCTCCGCTTTCCTGCAAGGCGCACTTCTCATCCCCTCCGCCGCATACCTAATCTATTGCTCTACTCTGCGGTTGATCACCCCGGGCGATGTCAGCTACGGTTTGGGGCTCATCGCTGTGAGCATTTCATTGCTGCGGGGAGCCTACCTGTGGTGGTGGGTGTCTTCCCTGATGCGCCGTTTTCCCTTCCCTTCCCCCTTGCTTCAGTCCTACTATGTCGACTATAAGTGGGCAGCCATCAGCGATGTGGGCATTATCCTGGCTTTTATCCTGGCCTCGCTATTGTTGCGATGGGGATATCCTGGGCTGGGCTTGCGCGTAGATCCCCTGCTAGCCATTCTGATCGCCTGCTTCTTACTGCAGAATAGTATCGTGCTCGTGGTGCGCAACTTTCGATCCCTGGTTGACCTCCCCCTCCCCGAGGCTGACCAGTTAAAGATTCTCCAAGTGCTGGCTCAGCGCCACGAAAGTTACGAGAATATCGGCACGATCTACAGCCGCTCCAGTGGAAAAACCCGTTTCATCGAGCTAGAGTTAGCCTTCCAGGGAGATACTTCCCTGGAGACAATTGACACTTTGCGTCGAACGATGGAGGTTGATCTCTCTCGTTCCTTCCAGAACCTCTCCTTTCGGATCATCCCCCTCCAAGACGCTCAGATCGAAAAAGATCCCCCAATCACAGCATCTATCAGCCAAGGCGCAGATGGGGATTCTCCTGCAGAAGAAGATCCCGCGAACCGGTAGCAGCTTGAGCCAGATTTACCCCACAAAGCGCAGTCGATGAAAGGAATATCGATTCCCCTGTCCCTTCGCTTCGCTCGAGGGCAGGCTTGGTAACCTCGAGGAGGCAAGATCGGCATCGGCAAACCATCTGTCGGAGGAGACCGGAAACAGCCATTGACAATCCTTCCAGGCGGCGGACAATATGCGCCATGCGCCTCTTCGATAGCCACACTCACCTTTTCGCCCGCGATTTCCAACCTGATTTGGAAGATGTCCTGCAGCGAGCGCGCGAGGCAGAGGTGGAGAAGATGGTCGTGGTGGGAGATAATTTCCGCCACTCAGCAGAGGCGGTGGCGATGGCCAAGGCCAAACCGAAGTTGTTCGCAGCAGTGGGGGTGCACCCACACGACGCCAAAACAGTACAAGATGGCGACTGCTCTTTTCTCCTGGGGTTACTGGGGCCGAAAGTGGTGGCTTGGGGGGAAGTCGGTCTGGATTATTACCGGGACCTCTCTCCGCGTTCAGTGCAGCAGGAGGTCTTCCGCATCCAGATTGCCCTGGCCCGCCAGGCAAAGTTGCCTTTAATCGTACACGAGCGCGCCGCCCAACCTCACTTGACCCAGATCCTCCTCGAGGAAAGGGCCGGGGAAATCGGCGGGGTGTTGCATTGTTTTTCCGGCGACTGGCCACAGGCCAGTGCCCTGCTCGACCTCGGCTTTAACATATCTTTTGCCGGCAACGTCACCTACCCATCTGCCCGCCCCATCCAGGAGGCTGCCATGAAGATCCCCACCGACCGCATTCTGGTGGAGACAGACTGCCCCTACCTGAGGCCGGAACCCGAACGGAAAGGACGCAATGAGCCGGCCTTTGTGCGTAGCGTACTGCGCTTTCTGGCTGATCTGCGCCAGATCGACGTGGAAGAACTAGCTATCGCCACCTGGGTCAATGCCCACCACCTGTTCAAGATCAAAGCCTGATAGCTGTTTTTCTGCTGTCTGATTCGGGTGAATCGGTTACAATAAAGGCCGATGGTAGAACATCCGCTGGTGCGATTAGCTCGCTTGACTATTGTTGCTCATCTTGGGGGGGCGCCATTGGAGAGCGTGCAAGTCCCTCTTCCCCCGAACCTTCCGGTTCGGGCGGCGGTTTTTGTCTCGTTACATAGAGGGTCGACCTTGCGAGGTTGCATCGGCACATTGGAGCCACAAACCCCATCCTTGCGGGAGGAAGTAATAGCCAACGCTATCTCTGCCTCCACCAGGGATCCCCGCTTCCCCTCGGTCAAGCGCGATGAGGTGGAGACACTGGAGATCTCAGTAGATGTCCTCACTTCCTCGGAACCCATTGACGGACCCACCTCGCTCGACACCAAGCGTTACGGCGTGATTGTGCAGAGCGGCTGGCGGCGGGGCGTTTTGCTACCTGACCTGGAGGGGGTGGAGACGGTTGAGCAACAAGTGCAGATCGCCCGGGCAAAAGCGGGAATTGGCCAGCATGAGCCGGTCCAGCTATATCGCTTTGAGGTCCGGCGCTACCACTGAGCTACAGGGTCTATTCGGGCCTGCTCCCTGAAGTGGAGCGTTCGGCAACGAGCTCGATGGATCGATTCGATTATTGAAAGGAAGCACAGATGAGCCAGAGCAGGAAAAAGCCGAAGAAGAGCAGCGCAACGAGGGAAGAGACGGAGGCAGGTATTCTGGGGGCTATCCTGACCAAATACGTTGGTACGGCAGGGGCAGTAATCCCAATCTTGCAGGAATCCCAGGAAGCTCTGGGCTGTCTTCGCCCCCAAACCATCGAAACCCTGGCTCTTGGGATAGGTGTTCCGGCTAGCCAGATCTACGGTGTGGTGACGTTCTATTCGCAATTCCGCCTTACGCCGATCGGCAAACATCTTTGCAAGGTGTGTCACGGAACGGCTTGTCATGTCAGTGGAGCCACCGAGGTTGGGGAAGCGATCCTTGACCAGCTGCATGTAGATGAAGGAGGAACCACCGCGGACGGTCGCTTTACCGTACAATCGGTGGCCTGTTTGGGCTGTTGCAGCCTAGCCCCGGTGATGATGATCGACGAGGAAACCCACGGACGCTTGACACCAGACCGGGCGCGCAAGGTCTTACGGGAGGTTTGAGATGACGAACACGAGTAGAAGAGAGGGCTTGCTTGTACAGACAGGTTTGAAACCCGCCCGTACCCAAGTGGTGGTGGGCTTAGGCTCTTGCGGCATCGCTGCCGGCGGCCAGAAAGTAAGATCTGCCCTGAGCGAGGCGATCGAGCGCAAGGCACTCCCGATTCAATTGAGAGAGACCGGTTGTGTGGGGATGTGTTACCGCGAGGTGTTAGTGGACGTGTTTGACCCGCAGGGGAAGCGCTTCACATACGGGAACGTCACTCCCGAGCGGGTGGAGCGACTGGTGACCGATCACTTCGAGAGCGGCCGGCCAGTGCGCGACTGGCTGGTGCGGTCCCCTGAAGAACCGCTGGCCGATGATAGTTTCTTCGCCAAGCAGAAACGCATCGTCCTGCGCAATTGCGGCATCATCAATCCGGAGAGCCTGGCCGAGTATCGCGCGCGCGACGGCTACCAGGCCTTGGAGAAAGTCCTTCGCCAGATGAAGCCGGAAGAAGTAATTCAAGCTGTGCGTGACTCGGGCCTGCGCGGCCGAGGCGGAGCCGGGTTCCCAACGGGCCTGAAGTGGCAGTTCGCGCGTGGCGCCAAGGGGGAAAAGAAATACTTGATCTGCAATGGCGACGAGGGAGATCCTGGGGCCTTCATGGACCGCTCCGTCTTGGAGGGGGACCCTCACACTGTCATCGAGGGGATGCTGATTGCAGCCTATGGGATCGGCGCCGACGAAGGGTACCTCTATGTTCGAGCCGAGTACCCACTGGCCGTTCGCCGCTTGCGCAAGGCCATCGCTGACGCGACGATGGCCGGCTTTTTGGGCGAGCATATCCTGGGCAGCATGTTGACAGCCTGCGGCAGCAAGTTCAGTTTCCAGCTTCATGTCAAGGAAGGAGCAGGCGCCTTCGTCTGTGGCGAGGAGACCGCTTTGATGGCTTCGATCGAAGGGCAGCGGGGGATGCCAAGGCTTCGCCCCCCCTTTCCGGCAACCTCCGGATTGTGGGGCAAGCCGACCAACATCAACAATGTGGAGACCTACGCCAATGTTCCTTGGATCCTGCTACACGGCCCGCAAGCCTTCGCCGACCTGGGGACCCAGAAAAGCAAAGGGAGCAAGGTCTTTGCCCTTGCTGGCAAGATCGCCCGTGGTGGGTTGGTGGAGGTGCCGATGGGGATCACCATTGGCGAGGTGATTTTCGAGATCGGCGGCGGCATCAAGGACGGCCGCGCTTTCAAGGCAGTGCAGATGGGAGGTCCCTCCGGCGGCTGCATCCCGGCCTCCCTGGCCGACACCATGATCGACTACGAGTCGGTTACCCAGACCGGAGCGATCATGGGCTCGGGGGGGATGGTGGTGCTGGACGAGACAGCTTGCATGGTGGAAATAGCGCGCTTCTTCCTCGACTTCACGCAGAAAGAGTCATGTGGCAAATGCACCTTCTGTCGCATCGGTACGAAGCGCATGTTGGAGATCCTCACTCGGATCACCCAGGGGCAAGGGCAGGAGGGGGACATCGAGTTGCTCTACGATTTGGCGGACAAGATCAAGACCTCTTCCCTCTGCGGCCTAGGCCAAACTGCCCCCAATCCGGTGTTGACGACCCTCCGTTACTTCCGGGAGGAGTACGAGGCGCATATCCGCGAGAAGCGTTGCCCAGCTCATTACTGCCGCAAACTTTTAGTTTATCGTATTGACTCAGACCTCTGTACTGGTTGTACGGCGTGTACCCACGCTTGTCCCACCCAGGCGATCAGCGGGGTGGTCAAGCAACCTCACCTGATCGACCAAACTCGTTGCATCCAGTGCGGCAGTTGCGTCGCCAAGTGCCGCTTCGACGCTGTGAAGACCCAGTAGATTCCCGCCCGGAGGTTGCCACAATGCAGATCCAAATCGTTCTAAACGGAAGACAAACCACCTGCGAGGTGGGCCAGACAATCCTGGAAGTGTCCAAGGGACTGGGCCTGCAGATCCCCAACATGTGCGCCGACGAAAAACTGGAGCCTTTCGGCTCTTGCTGGGTGTGCCTGGTGGAAGTGAAGGGAGCGCGCGGTTTTGTCCCAGCCTGCGCCACTCGTTGCGCTGAAGGGATGGTAGTGGAGACGGACAACGATCGGATCCGGGCGGCGCGGGCAATGGCCCTCGAGCTGCTTCTCTCCAATCACTTCGGCGATTGTATCGGCCCTTGCCAGCAGGCCTGTCCAGCCGGTTGCGATGCCCAGGGTTACCTGGTATTGGCGGCTAACGGGATGGAGAAGGAGGCGATCCGCTTAATCAAGGAGACTCTCCCGCTGCCAGCCAGTCTGGGACGTGTCTGCCCGCACCCCTGCGAGGCGGAGTGCCGGCGCAATCTAGTGGAAGAACCGGTCTCTATCTGCGCTGTGAAGCGCACCTTGGCCGATCACGACTTGAACTCCGTTCAGCCTTACCTGCCGGTCTGCGCTCCACTGGGGGGGCAGCGCGTGGCAGTGGTCGGCGCCGGTCCGGCTGGCCTCTCCGCTGCTTACTACTTGCGGCAAGCGGGGGTTGCGGTGACCCTTCTGGAAGCCCTGCCCAAAACGGGCGGGTGGTTACGTTATGGAATTCCCCAGTACCGTTTGCCCAAGGAAGTGTTAGACCGGGAGATCGAAACCATCATCTCGCTGGGCGGGATTGAGATACGTGCCGGGCAGCGCCTGGGACAGGATTTCACCTTGGACGACCTGCAAGGGCAGTATGACGCTGTCCTCCTCGCTTATGGGGCGCACGCCTCGATGGTGATGGGCGTTGAAGGGGAGGATCTGCCCGAGGTCCTCTCCGGTATCGATTTTCTCAAGGCCGTCGCTTTGGGGGAAAAAGTGATGATCGGAGAGCGCGTGGCGGTCGTGGGCGGTGGTAACACGGCCATCGATGCCGCACGAACCGTCCTACGCCTGGGAGCGCGGGAAGTGACCATTTTTTATCGACGAACTGAAGCGGAGATGCCGGCCAACCCCAGCGAGGTGGAAGAAGCGCGAAAGGAGGGCGTACGCTTTCAGTTCTTGGCCGCCCCCTTACAAGTCCTGGCCTGTTCCTTAGACCAAGAAGGAGGGTTGCTCTGCCAGCGCATGGCCTTGGGGGAACCGGACGCCTCCGGACGCCGCCGGCCAGTTCCGGTCTCCGGCTCCGATTTCCAAGTTGGCATCGATACCATCATCTCCTGTATCGGGCAGCGCGCGGACTTGGCGATCCTTGGCAGGGACAGCGGCATCAAATCGACTCGTTGGTCGACAGTGGAGACGGATCCGGAAACAGGCGCCACAGCGCTGCAAGGGGTCTTTGCCGCGGGAGACTTGGTGAGTGGGCCGGCTACCGTGGTCGAAGCCATCGGTGGAGCGCACAAAGCCGCCGAGGCCATCTGTCGCTACCTGCAAGACTCGCAGTCGGCTTGGCCACCCAAACGCCCAGTAAAGATCTTCAACATCTTCAAAGGAACACAGTTGAAGGATGTGCCCGCTTCTCTCTACCAGCATTTCCCGACCAAGGAACGAGCTCGCATGCCAGTGTTGGATGTGCCGCAACGCCTTCATTTCGACGAAGTAGACCTTGGTTTGACCGCTCTTGAGACCTGGGAAGAAGCGCTACGTTGCCTGGAATGCGGTTGCGCCGATGTAACGGAATGCAAGCTGCGTGACTATGCTACCCAGTACGAGGTGATGGTCAATCGTTTCTTGGGGGAGGTCAAGGTCCACCCCATCGATGAGAGCCACCCCTTCCTTGTGCGTGACCCTTCTAAGTGCATTCTCTGCGGGCGGTGCATTCGTATTTGCCTGGAGGTGGTTGGGGCTGCAGCCTTGGGCTTCGTCTACCGCGGATTCTCCACGATCATGGCACCGACATTGGAGAAACCATTTCCCGAGTCTCCCTGCGTCTCCTGCGGAGCTTGCATCGAAACTTGCCCGGTCGGTGCGCTCAGTGAACGGCCACGACATCTGCGCATACCACACTTGGCGTTGCGTAAGGTGCCGGCCGTCTGCACCTCTTGCGGGGTCGGCTGCAGCCTGCATTTCCATCTCGAAGAGGGCAAGGTGGTGAAGGTGACCGGAAATGCCGAGAGCCATGTCAATGCTGGCGCTCTCTGCTTCAAGGGGAAATTCGGCTTCGAGCTGATTCACAGCCATGACCGCATCCTCCAGCCGCAGTTGCGCGAGGGAGGAAGTTCGCGGCCGCTAGCATGGAAAGAGGCCTTGGCCTGGACAAAGCAGCGCTTTGAAGAGACCCTGCACAGCTTCGGGCCGGAGTCGATCGCTGTTTTTGCTTCCGGACGGTCTACCTGTGAGGAAGCCATGGCCCTTAAGTATTGGGTTTCACGCTTGGGCTCGCGTAAATTCGCCAGCTTCCAATACTGCGGTAGTGGTACTCCGTTGTTGGCTTTCGCTCAGGTGGTCGGGAAATCTACCGGCGCCGGTTACGATCATTTGGACACCGTACAGACGATCTTCTTGATCGGTTCCGACTTGACCCGTCAACACCCCGTGCTCAGCCAGCGTGTGCGGAGAGCGGTGAAGCGGGGTGCCAAGCTCTATTCGTTGCAGGAACAGCCAACCGAGATGAGCGCGCTGGCGGCCAAGGAGTGGCTGGTTCGGCCAGGAGGTTTACCCTGGGCCCTGAATGGAGTGCTCAAGGCGCTTATGGAGGGTGGCTTTGCAGCTCCCGAACTCGGGTCCCAAGATCTGCGGAAAACGTTGGCTGGACTCAGCAAGACGACACTGAACAAGGCTACTGGGTGGAAGGGCGGCACGTATCATGAGATCGCTCAGATGCTGGCGCTTCACCTGGACTGCCTGTTCCTTTTCCCTGCCGACGCTATCGATCGGGAAACGGGCAAGGCGCTGGGTAATCTGCTCCTCCTCCTGCTCCGCCCAGAGAGTTTCCTCGCCTTGCGCGGAAAGGCCAACATCCGGGGTGTGGATCGCTTCCTCACCTGCAGTGCCGATAGCTTGCTGGAAGAAATGCGCCAGGGAACCTTGAAAGCTGCCTTCCTCCTGAATGAGGATCCAGTTGGCGCACTCCCCTTGGGCGGTGAAGTGGCAACTGCGTTGCGCCAGTTGGACACGTTGGTGGTGGCGGATCTCTTCCATTCCCCAACGACCGGTTTAGCCCACCTCGTCTTGCCGGCCTCCAGCTTCGCCGAGTCGGATGGTAGTTTCATCAACTCGGAAGGTCGCGTGCAACGGTTCCGCCAAGCCATCCCGCCCTTGGCCGGGCTCACCTCTTATGCGGCTTTGAGCCAATTGGCCGGAGAGCCGCTCTTCGAAATCCCCGCCCCCCGCTCTTACACCCGATCCTTTGCCATCCCTGAAATCCTGTTGCCGGAGCCAGCGGTCGTTGAGGCTTCCGCTGGCGCGCCCTGCGGCTTATTCAGTGACGTCTGGGAGGCTCGTCTAGCCCGGCTGAAGGAGGAGGAAAGGATCCGCTAAATTCAGTAGCTAAGTAGCTGAGTGGTTAAATGGCTGAGTAAGATCAAGACAGACCTTGACTCTTCGAACTGACTAGATCACTAAACTACTTGACTACTAAACTACTTGACTACTGAAGTAATATTATTGCGAAGGAGGCAAAACGATGACCCATTCCTTGTTGGCGCTGAGCGTGAAGTGCCCGATCTGTAGTGAATCCTTGATGGATCCCGAACATCCTCTTGACAACCAACCCTCCATTCTCCTTACCGGACGA
>JAPLHW010000053.1 GCA_026389425.1 Coprothermobacterota bacterium
CAACACCGGTGTTGCGCTTCGATAGCTATTAGATCTTGTTCGCAGGTCAACAGAACGGTGGTCACAAAAGGGGGTGCGCTCCGCGCGATGGTAGCAATCCGCTTTTCGTCGATCGGGCCCGGCCCGCTAGGCATCCAGGAGACCAATCCCAAGGCCGAGGCGCCATAGCGAATGGCGAGCTGCGCTTCCTCCAGATCCTGGATGCAGCAGATCTTGACACGGGTGATCATCCCTTCCCCTTTAGGGCCCAACTTCGGTAATTCGCTCTCCATCTCGTCACCTCTATCCTTTCTCTGTGTGTCCTTTGCTGTACGTCAGTAAGGGGCATTGTGTCAATAGCCTGCTCTATTTCACCTCTTTTCTGTGTCTTCTCGTTGCGCTGGACAGTACCGCACAGGGTGGCCCTGCGTTGACGGGTCGAGATCCCTTTGCTATAAATAGGGCCTTGCACGTGGGCCTTTAGCTCAGCTGGTTAGAGCGCACGCCTGATAAGTGTGAGGTCTCTGGTTCGAATCCAGAAAGGCCCACCATGTGTCCGAAAGAAAAAAGGCGGCCAAACGACCGCCCTTTTGTTTCACCGTTCGATCCACTTCCTTGGTTTCCTGCCTCCTGCCCGGCCCCCTCCTGGGTTCTCATCTCCCGTCAGCCGTGAGGAGGATTCGGGCAAGAGGCGCTGCGGGTCAGGCTCGCTGGTAGGCCTCATCACTGGGAAGGGAAACACGATGTCGTGTACGCAAGAGGCGAGCCGGCGCCAACCGTGATCGGTAGTAGGCTAGGTGCCAGAGGGCGTGGACCAACCCCACAGCCATCATCACCAGAGACGAGTAGAGATGAATATCAAGCAATATGGGAGCAGTCCCCAAGAACCAATGAGTGCGCAAGACCAACAGATCCAGCAAGCCGCTTACCAGGGAGATGAGGAAAGCAGCGGTCAAGATCAAGTTGAGGACCCATTTGCTGTACACCTTTGGGTTTTTCTGCAAAGAACGCCCACGACGATAGCAGTTGCGGTAGTAGGGCAAGTGCCAGAAAGTATGCACCACCGCGATCGGCAGGAGGGCCATCGAGGAATCAAGGTGGACAGCGACGATCAGAGACCCCCAACTGCTGAACCAGCCGAAATTCAGGGCGAAGAAGTCGAGAAGGCCAAAGAGGAAGGATAGAGCGAAGCTGACCGTCAGCAGCAGGTTCAATAGCCAGCGGTGGTTGCCTACGCGAAACCAGCTCATCTGACGGCCATTGCTGGCTGTGCGAATGAGGGCAGCTCCCTTCAAGAGGAGGAGCAGCGCACACGTCGCCAGGAGGAAACCCACCTCCTGTGTCATCCATGGGGCGCCACCTCCTCTTTGGGAGGCGCCGAGCCCGGCGACAGGCAAGCTGGGGGAACGGGAGGGAGTCGGGCTGGAAGTGGAAACCATGGTGGAGGGTGGAGATGAAGAGGGTGGCAAGGAAGCCTCGGTAGAGAGTGGAGTCGCGACTGCCGCTGTCTCCTTCGAGTTCAGCAATTGGAGGAAAGAGGTGCGGGAGAGCCCAGCAGTGCGGAGGATTGTATTGATCGTTGCCGAAGAGTCAGCTTCGATCCCCATCTCCGCCAAGACTGGGAGAAGAACCTCCACCGGGTAGCCGTAGGTGTCTTCCAGCTCCTGCATGGTAAGAACGCGCAAGGTTCGGTTGGAGAGGGAGGACAGTCCGGCCAAGTCGACTGGCCGGGTCGAGGTGGATGGAGAAGGTGCATCGCTTTGATCTGGTACGAGAGCAGCGGGATCGGGATCGCTCGGCAAGGAAGATGCAATGGGCACTGGTTCACTGGAAAACGCCGATGCGGGTTCTTCCGATAAAGTTGGAATCGGTTCCTCCGTTGCCGCCACCGTCGGTTCGGTGAATGCGATGGCGGTCAGACTGGGGTCAGACTGGCTGTGGTCACAGATGCCGTCTCCATTGGTATCCACATAGCGGCGACAGGCGCCCGGGTAGGGATCATCCACCAGCCCCAGGGGGCAATCGTCCCAGGCCAAAACGGGCAGGGCAAAGCCCAAGAGACAGACTGCAGTGATCGCATAGATGATGATTCGGGTCCAAGTTTTCATGGTTTTCATCCTCCTGGCAACAGCCTAGCGGATGAAGATCAAGCTGGAATCAAGAGAAGATCAGAAATCAGTAAGAAGGTAAAACGCCGGTAGTTTTCTTCTCAAAGGGTCGGACGCTGCCAATTCAGGCCGTCGCTAGAGCGCAAAAAGGTTCCGTTTGCCCCTGCCAGCCAATAGAAGCCCCTTGCCTTGGCAACAGCGTAGAGATCCTCACTGGTGTTGCTCGTTGCCTCCAACCAGCCAGCCCCGTCTTCTGAGGAAAGAAGAATACCGCCTTCCCCACAAGCCAGGAAAAAGCCGTCCACCCAGGTCACCGCGTAGAGGTTCCGGGTGGTGTTGCTAAAGCGAGCCGTCCACTCCACCCCATCCGGGGAAGAAAGGATGGTCCCGCCATGACCGCAGACCACATAGCTCCCCCCACCCCAAGCCGCCCCGCGCAACGTCTCCTCGCTGGGGCTCTTCCGCCAACTCCATCGCGACCCGTCCGGCGAGGTCAGGATCGATCCATCCTGTCCCACCACCAGGAATTGCTCATTGCCGTAGAGAGCGCCCCACAGGTCTTTGGTCGTCTTGGCGTCCTGCGCTTCCCAAGCTTTGCCCTCCAGAGCCAACCAGAGAGTGCCGCTGCTGCCGGCCACCAGAGTACGATCCTTGCCTACGGCGATGGCCCGCAGGTAGGGAGTGGGGGTAACCGAGGGAACCTTTTCCTGTGTCCAGGAGACCCCGTCGGACGAACGCAAGAGGGTGGCCGATCCCCCTGCCGCCAGGAAATCATAGGGCGCTCGCACCACAGCGCGAAGGTGGTTGAACCCGCCGCTGTACTGCCCCGCCCAGTACTCCCCATTGGGGGAGGTGATCACCGTGCCGGAATCCCCGGCCAGAATCATCTCATTATCTGAAGAGGCAATGTCGTAGAGGCTGTCTCCCCAACGCACCAAGCGCCAGTTGGTCATATCCTCGGAGTAGACGATGGCGCCCTGGCTGCCGACCGCCACGAAGCCCCAGATATCGGAGTTGGCGATGCTCCAGAGATTCTGGAAGGTTCCAGCGAAGAGGGGGATCCATTCATACCCGTTCAGGGAGATGCGCAAGGTTCCGCCGAAGCCGGTGGCCATGTAGCGGAAGGCGCCGTACATGACTGAGGTGAGATTCATCGTTGACTTGGCATCCAGGGTTCCCCAGACCACCCCGCCGTGCGAGCGAATAGCTGTGCCATCGTCTCCCATCACGGTCCAGTCACGGTCCCGGATCGTAACCGCAGTGAGGTCATCGGTCACACCGGAGGAACGCGCCGCCCATTGCGAGGCGTCCGTGGAGGAGAGGATCGTTCCGCCTGCTCCAACGGTGATATATTGATTGTCTCCGTAGGCGACCGCTGCCAGGTCGCTTTGGATCTCGCTGCTCTCCTTAGACCAGGTCAGGCCGTCGGGAGAAGTGAGGATGGCGCCGGAGGCGCCCACGGCCACAAAGCGGTCATCGCCCCAAGCCAGTCCAACCAGGTCCGCCTCAGTGGGGGTTTCTTCTTCTCGCCATATTCTTCCGTCTTTGGAAGTGAGGACAACTCCCCCGCTTCCCACTACTACGAACAAGTCCTTGCTGTAGAGTACACAGCGCAGGTCCGCTTTGGTAGAACTGGTTTGGCGTTCCCAGCGGATCCCGTCGATGCTGGTGAGGATCGTCCCTTCCCGTCCCACAGCGACGAAGAGACGCTCTGAGTCAGAGAAGACAACACCCAGCAGGTCTTGGTTGGACGCACTGGGTGGGGCAGGAGGCAGTTGCTCGTGAGATGTGCCGATAGAGATCAAATTCTTCTCGGCATCCCAGGTCACAGGCTCTCCCAAGGCTTCCGCCACGGCCCGCAGGGGGACGAAGGTCCGCCCCTGGTAGAGAAAAGGCTCCACTTCTTTTGTCACCGGCTTCCCGTCGACGAGGATAGAGATGTTTTGGTAGCTCACCTCAATCTGTTGCATTCCGGTAGCAGCGCTGACGCCGACAGCCAACCCTCCCAACACGCAGAGGATCAGCAGCAAGCTGACGGTTCTCCTCATCGAATCGTGTTCCTCCTTACCTGCGACTAAGCTATTCTACCGCGAACAGTGCCCCACCGAAAGGCACAGACTCGCTACCACCCGGCCGCCCAGGCAATGTCCCCCAGCGAGTTCACCGCTCCCTGCAGCAATCCGCGGTTTTGCTCCAGCCGGATGGCCATCATGTTCAAGCCTGGGTAGACGCCTTCCTCCAAACGATGCCCCCGTGCTAGCAAGTCCTCGCGCACTGAAACGGGGAGGCGAGGGTCCACTTGCACCAGGCCGGGGGTCATCTCGCGCGGATAGAAGGAAGAGGGGAAGGCCAGGCTCTGGCAGTGCCAGCCGTCCAGGGCGGCCTGTAGATCTTGGCCAAAGACGACGTGGTTGAGGAAGAACTGCACTGTCCATTGGTCCTGCCCGTCTCCTCCAACAGTGCCGAAAGCCAGTAGCGGTCTCCCCTCTTTCATCACCAGTGTAGGGGTGAGGGTGGCCCGCGGGCGCTTGTGCGGGGCGAGGCAGTTGGCTCGCCCCGGGTTTAGATAAAACATCTGGGCACGGGTTCCCAGCGGAAAGCCGAGGCCCGGGATCACCGGAGAAGTGTGAATCCAGCCCCCGCTGGGGGTTGCAGCCACCAGGTTGCCGGCCTCGTCGGCGACGTCGAGGTGGGTGGTGTCACCCGGTGAAAAGGCCTCCCCCCTCACCTGTCCACCGGAACGGAACGCTTCCTGGGAGAGACGGTTGTCCTCGCGGACATCCTCCAGCAGAAGACTCTCCGCAAGACATGCGATCAGGCCGGGCTGCAAGACGAGAGCGGCTTTTTCTCCCACCAGAGCACGGCGGGAAGAGGCGTAGTGCGGCGAGAGCAGCTCTTCGACGGGCACCCGGTCGAGTTGGGGATCGCCGTAGTGGGCTTCGCGGTCGGCGAAGGCCAGCTTGGCGCACTCCACCCAGGTATGCCAGTAAGCGGGAGAACGCGGCCCCATTTCCTCCAAAGGGAAGCCATCCAACAGAGTCAACTGTTGCAGGAATACCAGCCCCTGGGTCCAGGTCGGGCACTTGTGCACTTCCAGGCCCCGGAATTCCTGGCGGAGCGGCTCCTCCAGCGTGGCCTGCCATTCTGCCAGATCCTCGATCGCCAGCAAGCCAGGATGCTCTTGACCACTGGCATCCAAGACGGGGTGGTCTCGCGGCCAGCTAACCAGCCGTTCAGCGATCGGGCCACGGTAGAAAGCATTGACGCCCGCCTCGATGCCGGCAACCCTTCCCCCACCCCGGGCAGTCAGATCAGCCTCGGCAATCATTCGCAATGTGGCGGCAAGATCGGGGTTGCGCACTGGCCAGCCCAATGGTGGCACTTCGCCGTCCTTCAGGTAAATGGCTGCTGTGCTGGGGTAGACGGTGCGGTAGCGGGCTGCGTGGAGAGACAGAGCTTGCTGTAGGGAGGGATAGAGTGGAAAACCCTCTTCTGCCAGGCGGATGGCCGGCGCCAGCGCCTCCGCCAGCCCCAGCGAGCCAAGGCGAGCCAAGGCCAACCCCCAGGTTCCTACCATAGCGGGGACACAGGCTGGCAGGAAACCGTCCCCGGGGATCAGGTCGATGCCATGGGTGAGACACCAGGCAGTGGACAATGCCTTAGGAGCCCAGCCCTGTCCGCTGATCGCCCACACCATGCCCGTCTTGGCCTCGTGTACCAGCACCGGCACCTCTCCGCCAAGGCTGTTCTGGTGTGGTTGCAGCACGTTCAGGCAAAAACTGACAGAAGCTGCGGCATCCACCGCGTTGCCCCCACCCTGTAGGATCCGCAACCCGGCCAAGGTGGCTGCGTAATGGCCGGAGGTAACCATCCCATGCCAACCCATCACGATCGGCCGGCGATAGCTTTCATCCTTAAACATGTTTGACAGTCCTTTCCTGAATAGGGGTCATCGTGCCGCCACTCCTTCCCGTACGCCCCAGACCAACACTCCCACGGCCAGCAGGAGCAGGGAGGCGGCAACCCAACAGTTGGCGGCGAACCCACCCCAGGCGCTCAGCGCAGGCCCGGTCAAATCCCCCAGCGCTCGGGCTAGGCTGGCTGCCGCCCCCACCAGGGAAAGGGACATGGCCCGGGCTTCCGGGAGGATCTCAGTGAATAGAGGGAAAGAACTGACCGTGGCGATCTCAAAACAGAGGAAAACGAGGAAGAGCGAAACCAAAGCGCCGACCAGGTTGGAAGGGAGAGCGATTAATAGGTAAGACATGGCGCAGGCCAGGCTGGCCACGATGACTGTCCTCCGTTTGCCGAAGCGGTCCGCAGCCCAGCCTGCAGTCAACTCTCCCAAAACCTCCCCTCCCCCGATCACGGCAGAGGCGAGGCCCAAGCTGGTCAAGCTTAGGGCAAAACTCACTTCCATCCACCGCCCAAAGACGATCAACAACAGTTCGTTCCCCAGCACGAGAAGGAAGATGAAGGCGATCGCCGCCGCCATCCCACGGCTGCTACGGACCTGCCCCAGGAAAGGACCCAGGCCTCTCCACGGGTGTTGCCGGCGATCCGGGGGAGGGAGGGCTCGCCATAGGACCACTGCCATCGCTACGGAACCCACAGACAACCAAAGAAACGGCATCTGCCAACCTTGCGCCTGTAGCACCCAACCGAAGAGGGGGCCACCTAGCAGCAGTGCACCGCCCCAGGAGAGCTCGGTCCAGGCGATGGCCCGGCCGCGACGAGCGTATGGTACGGTGTCCCCCAGGTAACCCATCAAAGCTGGATCGTAGATATATTTGGAGAGAGCGATCCCGGCCAGGGCAAGAGCGAAAGCCAAAGGCCCGGGAAAAATCACCACCAGAATGGCAGAGCAGGCAAAAAGAAGGATTGCCCCCACAAGCACCGGACGGCGACCCCAGTGATCCGAAAGAGGCCCAAACAAGGGACTGGTGAAACCGATGAAACCGCGCAGCGAAACCAATCCGGCCAGCTCAGCGAGAGGGATCCCCATCCCTCGGGAGAGTGCCGGCAGGAACGGGTAAATTAAGCGTATTCCACAATTGAGGAACCACCGGCTGAGGGTAATGAAGAACAATTGCCAGGAAAGGGGCACTCGGCTATTCAGCAGTCTTCACCTCCCCTCCATCTTGCCAAGGAGAGGGGAACCCATTACACTGGCTGCGGTTTGAAGGGGCTGTAGCTCAACGGGAGAGCACCTCGCTTGCACCGAGGGGGTCGGGGGTTCGAATCCCCTCAGCTCCACCAACGCTTGTCTTCTTCTTTCTATCCATCCGGTCACTCTGCTCCCCGTGCTGCCGAGGGTTGGCCCAGCTTTGCACTGGAAATCATCGCCAGACCCCCCTTGACCATCCCCCGCTTCCGCGGGGGGTAATTTCAGTCCTAAGTCCTTGGTCTCTGGTCCAAAACCTTCTTGCCCGGGACTTGGGAGCCTTGGGCATTGGACCGAAGGATCCGGATGCAGTGGGATGACTCCTCGTTATGGACAGAGCGTTTCCAAGAGGAAATGCGTGAGAACCCGGCTCGATTCCTCCAAGGAGGCCAATGAGATGTATTCGTCAGGCTGGTGGGCTTGGCGGATGTCTCCTGGGCCGAAGATCACGCAGGGCGGGG
>JAPLHW010000211.1 GCA_026389425.1 Coprothermobacterota bacterium
CTCCGAGGAGGATGTCGCGGCAGACAAGATACAAGTCCTCGCCCCGGAAGGGTTCCTGGAAGCGGCAGTTAGTGAAAATGTCTACGCTGGAACGGCCATGAGCCGGCGCGCCAGCTACATGTACGGCTTCCTCCTGCCGCGTGGAGAGCTCAGTCAGGTCGATTCTGGATTGGGCAAAACCTCCGCGATAGGTTCAATCACCCTGATCCCCCCCACGGACATCGTCAGCAAAACAGGCGAGACAAGGACCATCGATGGCGTGGAGATCCTCTTTCAGATGGTCTCGGGAACCGAAGCGCCGGCTGAGATGACCCTCTACTTCCCGCAGTTCAAAGTACTGGACGCAGCTGAAATCGCTTGCCCCCTGCTGCACAACATCCTCACCCTGCGAGGCGCCCAAGTACGCGACGCCAAGAAGTGGGCTGCCTGCCTGAACGAAGATATCGCACTTTACGGAGACAAGACTGAGGTGGTCATCGCCCAGCACAATTGGCCCCGCTGGGGGCAGGAAAGCGTGGTCAACTATCTAGCCAACCAACGCGATCTGTACGAGTTCATCAATGACCAGACCCTGAACCTGATCAACAAGGGATACACCCCGATCGAGATTGCCGAGGCGATCAAGTTGCCGGCCAGTCTGAACACGCAGTGGTATACCCATGGATACTACGGCTCGCTCAGCCACGACGTGAAGGCGGTCTACCAGAAGTACATCGGCTGGTACGACGGCAACCCGGCCAACCTGAATCCTTTAACTCCGGTGGACGCTGCCAAGAAGTTCGTCGCTTACATGGGTGGGGCTCAGGCTATTATCGAAAAAGCCCGCCAGGATTTCTCTAAAGGCGAGTACCGGTGGGTAGCGCAAGTGATGAACCAGGTCGTCTTCGCCGAACCCGACAATGCTGAAGCCCGCTACTTGGAGGCGGATGCCCTGGAGCAACTCGGTTACCAGGCCGAAGCAGGAACCTGGCGCAACATCTATCTAACCGGCGCCCTGGAATTGCGCACCGGCCTTCCCAAGGGATGGGGTACAGGCAGTAGCGCAAATCCGGACACGATCAAGGCAATGACCATGCCCCTCTTCTTCGATTACTGGGGGGTGCGATTGAACGCGGTGAAAGCAGATGGCAAGCTGATTGTCCTGAACTGGATCTTCACCGACACAGCCGAGCAATATGCCCTGAACCTTTCCAACTGCGCCTTAACCTATCGAGCCGGCTGGCAGGCTCCAAAAGCGGATGCCACCTTCACACTTGCCCGCTCCACGCTGGATAGCATCACCCTGGGCCAGACAACTTTCGAAAAAGAAGCCTCAGCCGGGAACATCAAGGTCGAGGGAGACGCAAAGAAGCTCGCCGAGTTGTTAGGGATGCTTGACACTTTCGACCCTCTTTTCTCCATTGTGACTCCGGAAAAATAGAGATATCGGTCATTCGACCAGTTTCGACCGGCTGGAAACGCCAGGGGGCAGATTTTAAAATCTGCCCCCTGGCGTCAGGCTGGCTGCCTGATCGTTGGTTTGGCTTAGCCCTTTCCCTTCGTCTCGACGGGGAGCTGCTCGTGCCGCGGCACCAGCCTCAGAAGCGGTTTCACCAGCTCACTCAAGAGGAGGATGGCAAAGGCGACACCAAGGCACAGCAGCCATTGCTCGGCTGTCAACCGCGCCGTGGCGAAGATACTGCGGAACAACCCGATCTCGGTGATCATGATCATGCCCAGGATCGCCCAGGCGAAAGACAGCCACAGGTTGCGGTTGGTCAGCGTCTCTCGGCGAAAGATGCTGGCGTCGGGGAAGCGTAGGCTGATGGCAATTGGTACGTGCGCGTAGGCGAACACGGTCAGTGCCATGGTGGTGGCGATGGCCTGTGATTGAAAGGCCCACGCGCCGTACTGCCGGGCAGCCAGAGCCCCGATCGCCATCAACAGGCCGCAAAAGAGGATCTGAACGCCTCCGCGCAAGTCAATAATCGGCAGCTTGGGCGACCGTGGCTTCCGTTTCATCAGCCCTGGTGTTGGCGTGTCGGTGCCTAGGGCCATGCCGATGAAGGCCAGGTCGCCGAAATGGATCCACAGCACCTGCAACGGGTTGAACAGGGCGACACCGGCCATGACACCAGCGCCCAAGAAGCCGAAGATGAAACCGAGCAGATTGGACATCTGCAGGCGAATGAACTTCATCAGGTTATCGTAGATCGCCCGCCCTTCCGCAACCGCGTGGACAATGGTGGCGAAATTGTCGTCCGCCAGGATCATGGCAGCGGCCCCCTTGGTCACGTCGGTGCCGGCAATGCCCATCGCCACACCGATGTCCGCAGTCTTCAAGGCCGGCGCGTCGTTAATGCCGTCGCCGGTCATGGCGACAATGTCCCCCTGAGCTTGCAGAGCCTTCACCATTCGCACCTTGTCCTGCGGCGCCACGCGCGCGACGACCCCGATCTCCCCGATCTGCGCTGCCAACTGGGCATCGCTCATTTGGCCCAAATCGGCACTGGTGACAGCTCGACCCTCGATGCCCAGCTCCTGCGCTACCGCTTCGGCGGTGACGACATGATCGCCGGTGATCATGCGCACGCGGATGCCTGCGTCCTTGCATTCGGCGATCGTCTCCTTGGCCTCGATACGTGGCGGGTCGAGGATTCCGACCATGGCCAGCAAGATCAGCCCGCTCATCAAATCAAGCAGGTTGGCCTGCGGGTCGAAGGTCCCCGGTTCGAAATCGCGTTCGGCGACGACGAACTCGCGCAACCCCTGCCGGCCTAGGTTGTCGTTCTCGTCCACTACCTTTTGGCGCGAATCCGCATCCAGCGGGATCACCAAGCCATCCCAGTTGCGGATGGAGGAGGCGCGAGCGAGGATCTTGTCGGGAGCGCCCTTCACGTAGCAGCGGACAACGGGGGATCCATCCTCCCCGGTCATTTTGTGAAAGGTCGCCATCAGCATATAGGAGGAATCGAAGGGCAGGGTCGCCAGGCGCGGGTAGTGGTTTCGGCTGGCCTCCACGTCCACTCCCCCTTTGGCAGCCAAGGCCACCAAAGCGCCTTCGTCGGGGTCACCGGAGCATTTCCCGTCTTTCACGGTGGCGTCCGAGCAGAGCACCATGGGCAGCAGTACCGGATCCAACGACGCTTCCCCGCTACCGGCAATGTGCTGGATCTGGCCTTCCGTACTGTAGCCCTGGCCGGTTACGCTGTAACGGGCGCCCGGCAGCACCAACTGGCGGACGGTCATCTGGTTCATGGTCAAGGTGCCGGTCTTGTCCGAGCAGATGGCCGAGGTGGAACCGAGCGTTTCCACGGAGGGCAAGGTCTTGATGATGGCCTTCTTCTTGGCCATCGCCACTGAGCCCAGGGAAAGAATGGCCGTGACTACAGCCGGCAGGCCGTCAGGAATTGCTCCGATGGCCAGCACCACGCCAGTCCGGAAGAGGGTCTGGAAAGCTTCGCCGTGCAACAAACCCAATCCTAGCACCAGGAGGAAGGTGACACCGGCGATGGCCAGGATCACTCGGATCAGTTGGTCAATCTTCAGAGTCAGCGGGGTTTTTTCTTCCTTGGCAGCCTGCAGCATCCTGGCGATGTGCCCCACCTGGGTGGCCATCCCGGTCTCGGTGACGACCATCTCAGCGCGGCCGCGGGTGACATTGGTGTTCATGAAGACCATGTCGGAGCGATCGCCCAACGGCAGGTCCGGGTTTTCCAGCGGCTCCAGCCGCTTCAGCGTGGGCGTAGCTTCCCCGGTCAGGGCTGACTCTTCCACCTCCAACGTGGAGACCGAGAGCAGCCTCCCATCGGCTGGGATGCGGTCACCCGCGCGGACCAGGATGATGTCGCCGGGGACGAGCTGCTCGGCGGGAATGGTGGACACCTCGCCGCCTCGTCGTACGCGGGCTTCCGCGATCAACATCTGCTTCAGCGCCGCCATGCTCTGTTGCGCCTTGCTGCGTTGCATCAGGCCCAGCGCGGCGTTGAACAGCGTGACAGCGATCAGGATCGCAGCGGTGGAAAGATCGCCGATCAGCACGCTGACCACCGCTGCCCCCACCAGCACCAGTTGCATTAAAGAGCGGTACTCGTTGAGGAAGGCTTGCAGGACGGTGACCTTCCTTCCTCCTGCCAGCTCGTTCTTCCCGTATTGTTGCAGGTGCTGCGCCGCCTCCGCGGCGCTCAATCCCTTGGTGGGATCGACGCCCAGTTTCGCAGCGACAGCCTCCGCGCTGAGGGTGTGCCATGCCGGTCCAGAGGCGATGGCAGCGGGTTCAGGCCGGGCGGCCTTGATCTGCCTCGAGTGGGTCTTATCCATTGCGTTCCTGAGTTTTCATGGTTCTGGTTTCACAGCTCCTTTCCTTGATTGATCATACCTCTGGAGAGGACGATGCAGAAGAACAATGCCCGTGATGCTGTAGCCGACTGCGAAAGCTTCTTGGTGAGCAAAGCAACTCTACTCCCATACTTTGGCCAACCAGGGGCAGCAGAGGCGGCGCGGCTTGGCGCACTTTCCTTCCATGCGCCAGCAACGCAGCTCCTCTTGACCCGCCTCTTCAACCCCACCCTGCGGTAGCCGGTTCCCCTCCCTTTGTGGCTGGTGGAGATCATGCACTCCTTGCACCAACTGGCGAGGTGGCCGTTGCGCTTCACGTAGAAGGCCTCCAATGGCTTCACGTAATGGCAGTGAGGGCAACGCTTGCCGCTCACCGGGCCGGCGCCCCCCAGCCGGCAGCAGGGCATCTTCTTCGGCCCGCTTGACCAGTTGCTCATAGATTTTCATGTACTGCGGCCTCGCAAACTCGGGATTGGCATTGGCAAACTCCCTCACCCCGAACAATTCCAGCGCCCTCCTGGCCAGCGGGTGCATTTCCTTCAACCCCTCGCAACGCCAGCCGTCGCTGAAGACATACAAGGTTCCAATCGCCTTGATCGCTTGATCATGGGCCTCAATCGCCAGTAGAGAGTGAACGGCCATCGCTGCCTGTCTGATTTCCCAGGGTGATGGCGCAAACGGCCCCCTCGTCATGGCAAGATTCCTAACCGCCTGTTGAACCGCCGGGAAGGGTAGATCCTCCAGCAAGCCGGTCCACACGTCGAGGGCTTCGGTAGACGATTCCTTGGCATTTGCCCAGACGTGGTTCATGTAGCTGAGCAGCACGGCTACTTCAAACCTGTTCACGGCTTTCCTCCACGATCGTCGTTTCTATCGTTTTATCGTCTTCTTGACACTGCGGACCCATGCCCATCTCTTGTCGTATCAGGTCGATCCAGCCCTGCGACTTCTTGTCACGCTGGGGAATCTTGTGGCCGTTGGAGCCAAGCTTCTTCGCCTCTAGGAACTCTTCCCACCTCCGGCCAGGGCCGAGAAATGTCGCAGGGTGCATGGTGTACCGTTGATCCTCGCCTCGGAGTGCGGCGGCATAATTGCCAGCGCACGCGGTGAGCTGGTCGCTGGTGATGCCTTCCACAAGACGAGCTTTCCAGTAGCCGTAGCTGCGCCGCTTGTCGATATGGGAAGGGTACTCCTGCCAGAACAGCTCAAACGGGGGGAGTGTAGGTGTGCGCGTTTTCGCTTTTCTTGCGCACACGCGTAGTGAGATTTTCCGAAGGTAGGGAAATATGGGGTAGAGCAGTAGAGAAGGGCGATCTGGGTTGATCCTGGGATGCTGCCGGCGTGGTAACGGGTTCACTCCGGGATGATACCGGGTCGGTACTAGTGTCAGCCAGGGGTGAACCTTGTTGGGCGCCGCTGGAAACTGGTTCGGACTGGCATTCTTACGGGGGAGGCAAGCACTCCGATCGCTTTTCTTTCTCCGAGACGTGCTGGTGTTTCTCGAAAGTGGCTACCTGAATCAAGCGACGGCCTTCCACCTGGTAGCGGAGGATGAGATGGTCAGCAGCGGCCAGGTCATCAAGGAGCTGGTTGATGT
>JAPLHW010000021.1 GCA_026389425.1 Coprothermobacterota bacterium
TGCCGACTCGAACGATATCGTACATCCGCGATCCGGTCATCCCTTTGGCGATCACCGCGGGGCCGGATATTTTGATGATCTGTCCCATTGTCCTTACCTCAACTTCACGTAGTAGCCGATGGCTTCTTTGACCATCTCTGCGATGTGGTCTGTGCCCTTCACCGTGCGTGGGCTGGGGAAGGGGATCACCACCGGCAGGTCCATCCCCTTCAGTTGGTGCTCGAAGGCCTCCTCGATCCAGGGCAGATAGTCTTCCTGAACACCGATCAAGCCGATTTGGGGGTCCTCCAGCATGGTGCGGAAGGCAGCCTCGACCTCCGCGCGTCCCTGGGCGCTGTGAACCTCAACCCCGGCCAAGCGGAAACCACTGGCTAGGTCGCGATCAGTGAGCAGCGAGACCCGGAACAAGTAAGTTCTCCTTCACTACCTCGGGATCGAGGTCATATTCTATCGAACGGCCGATCAGGCGCAGATTGGCGATCTCCGCCTCCTCTTGCAGCAAGTAGGCCAATAAGACGCCAATCCCCAGGGGTTCTTGCCGGTAGGTTCGCGCGCTTTCGGTTAAAGACCTGCGCTCCATGGTTCGCTCCAACTCAGCGGGGTTCTTACAGGCCAAGGCATATCGCAGCGAAGGGTAACGCAGCAGCCGCCGACGAGAATGCTCCAAAATATCGGGATTGGCCAAGATGAGAAAATCTTTCATGGTGAGCAGGCGACCACCCGGAATGAAAGCAGACTGCGGGGAGATATCGCGGGGCAGTTCTCGCAGGATGGTTGCCGCTCGCAAGTTCTGCTGATCCACCCGATCGCTCCAATAACGGGCCAATGCTCGGTAAATAGGAGAGAGAGAGGGGGCCAAGCGGCGCTGAACCATCTCGAAGAAGCCTTTCTGCAGCACCGTTTCGATCTGGAAAGGTGGTTCCTCATTCTTCAGGGATGCGACCGTCTCCGCCAAGGGATGATGCCAAAGGGTCAGCATTCTGGCCATCTCCCGCCAACTCGATGCCTTCTCCAGTTCCTCGATCTGTCTAGCGCCCAGCGCACCGTACAAGGGTGGCTCACTATCGCCGGCCTCGCTCCTGCGGAATTGTCCGGCGATGCGTAGCAGATTGAGCAGGTCTAAGTGCCAACGTTCGATCCCAAGCGCCAGAGAGGGCTTGCCTTCGATGAAACCGGCCAGTTTATCCAAAATCTCCTGCCAATGGAGGGAGAGAGCACGATCAAGGGTAGCTAGGTTTGGTCCCTGCGCCCGCGTCTCTTCGACGGCACTCTGATAGTCGGTGGCCAGCAACAGGCTGAACAGCTGCTCCAGCGACCCGGCCTTGCTCAATTCGACCCAGTCTTTTGGCTGCAACATGCGGCTGTGCATGCCTTTCAGGCGAGCGTTGATATATGCGAGGTCTTCGGGCACGCTACTTCTTCCAAAGCAGTTCCGCCGCTTTTCCCATGAGGATCGGCCAACCTTTTTCCAGGCGATCCGTGAGGGTATCGCGCACTTCAATCTTTCCGTCCGCCGTCTGGGCCAGGAGCCCGGGGGGGAGGGTTTCGTCCTGGATAACCCGGCTTGCGAGGTCCCCTTCCAGGAGTTTCTGATCGAGGGGGTGGACGGTTAACACCCACGAATCCTGGGAATCCTGGGACCGCCGCACCCCAGTGCGACTTTCTTCATCGAAGTCTTTCACTAAGCGCAAGAAAACCTCCGGGTAGCGCGCGTCCTGGCGGAAATCGGCGAGGGTATCCTTGGCCTTGGCCAGCGCGATCTGTAACCAACGAGTCTTCTCTTCCAGGATCTGGGTTTGTTGTTTCAACGCTTGCGTTTTATTGCTCTTCTCCATCTCTGCTTCTGACCAATGCTGCCAGCGGACGCCAGCTTCCGCGAGAGCTTTTTCGGCTTTCTGCCTCGCGGATTCGACGGTTTCTAGAGCGTAGGATCGGGCTTCTTCCAGGATCCGCTGCTGTTCGACCGCAGCTTCTCCCTCCAGCAAGCGGATCAGAGCATCGTTCATCGCTTAGGCCAGGATCAAGATCAACAGGGCGACGACGAAACCGAGGATAATCATCGTCTCGGGAATCGCTTCCAAGACGATCAGTAGACCGCCAACTTCAGGCCTCTCGGCCAGTGTGGCAGCTGCCGCGGCGCCGATATGAGCCTGCGCATACGCCGATCCGAGTGCGGAGAGGCCGACAGCAAGAGCAGCCCCGATCGCCTTCCAATTGGTGGAACTTACTGCCGCAGGGTCACTGGTAGTTTCTGCAGCCATGGCGAAAGGCGCGATGGCGCAGAGGACCACCAGAGCTAGCAGTGTGGCAAATAGCACTTTCTTCATTCTTATGCTCCTTTCTGGATGGCTTTCGCCAATGGTTTGTAAGGATTTCCAGAATATTCGTTGTACTTGAATTTGGAGAAAAACTCGACGAAATGAAGACGGGCGGACTGGATGATCGGGCTGATGATTCCCAGGATCAGGAAGAGAAGGTGACAGATGGCTCCCACGATGAATCCAATGACTGGGTTGCCCATCAGTCCGCCGATCTGGTTGGCGGCGAAAGCTAGGTATACCGAGGCAACGCCGATCCCCATGAGACGAGAGTAAGAGAGAATGTTGCCGGTGGTCGAGAGCGGTTCGGTGATCCCGATGATGGGACCCTTGGTAGCAATCACGCCAATCCAGCCGATGCCTAGCAAACCAAGGCCGAGATAGAGGAAGAGAGACGGTAAAAGACCGATCACGGCGAGAAGGGCCAAAAGTAAGCCGAGGATCCAGCCCAGCAGAGAACCAGCCTCGATGGCCTCCCTGTAGGCTCGTTCCCGCAGCGACATGACGATCTCCAAGATGAAGCCGAGAAAGATCTGGATCACCCCGATGGCCAATGAGATCAATAAGAAGGCCAGGATCCCAAGCTGTGACTCGCGGTTGATCAAGAGCGGATGGATGCCGAACGATTCCCCTACGGTACCGAAGAACTCACCGAAGAGAACCCCGAAAAGAATGGTCCAAGCCGAGCAAATGATGCCGATCTGAGCGACCGAGCGCAATGTCCCGGGCTTGCTGCGGAAGAAGAGGAAGAGCAAGGGAATGAGGAAGAGGAGCCCATAGCCGATATCGCCAATGATCAAGCCAAAGAAGAGCGGAAAGAAGAAGCCGACGATCGGTGTTGGGTCGATGCGGTCGTAGCGGGGAGGTTGGAAGACTGAAAGCAATAGCTCGAAGGGTTGAAAGATGGATTTGTTCTGCAACAGCACCGGAGCCTTCTGCAGGTCGTGCTCGCTTAGCTCCTGAAGTTGTAGTGTGACTTGGCCGGAGAAAGCCTGCTCCAACCGGGAGCGGAACAAGCCCACTCGTTGGGCCGGGATCCAACCGGAGAGGAAAAAGGCAAAGTGTGAGCGGCCGGCGACCTGCAAAGCTTTCTCCAGCTCTATTTGATCCAGTAACTGAGCTTTGGCCTGCTCGAGGTGAGCGCGCTGTTCACCGGCGATCTGGGCGAGTTGCCGGGAGAGACCTTCGATCTCCTCCGGTAATTCCAGGAAGCGCTGAGCCATCCGTTTCAGGCCATCCACGGCTGGGAGGTCTTCAGCGACTGACGGTAACCGCAATTCAGAAAAACCGTGTTGCTGGAGGGTGGCCCGGATGAAGGAAGCATCACTCTTGGGGTAGGCGATGACCTGTGCGGAGAGGCCTTCCTCAATAGTCTGGGAAACCCATTCGATCCGTCCGGCGAGCTCCTTCTCCAACGCGCTTTGCAGCTTGGCCAGGTTCACCCGCTCACGGGGACTGGTGAGGAAACCGAGAGCCTCCAACCTTGGGCTGGTTTGCAGCGCCGACAGCAAAGGGAGAAGGACATATAAGGCTTTTTGGTAGGTTGCCAAGAAGCGTTTTTCCTCCTCCAGTTGGGAGAGCTGGCTGCGAATGCTTACGATCTCCGGCTCCAAAACATCGAGAGCCACCGGTAGGACAGGAGAAGGTTTGGTAGTCTTTCGCGGGAGGAAAAGGAGGAGGGCGTCCAATCGCCCCAACTCCTTCTCCAAAGGGGGAAGGCTCCGGTTTAACTCCTGGGGATCACGATATGGCGAGAGCCCATCCTCGTCGAGTTGCTCCACCTGGAATACCCCCTCGCCCTGGATGAATGCCAGCAACTCCGGCAGGAGGGGTTTCTTCCCTGCCAGCAGGAGTTTCCGCATTCGCGTGATCATTCGGCTGGAAGAACCTCCTGCACGAGAAACTGTATAGTCTCATCCATGTTTTGTCCGGCAAGAAGAGCTACCTGGTGCAAGGACCTCCCTGTTTCCTGCGCTGCAGCGGACTCCGCTTGCTGTGTCTGGGTACGTAGCGTTCGCTTGCTTTCCGCCTCCAGGTCATCGATCTGCCGGCGAGTAGCCTCCTGGACGGCATGGGCTTGCCGATCGGCTTCCTGCCTGATCGCTTGGGCTTGGGTCTCCGTTTCCGCTAAAGCTGAGTCCAACTGCTCCTCGCGTTTGCGAACGGCCAGCAAAGGGTTCACGGATCCTGATATGGAATTGATGGGTTCTTTTCTCTCTCTCATGATCTTTCTGTATTGCATCTGATTCTAACAAACGGCCGAAGGGGATAGCAAAAGGCGGGCATATCGTCCGCCTTTTGCCGTATGCTCTTCTTACTGTTTCTTACTTCTTGCCTTTGCCTACCGGTTTCACAATCTTGCCGGCGTCCTTAAGCTGCTTGCCAGGGGTGAACTTGGGCACCTTTTTCTCAGGGATAACGATGGCCTGACGAGTACGCGGATTGACACCCTTCCGCTTGGCCCGGGAGGAAATGGCGTAAGTCCCGAAATTAACGAATTGGACTTTTCCACCCTCTTTCAGTACATCTCGGACCAGAGCATGGTAGTCGTTCACGAACTCCTCAGACTCTTTCTTGGTGCGGCCCTCACTCATCTTGGCCAGCTTGTCGATGAACTCCTGTTTATTCATCGAATCACCTCCTTATCTCGACTCGCCTGCTCATGAGACGCAGACGGCATGTGGAAAGAAGCCCTTTCCACGCCTTATTATACGAACATTGCCCATGAGATCAAGAGTTTTACCCCCTTTTTTTAAAAAAAACTGCATTGGTCACTCTTCGATGGTGATTTTGGTCCCCAGCGATGCCCAATCGTAGACCTGGCGGGCATTCTCGGGGAGTAGGCCAACACAACCGTGACTCCCTGTCCAGGTAGGTTGTTTGCCGAAATACTCTTCAGGTTTCCAATAATTGCCGTGGATGGCATAAGTGCGGCCAATGAAGAAGATGTTCCAAGGGACATTTTCCACACGGTATTCCAAGGGTGTGCCGACCGCCCCTTCCATGGTGGTGACAGGGGATTTGCTGAGTACCTCATAGACACCGGGGGGCGTCTCCATTCCTTGTTGGCCAGTGAGGATGGGAAAGGTAGCGATCACTTTGTCAGCCTCGAGCAGGTAAAGGATCTGTAGCCCCAACGAGACGCGAATCTCGCGTGAACGGAGGCGATTGGTTTGCATCAAAGACGAACCGATCTCTTGAAGTGGTGCCAGCATGGCTTGCGGCAATGACATCACTGCATCGACCCCCCCGCTCAATACTCCCAGAAGGTTCCCGGTGGGGATGGAAGAAACGAGCGGTTCACCGGGAGCAGCTAAAGACCCCCCCAGCGAGGCGCAGAGGAAAAAAACCAAGGCGAACCCGATAACTGATAGTACCTTATCCATCGTAGTCTGTTTTTAAGACGCTCTTCGGTGATAGAAATAAGCAAAATTGGTGCCAAAATGATCAAGGCTTCCGACATGGAAGCCTTGATCATCGTTTCAGTTCGAGGCTGTTCTCAAGGAGTGATGCGGCGGGCACCCCAATAGTGAGCCAGATAGAAACCCTTCAGGTCTTCATAACAAACGACTGCTCCCGGCTCAGGCGCGTGAATGAACTGGTTGTTCCCAGCCCAGATGCCCAAATGGGAGACGCCGTAGCGGTAAGTATTCTGGAAGAAGATGACATCACCTGGCTGGAGGTTGGCGAATTCCACCTGTGTGCCGTAGGCTGAAATGGCTTCCGCGCCGTGAGGCAGAGACACACCCAACTGTCCGAAGAGATACATCACGTAACCGGAACAATCGAAGCCTTCCTCAGGTGAAGCCCCACCCCAGACATAGGGAATGCCTAGGTATTTCCTCGCTTCCTCAAGGACCAAGGTGTCTCCACCGGCCGACGTAGGAAGGATTTTCGCTGCCAAGGCTTGATCGCTTTCCTGCAGTTTGGCGATATCTGCAGGGAGCGTGTTAACCAGCGGTTCGCCGCCTGGTTCCCCACCCAGAGCCTCTACCACAGCCTCCGGGTTGGTGTCGACGAGGTACTCCCCATATACCCAGGCCTCCTGATCCGCGAACTGAATGCGGCACCAACGGTCTTTTTCCTCCAGTACCGTAACCAAAGTCCCCCCGGGAAGCATTTGGATCCGCTCATCGTTGGTACTCGGGCCGGAACGGACATTGAGGGCTTCTACTGTAACCATCTTGATCTGGCTTGGCTTGAGGGTTTCCGGCAAGAGATCTGAAGAGATTCTGCTAGGTTCGGTGAGGTAATCGCTCTTCATCCAGCCGACTTGATCGTGGTAGAGGACCTTGGACCAACCGTCGGCTTGCTCCAGGATCGAGAGCTCGGTGCCGTAGGGGGCTAATTCGATCACGGCGGCTTCCAAGCCCGGTTTAGCGCGCAGGTTGAGAAATTCTGCATCGACAGCTTGAACCTTCTCGGCACGGAGATACTGAGCGGAGACCCAACCTTCCAGATCACCCCAACGAACCTGCGCCCACCCCTCCTTTTTCCCGAGAACGGTTAAGCCAACTCCCTCCTCTAAGGTTGCAAGGATCTCATCGCTGGTGCTGGGGCCGACCCGTAGGCGTAAGCTCTCCACGGTGACAAGATGGGTATGAGCTGCGGGAGCTGCTTGTACGACGGGAGGAACAGTGGAAAGAGCGATGGCCACGATAGATCCGATGATCAGTAGACGTTTCAGCAAACCATTTCCTCCTTTTACTACTTTATCCAGCCAAAGATCCAGGCTGGTTGCTCAAAAAGCTTACAGCACTGCATAAAAACTTGTCAACTTTTTACGCGAGGTACTCGTTCGCCATCTGCTGAAGCATCTCTAAGGGCAGCATGATTTTTCTGATCTGCTGAGAAAGCAAGCGGGCCAGAACAAGAGGCAATTGGACCAAGCCACCAAAGCGCCGGCCAAGGGGTTCACCACCCGGATCAGACGCACGAGATCAGGAGCTGACTCTTGCGAGTCTCTTGCCCTGAACGATACCGTAGGCCAATTCGACTGAAGAGAGTCGGGTCCTCTCGAAAGGGCCGCAAAAAACGTATAGAATAAAAAAGAGAGCAGGTCGGGCGGCCGCGGGGCATCCCCGAGGAAAGTCCGAACTCCGCAGGGCAGGGTGCTGGGGAAATCCCAGTGAGGGTAACCTTAAGGAAAGTGCCACAGAAAAGACACAGCGGGCGACCGCAACGGTGAAATGGCGAGGTAAGAGCTCACCGGCAGCCGGGTGACCGGCTGGCCAGGCAAACCCCACCCGGAGCAAGATCAAATAGGAAGGGATGGAGTGGCCCGCTCCCCTTCGGGTTGATCGCTAGTGGGGCAGG
>JAPLHW010000215.1 GCA_026389425.1 Coprothermobacterota bacterium
ATCAAGCCGTTCCTTTTCCAGCCCTTCTACCGTTCTCCGGAAGCTTTGAAGGTGGGAGTGCAGGGCACTGGCCTGGGCCTCTACGTCTCTAAGATGATCGCCGAGGCTCACGGCGGGACTATCTCCTTAGAGAGCGAGCCCGGCAAGGGCGCCACCGTCACAGTCAGGCTGCCGTTGGGATGATCCGCCGAATGCAGGACAGGGCATGAATAGACCCATCGATCCACAAGCCCCTTTCCATCCCTTGCCTGACGTCAGTGAAGCGAGGTGGAAGTGGCACACCATCGCCACAATCCTCATTTTACTTGTGTTTGCGGCTGGCCTCTATCTGACCAGCTTGTACAGCTATCTGCTCTTCCACAGCCTGGCCGAGATGGTCTCCATTGCCATCTCGCTGGCCATCTTCCTGCTGGTGTGGAATGCTCGTTCCTATCTGGAGAACCACTACCTGCTGTTCCTGGGGATCGGCATGCTCTTCGTGGTCATTGTCACCATTGTCCATGCCCTGGCGTACAAGGGGATGGGAGTTTTTATCGGTTTTGACTCCAACTTGCCTACTTCACTGTGGATCATCTCCCGCTACATGCTGGCCTTGACCTTCCTGGCGGCGCTCGGGTTCGTCTATCGCAAGCTGCAACCGGCCTGGATCTTCCTCGTCTACGCGGTGGTTACCACGATCCTGCTCCTGACCGTCTTTGTCTGGCCTGTGTTCCCGGTATGCTATGTGGAGGGGAGCGGCCTGACCACGTTCAAGGTAATCAGCGAGTACGTCATCTCCGCGCTCTTCCTGCTGGGTTTGGCAGGGCTGTGGCGGCTGCGGAAAGCGTTCCCCTCCAACACCGTTCGTCTGTTGGCGAGCGCTCTACTGGTCTCGGTGCTTTCGGAGTTGTCCTTCACCCTCTATGTAGGCGTATACAGTTTTTTTAATTTACTGGGCCACCTACTGTTGGTTTTTTCCTGCTTCCTGATTTACCAGGCCGTGGTGGTCACCGGCATGAGAGCGCCCTACGCGCTGATCTATCGCAACCTGACCCAGAGCGAGAAACGGTACCGTTCCCTCTTCGATAACATGCTGGAAGGGGTTTCCTATTGCCGCTTGGTCATGGAGAACGGCCAGGCCCGGGACTGGGTCTATCTGGAGGTCAACCGGGCCTTCGAGCGCTTAACCGGCTTGGTGGACGTAGCGGGGAAGCGGGCTAGCGAGACCATCCCCGGAATCCAGGAAGCTGATCCGGAGCTGCTTCGCATTTATTCCCGCGTAGCCCTGAGCGGAACGCCGGAACGCTTCGAGATGTTCGTTCAATCGCTGAAGATGTGGTTCTCCGTCTCCGTCTATAGTCCCCAACGAGAGCATTTCGTGACCGCGTTCGACGTCATCACTGACCGCAAACAAGCGGAGGACCGGAGCAAGCTCAACGAGAGTCGCCTGCAAGAGCTGCTCAACCTGCATCGTTTGGAAGACTCTATGGAGGGATCTGTTCTCGATTATGCCCTGGATGCTTGCTTACGGTTGCTTCAAAGTCAATTTGCCTATATCGGTTTCATGAGCGGGGATCAATCCGTAATGACCATACAGGCCTGGTCCAAGGGAGTCATGGATCAGTGCGCTGTAACGGACAAACCGATGCATTTCACCATCGCAGATGCCGGGCTCTCGGGTGAGGTGATTCGCCGACGGCGTCCCATCCTCATCAACGATTATCAGAGCAGCAACGAAAAGAAGAGAGGATTCCCAGGAGGGCATGTTCCCATCCGAAATTTCCTCAGCGTGCCCATCTTCAGCGCCGGCAAAATTGTGGCCTTGGCGGCGGTGGCCAATAAACCGTCTCCCTACGACGAGATGGATATCAACGCTTTATCTGTGCTCCTTCACGAGATGTGGGAACTCAAGGAACGGATGAGAGCGGAGCAGGTTCTGCGAAAGAGCGAAGAGCAACTGAAGCTGGCGGTGGAGGGTTCCGGCGTGGGCCTTTGGGATTGGCGTGTGCAAACCGGGGAGATGGCCTATTCCGAGCGCTGGGCGCAAATCGTGGGCTACACTTTGGAGGATCTGGCTCCCATCAGCGTTGAGACCTGGAGGGTGCTGGTTCACCCTGAAGACCTGCTGCGCTCCGACGAACTCCTGGCGAGGCACTTCGCCGGTGACCTGCCGGCTTACCAATGTGAGGTGCGGATGCGGCACAAGGACAGCCATTGGGTATGGGTGCTGGACCAAGGCAAGGTGGTGGAGTGGAATTTGGAACATCGGCCAGTTCGCATGACCGGCACCTTCCTGGATATCACCGACCGCAAACAAGCGGAGGAGAAGCTGGAAAAAGCCCGGGCTGACTTCCTCTTCGGCGTCTCCCACGAACTGAAGACCCCGCTCTTCGTGATGCGGGAAAGCATGGCCATGCTGGAACAATCCGATCCGCCGGAGCGCCTCCAGAAGCTGCCGAACTTCATCGAGACCTGGCAGCGGAATCTGCATCGCCTGGCGCACCTGATTGACAACCTGCTGGACAGCCAGCGCTCAGCCGCGAACGGCTTCAC
>JAPLHW010000003.1 GCA_026389425.1 Coprothermobacterota bacterium
GGGCACGCTGATCCTGGTCTTGCTTTATGGCATCCCGGTCGTAGGTTGGGTAGTCGAGCTGGTGGTAGGATTGGCCGCTTTGGGCTCGCTGTGGATCTCCATCCAAACCCGTCCCCGCAAACAAGAGGAGCTTCCCCCGGCTGGCAGCAACCAAGCCTAGATATAGGAATCAGCAACTCAATAAAGGTTTCACCGGTGCTGACGATGAATCCATCGCCTGTGGCTGTCACACTCCGGCATACTTTCTCTATCGATGGCAGTGTCACCATCTATTGCGTTTTGAAAGGGCTCGGTATTCTTTCAAATGATGGACGCGGTGGATGAATCGCAAAGGAGGTAAAATGCGGAGCCAAGGCGGAACGCCAAGGACCCTCACGATCTTGCACTGGATCGCTCGGATCTGGAGCTTGACATGTACCTCCAAGCGCGTGAGGCCCTAAGGAGGGGCAGAGGAGATACTCAAATTACTAAATACAAAGACCTGACCCCATGGTCACCCTGACTTTCTATGACGGCGCCGACTGCGTGGGAGGGAACAAATTCCTGCTGGAGGCGGACGACACCAACATTTTCCTGGACTTCGGCAAGAACTTCAGCCGGGAAGCCCTCTATTTTGACGACTTCATGCCGCCCCGGGCCAACGCCGGTCTCTGCGATTACCTTGAATTGGACTTGTTGCCTCCGCTGGAGGGGATCTACCGCCCCGAGTACGAGATGTCGGGCCGCGCCTGGGAGCATTGCCAGGGGCATCCCGCCCAACGCCGGCTGCACCTGGATGGGGTCCTGCTGACCCATGCTCACCTCGATCACAGCGGGTACCTTTCTTTTCTCAACACCTCTACCCCTATCTATAGCGGGCTAACTACGGCGCTGATCGCCAAAGCCATACAAGACACCGGGCGAAGCGGCGTAGCCGGAGAGACCGCCTATGCCCTGCCGCGCATCGAAGCAAATGGCGTCCTGGGCACCCAGCGAGGGAGCAAGGACAACCCGTGCCCGGCCCGTTTGCGGCCTCTCATCCTCCTGGAGCCGGAACAACCCCGGGCAGCGGAGTTCCTGCTGGCACCCAGCAGCGCTCGTTCGATGACCGGTCACCCCCCCCTCCATCTCCCCAGTGGAGAGGCCCAGATCGGCAACCTCCGCCTTCGCCGCTACCCGGTGGATCACTCCATCCCGGGGGCTGGAGCCTTCGCCATTCAAACCCCTGCAGGATGGGTGGTCTACACTGGCGATTTGCGTTTGCACGGCACCGAGAGCGCCTCTACGAGGGCTTTCTTCCGCCAGGCGGCGGCCCTTCACCCCCGCGCCTTGATCTGCGAGGCGACGCGCATCATCGGGGAAGATGGAGAGGAGATCGTCGCCACGACCGAGGAGGAGGTGCTCGACCAAGCCTGCCAGTTGGTGCGCCAGGAAAAGGGGTTGGTGATCGCCGACTTCGGCCCGCGCAACGTGGTGCGCTTGCTTTCTTTCTTGCGGGCGGCGATGGATACCGGGCGGCAACTGGTGATTACCGACAAGGACGCCTATTTGCTGAAAGCGTTGCGCCTGGGTGACTCGCGCGTACCTGACCCGTTGACTGATTCGCGGATTGCCATCTATCGAGAAGTCCGCGGCAATTATGCGCAATGGCAGACCGCTCTCTTGGATTCGTTGCGAGCCTCCTGCCCGGAACGCCTGGTCACCTCCGCCGACTTGCGCAAGTCCCCGGGCAACTATGTGGTTTGCTTCTCCTATTGGGATTTACAGGAATTGGTCGACATCCAGCCGAAGGGCGGCCTCTACATCTACTCCTCCTGCGAGGCTTTCAATGAGGAGATGGCCATTGACCAAGAGCGCTTGCTTCGTTGGATCGATCATTTCGGCATGCGCCCGGTGGGAAGCTTGGAAGCTGGAGAGGGTTCACGATACGCCGGTCCGGCCTTGCATGCCAGCGGTCATATCGACACAGCCGGGGTCATTGA
>JAPLHW010000112.1 GCA_026389425.1 Coprothermobacterota bacterium
GGCCGGGTTCCGCTCCTTGAAAGACTTGCTGGCTCACAATCTGGAGCGCAGCAAGGCTGATCCGCCGGGGCAGCGGGAGCGCTTCAAGGAACAAATCCTCCGCGAGGGCCAAGTTCGTGGACTGGAAGCGGTCTGGAATCGTCTCGACGGAACCCGCATCATCGTGCGGGAAAACGCGCGAGTGGTGAGGGGCATTGATGGGCAGTTGCTTTACTTCGAAGGAACGGTCGAAGATGTTAGCGAGGAAGGCCTTCGAGATGAGGCGCTCCGCCGCCAGAACGCCACCCTTCTTGCCCTGCAAGAGACGGCCTTGGGTCTGCTAAACCGGCTGGAATTGCGGGATCTGTTGCAAGAGATCGTCAATCGCGCCGGCCAATTGCTAGGCACCCCCCACAGCTTCCTCTTCCTGGCTGTTCCGGGCGGGCAGGGGCTGAAGATGAAGGTTGCCAGCGGGCGAATGCGCGGCTATCTGGAGATCCTCTACCAGCCCCGCGAGGGGTTGACCGGACAGGTCTTCTCTAGTGGGCAAGCCATGCTCGTGCGGGAGTTCGGCACCTGGCCCGGCCGCAGCCGCCGCATCCCCGCTTTTCGCAACCAGAGCATGCTGGCCGTGCCGTTGCGCTCGGAGAAGGAGGGGACCATCGGCGTCCTCGGCCTCAGCTTCGAGGATGGGCAAGCGGTAGGGGAAGCAGAGTTATCCGTCCTGGGTCAATTCGCCTCCCTGGCCAGCATCGCAGTGGACAACGCCCAGCTCTATACTGCCGCCGCCAACGAGCTGCGCCAACGCCAGCGTACGGAGGATGCCTTGCGGGAGAGCGAAGTCAAGTTGCGCTCCCTAATCGACTTCTCCGGCGATGGGGTGGTCCTCACCGACGAGACAGGCGCCATCATCGAATGGAACCGCAGCCAGGAGCGGATCACCGGAATGCCGCAAGCGGAAGTCTTGGGCCGGTTCCTCTGGGAGGTACAGTCGCAACTGGCAGGCGCCAAAGATGAGCAGGAACGGGGCGTCATCCGTCAGGAGCTGGAAGGGATCCTGCGTGGTGATGAGCTCCCGGCTTTGGAGATGCGGGAGATCCCGATCCATCGTCCAGACGGCGTAACTGTTATTATGCAGGTGACCTCTTTCCGCGTGCCGACGCTCCTGGGAGTACGTTTTGGGGGCATTTCTCGCGACGTCAGCGCGCAGCGGGAACTGGCGCAAGCCATCGAGAAAGCGCGCACCGACCTGCTCTTTGCCGTCTCCCATGAGATGAAGACCCCCTTGATGACCCTGGCCGCCTCCCGTGAATTGCTGGCTGGGTTGCCGGCAGAATCGCGCCAGGCAAAGCAGGAAGAGTACGAGGAGATCTGGCGGCAGAGCCTGCGACGGTTGCGTGTGCTGGTGGACAACCTGGTCGACAGCCAGCGCGTGCAGACCACTGGCTTGAAGCTTTTGCGCGAACAAGTCAACCTGGAGGATCTGGTTCGTCAAGAAACGCTGGAGATGGTCCCCTTGGCGGAATCACGGGGTATCACCCTGCAGACTGAGCTGCAGCGCGTACCGGATGCCTGGTTGGATACCGAGGCGGTCCAGCGCTTGTTGGGCAACTTATTGACCAATGCCATCAAGTTCTCCCCGCGAGGCGGGTCGGTCACCGTGCGCCTCCGCTCCATGGATGGCTTGGCCACACTGATGGTGGAGGACCAAGGCCCGGGGATTCCTCGTGAGGAACAATCCCAACTTTTCCAGCCCTTCGTACGTGCTGCTCGCGCCGTCCGTGACGGTGTGCAAGGCACCGGCCTGGGTCTCTATGTGGCGAAGTTGCTGGCCGAGGCGCACAATGGCTCCATCGAGCTGCAAAGTGAAAGCGGGCACGGAACGATAATAACCGTCCATCTCCCCCTGCAATAATCTGGGGTCACATCTTCATATGACAGCAATTATCTCTTTGAGCATGCAAATAAGGGGACAGATTTATTTTCCACCTGTTTAATGCAGCAGGCCAAG
>JAPLHW010000022.1 GCA_026389425.1 Coprothermobacterota bacterium
TGGGCATAATAGTCGTAGAAACCCCAGGCTTCCGAATCGCCGATCACCACGTAGTGCCAGACTGTGTCCGTGGTGGTGGGCCGGATCACCACCGGGGCGCTGTAGGCGATAGTGACCTCGCTTTTCTCCTGCAGCCAGTCCACCTTGGCGCCAAGTGCCTCCGAGACGAAACGAAGGGGCACGAAGGTGCGGGAATCCTGAATGATGGGCGGCGCCTCCAGCTTGCTTTCCACACCGTTCACCGTCGCCGTGTCTTTCCCCACCCAGAGGCCGACCACCTTGGCGCCCAAGACAATGACGATTTCCTTGTTGGCATCGATCCAGTCCACCTTGGCCCCCAGCGCCTCTGAAATGAAACGGACCGGCACCAGGGTGCGCCCGTTCTGGATGAAGGGGGCTACGTCCATCGGCTGAGTCTGCCCGTCCACCGAGATGTCTTTCTGGCCGATCCAAAGCTGAATGGTGGTGTTTCCGGCCAACGCCGGAGGAACCGCCGGGCCATAGGCGGGAAGACAAAGGCCGGCCAAAGCCAGGACCCCCACGACGAACCACGAGACTGCTTTCTTACAAATCACTTCTCATCTCCTCTCGCATCCTGAATGCTGACAGTCTCCACCAAATGTATTCCAGCGGAGGGCATCGGAACTCCTCAGTCCACCCATAGACAAAGGACGGAAGCGGTAATGGTCACCTGCTGCCCGGCCGCTTCTACTACCAAGCGGAAGGCTCGCAACCCGTCCACCGCCGCCAGTTCAAGCGAAGCCTCTTGACCGGCTTTCAAGGTCCCGTTGCCGATCGCCTCACTCTTAGTGAATGTGTAGAAATCGTAAAAAGCATAGAGGATATAGGTGGCATCTTGATTCGCGCCGAAGTGAAGGATCACTGTATCCCGGCCTACCTCGTAGACTGGCTCGGGCGCGGCCTTAGTCTGGCGGTCGGAACGAATCCAGGCGGTGAGTTCAGCGGAGGCCGGCGCGGAGAAGGAGGCGGAGGGCATCTCCGTGTTGAAGGAGGGCGTCGCCAGAGTGGAGGAGGGAGAGATGACCGCGAGGGAAGGTGGGGCAGAGGCGACCCCGATCACCAAGAAGTTTCCGGCCCGTTTCCCAATCATCGCGCCGTTCGGCCTCTTCTTCTTACGTTCCATCGCATCGCTTTCATCCCTCGCTTGCCTCGTCCATTATATCAAGGGGAAAGCCTCTCTCCTCGTTTCCTTGCGCTCTTCTGCATGCATTTCTTGCAAGCGATGATAGGGGGGGCGAAGCGGGCTGGTAGAGCGAATGTTATCTCGTGAAAGGATGCCGCTCGCCGCTGGGCAACAGTTGTACCCATATCAATTTACTGGAACGCCCTCGCCTATTGAGCAAAGGGAATGTCCAAGTTAGTTTTTTCAGATATTTTGGATAACTGCTCGTGAACCTATGATAACGCGTTACCAGGAGTGCCAATTCCAAACCGCTGTGCTGGGCTGCTTCTGGGTCATCGATGCGCCAATTGGGGACAGCCACTGATTAATTGAGAAATCAGTGGCTGTCCCCAATTCTCCCATTCTGGGTCGTTAGCCGTCCTCGATTCTATTGAGTTCCTTCCATTCATCTTTTTCAAGGAAACTTCCGGGGACATTCGCTTCCATCTCCCGGTACAGGCTGAATGGGACGGAAAATGTCATTTTATCTTTTCCCAGTTGCTTCCTTACGGCTTCTCGAGCCATGATATCGGTCAGACCGATTACCGCTCGGGAATTCTCCGAACCGCTTTCCGCATAGGTGCATACTCCCATCGCCTGACACCCGGCTGCCCCGGCTGCGACGATGATCCCGTCCCGGATCCTTCCGGTATGGTAATTCGCAAGAATGGAGAGGGCGGAGATCTGGTCTGCGTCGGCCAGGAACACAACGCTCCGGACCATTTCACCTTCTTGGGTCGAAGACAAGGGCCTCATCACGATATACTTCTCCTTCACATCGTAGAGGGGCAAGTTCTCCAGGAATCTCCGGACGACTGCCGGATCCTTCATCAGGCGTTCCCCATCCCGCAGCATCTTCTTGTGACGAGGGTCCGGGCCACGTTCGGCGATTGCTGCGTATTCCTCTCGGCTCGCTGCTGCATCGATCCCGTTGGAGAGAAAACAGCAAAAACCCTCCTCGGTTCGAGCAATGTGCTCTTCGAACGGCCGTCCGAACCCGAGTCCCATTGCCGCACCGGCGCAGCCGACCGTTTCCCGGCTGAACACG
>JAPLHW010000237.1 GCA_026389425.1 Coprothermobacterota bacterium
ATGGGTTGTCTCCAGGCGGGTGAGGAATCCGATGACGAAATCCTCAAACGTTTTTCCTGTTTCTCCATGATAAGCTTCCGTCTGAAGTATTCGAAGGTAATCACGGGGAGAAGAGCCGATTTCCAATTGTCTTCTGCCTCCAATTGTCTTTCCCTGGCCCTGTTCGGGCATCATCGGGGAACTTTCAACCAGTCCCACGGACCAACCCGGAACAGCACAAATATGTCCATTGTTGACTATTTCCAATTTGGTCTGTCCACGATGGTTGCTTGAATACTCTTCAGGAAAATAGACAAGCTCGTCCGTATCCAGTGCCTGCCTGAAGGTCTCCCATATCCAGACCTGTTTTTCAGCATTGACGCGAACGGCTATGAAAGGATCGGAAGGAGAACGCCGGGTTTGATAAACTTTTCCTTCTGCTGCATGCGCAAGAACAGCGGTTTTCATCCGGTCCATCAGAACGGGCGCTGGCATTGCCAGGGGCGTTAATTCCAGGTAGTCAAACCCTTGTGGAACTTTTCTGGCTACGAGCTCTTTATTAAGAGCAAATAGATCCACAACCTGTTTCTGGGTTGGCACTGGATACTCTTTTCCATCTATTCCAATCACCCCAAAGCTTTCTGATTTGGGAAGAAGCATGAGAATGCCAGTGCGATCCAAGGCGGCAAAATAGCAGTTTCGTCTCCTTGACTCTGTATTCAACCATCCTGCTCACCAAGTGAAATGGAATTGGCTGATCAATCTCTGAACATCAGGGGGGAAGAGTCCTATGTATTCATCGATGTTCTTGGCTGGTTTCCGCATCGTAGTCATGGCTACCGTCTATTTTAGGACATTCTGATTGAACTTGACCTGGGTCGTTACGCTCTGTGGAAGGGGCTATGCTAGGATGAGACCGTTAGCTGAACAACTACCTATTTTGAAAGTGCCCGGTACCCTGAAAGATAGGGGAAGGGCAGGAAAGGAAAAAATGGCTCGATTTTGCTCCAGTTGTGGCGCTCCCCAAACGGAAGGGACTCGTTTCTGCGGCTCGTGTGGCCAAAGCCTGGCCAACCTGCCCTCCTCCCAAGGCGCAGCTACTCCTCCCTCCCCGCCTCCAGCAGCGGATAGCGGAGAACGCGTTCTGGGGGTAGTCCCCAACCTTAGCGCCGGGACCCTCGGGGCCAAGTCTTATGTCCTGGTCGTCACCGATCGTCGCCTCCTGGTCGTGCGCATCACTTCCCAGAACATGGCTGAGGTCGTCCGCAAGTCGCAGGAAGAGGGCAAAGCCCAGGGAAAGGGTTTCTTCGAGCGCTGGGGGGACCAGATTTCCGCGTTTTACCGTTACGCCGAGCGTTACTTGTCCATGGCGCCAGGCGCGATCCTGGCAGAAAACGGCGAGAACTACGCCATCGATCACTCCCAGGTGACCCGCATCACTATCGACGGGCAGGAAGGGCAAGATGACCCAAATACGAAGGGGACGCTGCGGCTGGATGCACAGGGCAAACGCCTGACCTTTCAGATCCCCACCGGGAGAGGGATCACCCAGGCCAAGGCTGAAGCCTGCTGGTCGAAGAGTGGCAGCCAGTGCTTGGTCATCGAGATGGTTTCAATGATGTTTCTTAAACGGAGGTTGTGATGGATCTAGTTTCACAAGGGTACGAAACATTGATTCACAAATTCGTAGAGTGGGCCCAGAAGCAGGAAGATATCCGCCTGGCGTTTGTGCTGGGCTCGCGCGCCCGCACCGATCACCCGGCAGATGTATGGTCCGATCTGGACCTGGCCATAGTAACGCGAGATATCCGTCCCTATATTGAGCGGGCTGATTGGATCCATAACATTGGCAAGGCGTGGTTGACGTTCCTAGAGACAACCAACGACACAATGGAACGACGGGTTCTCTTCGACGGCGGGTTGGATGTTGATTTTGCCATGATACCGCTTGAAATGCTTCATTCCATGCTTCAACAGGGGGTGGATTCAGGCATAGCAGATATCTTCCGCCGCGGAGTGCGCGTCCTGCTGGACAAAGATAATCTACTTCCCGATCCCGGCAAGTATGCCTCTGCTTGGAAACCACCTGATCCACCGGTTGAGGCGGAATTCCTGCAGGTGGTCAATGACTTTTGGTATCACGCCGTCTGGACCGCCAAACATGTGCGGCGGGGCGAGTTGTGGTGGGGGAAATCCTGTTGCGATGACAAGCTGAAGAGCCTGTTGCGACAGGTTCTGGAATGGCATGCGCACGCCACCATGGGGCCTGGTCACGACACCTGGCTGCGCGGGCGCTTCCTGGAAGAGTGGGCCGATCCACTTGTGATCGCGCAACTTTCAGGCGCCTTCGCCCATTACGATCAAGCGGATGTCTGGCGAGCCCTGGCTGTGACCATGGACTTGTTCCGCAAGGTGTCTCTTGAAACTGCCAAGTTACTGGGGTATTCCTACCCGACCGGCGGGGCAGACTATGCCGAGGAATTGGTCAGCCGGCTTTCTCAAGGATTTAATTGGGGACAGCCACTGATTTCTCAGTCGCAGTCAGACAATGGAGTCGCTCTATAGCAGGAGATACTATCCGTACGCTGCATCACCTTATTGGTGGTCTATTTGATTGGTTCTATCCCAAGATCTTTGCATATTTTTCTAGCAAGATATTTTTCTAGCAAGATCATCATCGATTTCTACGTGACGAGGAACAGATGAGCGTCTATTCTGAATCAGATTTCCCCACCAAGAATGTCGCGCCCCTTCCCTGATGAACTCACACCCTTGAGCCCGCAGGTGTTTCACCAGTTGGGATCTTTTCACGCAGAAACGGCTATTCTTTCTTCCGAATACTCTGAACCTGCGGAGGCGATGGCATCTTTTCGATTGAACTCAATTGCCTCCTGCAAGGTTGCGCGTAAGCTATCCAATAGTTCCTGCCGGCTGTGTTCCTGGCAGTTTACACCTGGAACCTCCCCAATCCATCCGATCCACCAATCACCCTTCTGTTTTACTATTGCAGTATATTCTGTATGCATTGAATGTTCCCTTCCTGACATCTTCTAATTTTAACGGAAAATGAGCCTCATTGGAATTCTATTAGGTTTACAGACTACTGCCTTACCGGAACGATCGGGGACATCCACTAATTTCTCGGGCAACCTAAAGAGCAAACAGCCGCTGTAATGAAACTCACACGTTATTCGCGTGGGATATTCTTTCCCGGAGGTCGTCATCGGGGCAATAATGACGGTTCGGATATGCCGGTTCATTTCGTCCGGCGAAATGATCAAACAAGGTCGCGTACTCTGAATTTCGGAGCCAACGGTCGGATCAAGGGTAATCAGATATACATCGAAGCGATTTACTGCCATTGCCATTCTTCTGCATCCCAAGAATTGGTCATATTCTCGTTTACCTCGATCAACGCGTCATGACCATTTTTGGCCATTGTTCTAAAAGCATCATCCCAACCTGGCCTTGGATTTGAGATCGGGCGAATAATGATTTGGCTTTTCTCCACCACAAGCTCAACGTCATCCATAATTCCAGTTTGATCGAGCAATGGTTTTGGAATACGAATTCCCTGCGAGTTGCCGATTTTGATGACACGCGCTCTCACCGTGTTACCTCCTTGACTGAATGGTAATAACATTGTAATTACCATGATCGCAAGAGTCAAAGGATTAATTGGGGGCAGCGCCGCGCCTTTTCATTCCTCCGGCGAGGAGGCATGCTAAGATGAGATATTCTTTAGACGGTAAGAGCGAGACAAGACCCGCGAAGGAGGGAGATGACGTTAGAGATGTTTGAGATCGATGCGATGATTCGCCGCATCCTGGTTCCGGTGGACGGTTCCCCTGGCTCCCAGCGAGCAGTGGCAATGGCTAAACACCTGGCAGAGATGGAACGGCCTCGGGCCGAGGTGATCCTGCTGCACGCCATCGTGCCAATTCCCTATACCCACGCCATTCCGGGCGGGCTCAGCTACCTGCTGAGGACAATCCCCGACCTTCCCGCCAGGCGCAAGAAAGAAGCGGAAACGATCCTCGACGAAATGAGCGCCTTCTTCGTGGACTCTGCTGTCAAGCCTAGGCTCCTGATCCGTGAAGGCCACCCGGCAGACGAGATCCTGAAATGCATCGACAGTGAGAAACCGAGTCTGCTGGTGATGGGATCCCGTGGCCTGTCCAAAGCGAACGAATTCTTCCTCGGCTCCACCAGCGACGCTGTGGTCCACTACGCCACCTGTCCGGTGCTGATCGTTCGTTAGAAGAGGGTCTGTTCCGTTCGGGCGATGATCTCTTCCTGCAGGGAAGGGGTGAGATCGCAGAAGTAATCTGAATAACCGGCCACCCGCACAATCAAGTCCCGGTATTTCTCCGGTTCCGCTTGGGCAGCTCGAAGGGTCTCCGCCGTAACCACGTTGAACTGAATGTGGTGTCCGCCCATTTTGAAATAACCTCGCACCAGGTGACCCAGGTTGGTCAGCCCACTTTCTCCGGCAAGGAGAGATGGGGTGAACTTTTGATTCAGGAGGGTGCCTCCGGTCTTGGCGTGGTCCATCTTGGCGGCCGAGCGGAGAACCGCCGTGGGGCCATGCGTATCGGCCCCCTGCGCGGGGGAGATCCCATCGGAAAGGGGAGCCCAGGCTTTGCGGCCGTCGGGCGTAGCGCCAGTCACCGAGCCGAAGTAGACGTGGCAGGTGGTGGAAAGGTAGTTCACCCGGTACTGCCCGCCCTTGGTGTTCGGGCGTCCCTCCACCAGCGCGTTGAAATCGTGGAAGGCGCGAAGCATCAGCTCGTCGGCGGCGTCGTCGTCGTTGCCGTAGCGCGGCGTCTTGTTCCAGAGCAGTTGGCGGGTCTTCTCGCAGCCTTGGAAGTCTTCGCGTAGGGCTTCCAACAGGGAATCCATGGTCAGGGACTTCTCCTGGAAGACATGCTTGCGGATCGCAGACAGCGAATCGGTGAGGCTGCCGGTCCCTGTCCCCATGATGTAGGTGCTGTTGTAGCGCGGGCCGCCATCGTTGTAGTCTCGCCCCTTGGCAATGCAGTCGTCGACGATGATGGAAAGGAAAGGGGCCGGCATGAGTGTGGCGTAGAGTCGTTCGATCACCGCGTTGCCGCGGACCTTGATCTCGACGAAGTGGCGCAGTTGCTCCAGGAAGGCCTGGTAGAACGGCTCGAAGGTTTGAAACTGGCGCGGGTCACCGCTGTGAATGCCGATCTGAGCTTGGGTCCGCGGATCCCAGCCGTCATGCAGGGTAATTTCCAGCACTTTCACCAGGTTGAAATAGCCAGTCAGGATGTAGGCTTCTTTCCCAAAGGCGCCGGTTTCCACACAACCGGAAATTCCCCCCTCGCGGGCATCCTCGATCGTTTTGCCGGCCCGCAGCATCTCCTCGATGACCAAATCAACATTGAAGAGGGAAGGTTGGCCCCAGCCCTTGCGGATAATCCGGCAGGCGTTGCTGAGGAAACGCTCGGAGTTCACGGCCGCCAGTTGGATGTTGGAAGAGGGCTGCAGCAAGCGCATCTCGTCGATCACTTCTAAAATCAGGTGGCTGGTATCGCTGACGCCGTCCTTGCCATCGGCCAGCAAGCCGCCGATGTTGATGTTGGCGAAGTCGGTATAGGTTCCGCTTTCTGCAGCGGTAACGCCTACCTTGGGCGGAGCGGGCTGGTTGTTGAATTTCACCCAGAAGCATTGCAGCAATTCTTTGGCCTGCTCGCGGGTGAGCGTTTCCTGCGCAAGGCCTGCCTGGTAGAAGGGCTGCAGGTGGCGATCGAGGTGGCCGGGGCAGAAGGAATCCCAGGTGTTCAGCTCGGTGACCACGCCGAGATGGACGAACCAATACATCTGCAGCGCCTCCCAGAAATCGCGAGGCGCATGGGCCGGCGCCCAGGAGCAAACCTCGGCGATCCTGGACAGCTCCTTTTTGCGCGTGGGGTCGGTTTCTGCTTCAGCCAACCGGCTGGCTAGCTCGGCGTAGCGCTGGGCATAGCCGATGATGGCCTGGCAGTCCATGGCCATGGCGCGCAATTGCTGGGATCGCTCATAAGCGTGCGGATCGTGGGTGTAGTCCAGCGCCTGCAACTGCTCCTTGATCTCGGCCTGGAACT